>CAXUHE010000039.1:0-22831 GCA_964250725.1 uncultured Enterovirga sp. | reverse complement strand
GGCTTCTCGCCGAGCGTCTTCTTGAGGAGCGCGAAGAAGATCTCCTCCTCCTCGGTGCCGGGCGTGTCGAGGAAGGCAGTGTCGCCCTGCTCGGCGCGCAGGCCCAGATGCACGAACATGGTGGCGTCGCCGCCGTCGTCGAGGATCATGTTCGGCATGCCGCCGTCATGCCACTCGAACAGCTTGCGGGTGTAGTTCCAGTAATCCTCGAGCGACTCGCCCTTGATCGCGAAGACCGGGACGCCGGCCGCCGCGATGGCGGCCGCCGCATGGTCCTGCGTCGAATAGATGTTGCACGACACCCAGCGGATGTCGGCGCCGAGCGCCGCCAGCGTCTCGATAAGCACCCCCGTCTGGATCGTCATGTGGAGCGAACCCGCGATGCGCGCGCCCTTCAGCGGCTGCGACGGGCCGTATTCCTCGCGCACCGACATGAGGCCGGGCATCTCGGTCTCGGCGATGCTCAGCTCCTTCCGGCCGAACGCCGCGAGGCCGATATCGGCCACGATGTAGTCCGTGAAATTCTCGGCCGTCTTCAGTGCCTGCGACATGGATGCTAGTCCTCTCGTGTGATGGGCGCGCTGTAGCAGCAGTGCAGGCGAAAAGCAATCAAGATATAAAGATGTCTTTATATCCGCTCTGAGCTGTTGACGCTCCTGCTCTGATGGCTAGTCTGTCCAGCTCGGAGGATGACGATGAGCTGGGCTCTGCAGGATGCCAAGAACCGCTTCAGCGAGGTCGTGCAACGCACGAAGACGGAAGGCCCGCAGGAGGTCACCGTTCGTGGGAAGCGCACGGCCGTGATCGTGTCGGCGGAGGAGTACGACCGGTTGGCTGCGAACGAGCCTTCCTTCAAGGAATTCCTTTTGTCCGGCCCTCATTGGGATGACGAGACGGTCGAGATGATCAACGATCGGCAGCCGTGGCCCAGCCGGCCCGATGTCGAGCTCTGATGTACCTGCTCGATACGAATATTCTGTCCGAGCTGCGGCGCGGATCGCGGCAGGCTGCAACCTGGATGGATCCGGTTTCATCGGCCGATCTGTTCGTGAGCGTGGTCACATTGGGAGAGCTCTCGAAGGGTGTAGCCCTGCTGACTCGCAAGGATCCGCGAAGCGCCGCGGTGCTGGCTGGCTGGCTCGATGTGGTTCGACGCCGGTATCGCGGCGGCCTTCTGCCTGTGTCCGACGACGTCGCGCTGGAATGGGGAAGGCTCGAGGCGCAGCGACCGCGCGGCCCCGACGGATTGATCGCCGCGACCGCGATGGTTCATCGCCTGTCGTTGGTCACACGGAACGTAGCTGATTTTCGTGATGTGCCCGTCCAACTCATCAATCCCTGGAACGAGGCCGACCGATGAGCGATGCCGGCCCGGCGACCGGCCGCGAGGGCTTCGTGATCACCCGCGAGAGGCTGGCGAGCGGCGCGCATCTGGAGGCGATCCGGGCGCGCGCCACGCCGGATTTCCCGATCCGCACCGACGCGGAGCTCGACGCCTCGCTCGACGCGGCGCTCGCCCGCCATCCGCCCGACGAGGACGTGTGGGTGTTCGGCTACGGGTCTCTGATGTGGAACCCGGCCTTCGACTTCGCGGAGCGCCGGCTCGGGACCGTGCGCGGCTACCACCGGCGATTCTGCCTGTGGCTGTCGCGCGGGCGAGGCTCACCCGAATGCCCCGGACTGATGCTGGCGCTCGATCGCGGCGGGGTCTGCCGGGGCATGGCGTTCCGCATCCCGGCCGCCGAGGCGCGCGGCGAATTGCTGCTCGTGTGGCGCCGCGAGATGCTGTCCGGCGCGTATCACGCGCGTTGGGTCGAGGCCCGCACGCCGGAAGGGCCGGTCCGGGCCGTGACCTTCGTGGTGAACCAGGCCCACGCGCGCTACGCGGGCAAGCTGACGGAGGTCGCGACGGCCGAGCGGATCAGGCAGGCGGCGGGCGAGCTCGGCTCCTGCCGCGATTATTTCGACCGCACGGTCGCGGCGCTCCACGCGTTCGGGATCGACGACGTCGCCTTGCGCCGGATCGGGGCCGTGATCGCGCGCGACCCCGTATCCGCCGCGTGAGCGCTCACTTGCTCGTCGCCACGTAGACGCCGCCCCAATCCGGTCGCGGCGGCGCGGCCCGGTACTCCGCGATCCGGGTCGCGTAGAGCTCGTAGAGACCCTCCAGCGCGAAGTCGCGTCCGATCGACCTGCAGGCCGCGAGCGCCTCCTCGGCTTCGTCCCAATCGCCTGCACGGTAGTGCGCGATCATCCTGGCATGAGGCCCGGTCAGCGCGACGAACATCGGATCCGCGCGCAGGCGGGCGTCGCCCACGAGCGTCGATACGACCTCCGGCTCCAGCTTTCCCTTCACCCGGACGAGGTCGATCTCCAGGACCGCGAACCGGGACGCGACCTTCGCGGCCGTGGCCGAGCCGAGAATCGTCTTCACGCCGTAGTACTTGGACTGGCCTTCCAGGCGGGAGGCGAGGTTCACGGTGTCGCCCAGCACCGAGTAGTCGAACCGCAGGTCGGACCCCATGTTGCCGACGACGCAACGGCCGGTATTGATGCCGATCCCGACGTCGAGCGGCAGGACCGGGTGCCCCCCCGACTCGGCCTCGGTCTTGCGGGCCGCGTTCAGCGCGGCCATGCGGGCCAGCATGTCGAGCGCGGCCGCGCAGGCATTCGCCTCCTGGTCCGGATCGTCGAGCGGCGCGTTCCAGAACGCCATGATGGCGTCGCCCATGTACTTGTCGATCGTGCCCTTGCGGTCGAGGATCGCGTTGGTGAGCGGCGTCAGGAAGCGGTTCATGAGCGCCGTCAGGCCGGCCGGATCGGTCTTGTAGAACTCCGAGATGGTGGTGAAGCCGCGCACGTCCGAGAACATGATGGTGAGCGTGCGCTCCTCGCCGCCGAGGCGCAGTTTCTCGGGCGACTGGGCGAGCTGCGCGACGAGCGCTGGCGAGAGGTACTGGCTGAACGCGGAGCGGATGCGCGCGCGGCCGAACTGCTCGCGCAGGTAGTTGGTGAAGACGATCGTCAGGTAGATGAGGAAGCTCGAACCGAGCGGGAAGCTCGCGTCGAGCAGGATGCCGGACTGCGCGTAGCGGTGCCACGACGCGAAGGCGAGGAATGCCGCCACCACCATGCCGAACAGGAGGAGGTTCACCGCCCCCAGGATCGGCGCATAAAGGATGATCGCGAGGCCGACCGCGATCGTGACCAGAAGCTCGATCACGGTTGCGTAATTGGGAGAGATCAGCGTCGTGTGGGTCAGCGCATTCTCCAGGAGCTGCGCCTGGACCTCGACGCCCGGCATGGAGCGGTCGATCGGCGTCGTCTTGATGTCGAGGAGCCCGATCGCCGAGGTGCCGACCAGTACGATCTTGTTGCGGAACAGCCCGGGCGCGGACGTCCCGGCGAGCACGTCCTTCGCGGACACGAAACGCCCCGGATCGTGCGGGCTGAAATGCACCCAGACTTGCCCGTAACTGTCGGTCGGGATCTCGAAGCCGGGCAGTTGGATGCCCGCGACTCCGGCGGCCTCGCTCCTGACGAGGATCGAACCGCCTCCCGTGAGGACGCGCAGGATGTCGAGCGACAAGGTCGCCACGAGGCTGCCCTCGGCCTTGAGCACCATCGGCACCCGCCGCACGATGCCGTCGCGCTCCGGCAGGATGGTGAAGAGTCCCCGGCCGGCCGCCGCTTCTTCGAGCGAGGGCACGTTGCGCAGGAGCGCCGGGAAGGTCGCGAGGAACTCGGACGGGTCCGGGCCGCGCACCCCGAACCCGGTCTGCGGCAGCGCCGCCCCCGATCTCGGCGGCGCCCCGGCAAGCGCGGTCTGGCCGAGCACGACGCGCGAGGCCCGCATCGCGCCGGCCAGGACATCGTCGTTCGACGGCAAGGCTCTCAGCGCATCGCGCGTCGCGGAGTCGATCTGGGGTAGCGCGTCGGCCACGAGGCCCGGCGAGAGCCGGTCCGGCTCGGCGAACACGATGTCGAACGCGATCACGACCGCGCCCTCCGCGGTCAGCCGCGTCACGAGGTCCGCGATCCGCGTGCGCGGCCAGGGCCATTGCCCGAGCGCGTCGAGACTCGCCTCGTCGATATCCACGATCATGATGGGGCGCTGCGGCAAGGCCTCGCGGGGGCGCATGACCTGGAACGCGTCGAAGGTCTGCAGCCGCAAAGCCTCGACCGGCGGAGGATCCCAGATCCTGACCGCCACCATCAGGCAGAGCAGGGTGACCGCGAGCGCGCGGCCGTAGCCGAAGCGGCGCGTGATCCGCCGCATCCAGCCGGCGCGCGGCGCGGGCGTCGCGGACGGGAGCGTCCGCGACGCCCGCCATCGAGCCACCCGGGCCGGCGGCGCGACGCCGGACGTCATGCCGGGGCCGAGGTCGCGCGCCCCACCCGGGCCAGCGCGCCGAGATAGTTCGCGAAGGGCATCCCGTAGCGGAACGCCCCGACATGCAGGATCTCGGCCTGCACATCGGCCCAGACCTCGCCGCCCGCCTCGATCCAGCGTCTGCAAAAGGCGTAATCGTGGCTCCAGACCGCGCCGTTCTCGTTGAGCTCCCGGAAGAAGGCCCGCAGGTTCGCAGGTCCCCCGACCGTCGTGTAGGACGGGACGTCGATCCGCTCCATCATCTCGACGAGGCACGCGCGCTCGATCAGCAGGAAGCCGGTCGCCAGCGCCGCCACGCGGGCGAACCCGTCGCGGACCGTGACCGTGTTGTCGAGGAGGTGTACGTTCCAATCATGCGCGAGCGCGAGGGCGTCGTCGAAACCGTGCTGCTCCCTCAACCTCGCCAGTCGGCCGAGGTCCAGGGAACGCCGCGGATAGACGGCTCCGATCAGGCGCTTGCCGGCCGCGAGGAGCCGCTCGCAGATGTCGGCGCGGAACGCCATGTCGTTGTCGACGCACAGGAAGTGCGTGAAGTCGCCGCCCAGGAATTCCTGCGCCAGGAGATCGCGCTGAACCATGGTGTTCGGCCCGTCGATCACCCGGAACGCCGTACCGACGCCCTGCCTATGCAGCCGCGCCGTCATGTCCATCAGCGATGCAGTGCAATCCGACTGGATCGTGTTGCCGGCCGTCGGCATCCCGATGAAGACGCGCGGCGCCGACACGGCCGGATCACGCGCTCAGGATAGCGAAATCGTCGGCCGAGAGCGCGGCCTTGAGCACGTTCTTGAGCAGGATCGCGTGCTCCGCGTCGATCGTGAGCAAGGTATCGTGGCTGTTCACCTGCGTGGCGTTGGCGATGAGGTTCGCGATCTCGATGCCCGGATAGTTGACCTCGATCTGGTCGCGTTCGCCGGAAGCCGGGGTCGTGGCGGAGGGATGAAAATCCGTGATGACGGTTCGCCCGGCCGCGTCCCCGAAATCGAACACGAAGGTATCCTGGCCCGAACCGCCGTTCAGAACGTCGGCGCCGCCCCCGCCCGAGATCCGGTCGTTGCCCTGTTCACCCCCGATGATGTCGTTGCCGCCCGTCCCGGTCAGCGTATTCGCGTCGATGTCGCCCGCCACCGTGAAGGCGTTGCCGGGATAGCCCGTGCTCGACGAGTAGCCCGAATTCGCGATGTTGTTGCCGGCGTCGTAGGTTTGCGGCGAGCCGGCCGTGAAGCCCGCGAGACCCGACCCGGCGGAATCGCCAGTGGTCGCGACCGTCGTCCCGATATGCCCCTCTGCGTGATCGCCCGTGATACTCGGACCGGACTGGGCAAGATCCACGTTGCCGCCGGCCGTGGAGCCGAGCACGATATAGGCCGCGCCGTTGCCCACACGATTGTTGTTGCTGCTCCCCGGCGCCCCGACGATGATGTCCGCGAGACCGTCTCCGTTCACGTCGCCCGCGAAGGCGATGGATGAGCCCAGGTGGTCGCCCGCCGCCGCCCCGGAGATCGTGAAGCCGCCGATCCCCTGGCCGATCTGGCCGAGATCGACGCCGGACAGGGTCGCCGACCCGTACACGACATAGACCAAGCCGGCTTCGGCGCGGTCTTGAACGGTGGCGTGCGGGGCACCGATGGCGAGGTCGTCGTAGCCGTCGCCGTTCACGTCGCCGATGCTCGCGACCGCGTAGCCGAACTGGTCGCCGTTCGCTGCGCCCGTGATCTTGAAGTCGGGGGCCGTGAAGCTCCCCGAATCCGTGACGTCGAGGTTTCCGAGCCCGGCCGCGCCGTGGATCACGTAGACCGCTCCAGGCGTCGTGGCGGTCGCCGGCGTCGTCGTCACGTCCCCCGGCGCGCCGACGAGAATGTCCGCGAAGCCGTCGGCATCGAGATCGCCGCCGCCCGCGATCGAGAAGCCGAGATGATCCCCGTCCGCGCCGTGGATCGCGATCCCGGCTCGCGGGGCGGCCGCGGCCGCGGCTCGAGCCGACGTCCCGTCGATCGCCGCGAGCGAGATCGTGTCCGTGTCCGCCTTGCCGTAGATCAGATAGGCCGTGCCCGCTCCGCCATTCGCGTCCGGCGCGCCGACAAGGATGTCCGGGACCGTGTCTCCGTTCGTGTAGCCGGCCGCCGCCACGGCCGATCCCGCGTGGTCGCCCGCGTTCGCGCCCGTGATGGTGAAGCCCTCGGCAGAGGTTCCGTCGAGGCTCGACGTCGCGATCGGGTTCATGTTGGCCGCGTCCGCGCGGCCGAACACCACGTAGGCCGCGCCTGCGCCGTCGGTCGCCCCCGGCGCTCCCGCCACGAGGTCCCCGACATTGTCCTGGTTGGTGTCGCCGAGACCCGCGACCGTGTGGCCGACCTGTTCGCTTCCCTGGCCCTGCACTTGATATTGCCCGCCCGACGAGCTTCCGAGGAACACGATCCCACCGCCGATGGCAGGCGCGCCGATCGCGCTGTCCGAGCGCCCGTCCCCATCGACGTCGCCGAGACTCGCCAGGCCGGCCCCGAACTGGCCGCCCTCGCCAGGATGGACGCCGATCGTGATGTGTCCCGTGAAGACGACGCCGTCCGCGTTCGCCACGGTGTAGGCGAAGCTGTCCGATCCGACATAGCTGGCGTCAGCCGTGTAGGTGAAGCCCGGCTGGCCCGCGGCGTTCTGCGTGACGCTCCCGTGGGCGGGCGCGTCGAACGCGTAGGTCAGGCCGGACGGGATCTGGGTGGCCGGAACCGGGACGGAGGCCGTGACCGTGGAGGTGTTCGCGAGCAGAAAGACGTCGTTCGCGTCATAGATGACCTTGACGAACTCGTCGGTGGCGTAGCTTTCCGAGACGCCGTCATTGGCGGTGAACTGCACCCGGCGCTCGCCCGTATGGGTCTGGTCCGCCGTGCTGAACGTGACCGCCCTGAACGCGAGCTGGAAGTCCCCCGGGCTCGCATCGTCCCCCGTGAGCGTGAGCGTCCCGTCCGCGAAGGATTGATGGATGACGCCTCCATCCGTGAACCCGACCAGGTCGTTGGAGGCGGAATCGACGGTGAACCCGTTTCCGCCGGTGATCTGGACGAGGTCGCCCGTGACCAGGGTGAAATCGGTGAGCGACACCCGGACCTCGGCATGGTCGAGGACGGCGCTGTCGGCGTCCGTGACCGTGATCGCCGGGTCGACCTCAACCGGCTCGCGCCCGACCTGGTAGAGGGTGCCCGGGGACGACGACTGGACCTGGGGCGCCTGGTTCGTCCCGCCGTTCGAGGTACTCGGCACGTGGACGCTCGAGGTGGCGAGCGCTCCGTCCGCCGTGCCGTCGTTCGGCGTCACGTCGATCGTGACCGTCCGGTCCGTCGTGTCGTCGCCCGACGTGAAGACGGCGTGGGACAGCGCGTCGGCGAAATCGGCGCCGCTCCCCGGCTGTCCGTCCTGTCGGTGCATGACGTAGACGCCGTCCGACGCACCCCGCTCGATCACGTAGCCCGTACCGCTGTCGAGCGACAGCGTATCGATGCTGTCCGGCTCGCCGGAACTCGTGAGCCTGAGGGTGATGTGATCGATCGTGGCACCCGTGTCCGGGTCCGTGATGGAGACCGGCCCCGGCGCGAAGAGGACGGGCCCGGTGTACTCGACGCTCGTGCCCGTCCCGTCCCTGCCAGTGTCGAGATCGATGACGGGCGGGTCGTTCACGGGCGTGACGGTGAGGGTCACGGTCGCGTCGTTCGAGTCGGCCGTGCCGTCGTTCGCGTGATAGGTGAAGCTGTCCGGGCCGTCGTAGTCGGCCGCCGGCGTGTAGCGGAACGTGCCCGACGCGACGTCGACGGAGCCGTGCTGCGGCCCGGTCACGACCGTGTAGGTCAGCGCGTCGCCGTCGACGTCGGTCGCCGCGGGGGTGATGAACGTCTGCGTGTCTTCATCGAGCGTATCGCTCTGGTCGTTCGCGACCGGCGCGTCGTTCACGGGCGTAATCGTGAGCGAGACCGTCGCGACGTTCGAATCCACCGTCCCGTCGTTGGCGTGGTAGCTGAAGCTGTCGGCACCGTTGTAATCGGCCGTCGGCGTGTAGTGGAACGTGCCCGATTCGAACGTGACCGAGCCGTGCTGCGGGCCTGTCACGATCCCGTAGGTCAGATTGTCGCCGTCGACGTCTCTCGCCGCCGGCGTGATGAACGTCTGCGTGTCCTCCGGAGTGGTTACGCTCTCATCGCGCGCGACCGGCGCGTCGTTCACCGGCGTGACGGTCAGCGAGACGGTCGCGCTGTTCGAATCCACCGTCCCGTCGTTGGCGTGGTAGGTGAAGCTGTCCGGTCCGTTATAATCGGCCGTCGGCGTGTAGTGGAACAAACCCGATTCGATCGTGACCGAGCCGTGCGCCGGGCCGGTCACGACCGTGTAGGTGAGGCGGTCGCCGGCATCGACGTCGCTCGCCGCGGGCGCGATGACGGTCGGCGTGTCCTCCGGCAGCGTGATGCTCTGGTTGCGTGCGACCGGCGCATCGTTCGTGCCCCGAACCGTGATCGTCACGTCGTGCGGGGTGCTCGGCGCGCCCTGGTCGTCCGTCGCGACGATCGAGAACGTGTCGGTGCGGGTGTCGTTCGCCCCCAGCGATTGGACGGCCGCGCTCGAATTCGCGAGATTGTACGTCCACTGGCCGGCCTGGTTCACGACCAGCGTGCCGTAGGTGCCGGTCAGATACGAATCCGCCGTGGCGGGCTCCGTCCCGATCAGGGTGGCGCGGGTATAGAGCTCGTCATCCGCCGTGGTCGCGGTGTCGCCCCCGAACAGGTATCCCGGTTGCGTGAAAGCGCCCGAATGGGTGACGACGCCGGCGCTGAGATAGTCGAACGCGGCCGTGATCGTGCTCGAACCGGCGGCATGCATCAGCCGCATGTTGATCTGGTCGTCTCCCGCCAGCGGCGCCAGCGTCGACGTCGCGATCGTCGTGACCGTGTTGGCGGCCTGATTGACGTCCCAGAAGGTCACGCGGACGATCCCGTCCGTGCCTTTCCTGACGATCAGCTCCAGCGTATCATCGCCGACATTGTCCAGCGACGGATCCGTGTTGCCGACCGTCCGGTCCGTCAGGCGCACCCCGTAATAGCTGCGCAGGTCGACGGGCCTCGCCAAGTCGAAGACCGCCGCGACCGTGAAATCCCCGCCCTTCTTGAGCCCCGTCGTGTCGTTCGGATCGGCGCTGCGGCTCGTCCGCAGCGTCGTGGAATCCGTCGTGAACGGGTCGGGGGTCCCGACGCCGGCGGCGGTCGTCGCGTGCTCGTCGTCGAAGACCGCCCGGCCGCCCGACAGAACCAAGGGGGTGGTGTAGCTGAACCCGCTTCCGAAGGCCGCGGAGCTGGTCGGCGTCGATCCGTCGAACTTGTCCTGGTACAGGACGGGTGCGCCCGCCGCGCCTGTGGCCGACCGGGTGATCGTGAGGGTGTCGGCCCGGTAGTCGTAATTGGCCGGATGCGGGCTGGTGCCGCCCGTCACCATCCACGTCGCGGTCGCGCCCGCGTCGGGGTCGATCGCGGCGAACTGCCCGGTGGACGAGCTGGCCGAATCCTCGCGCACGGTTCCCGTCGACGGTCCCGAGACGACCGGCGCGTCGTTCACGGGCGTGACGGTCAGCGAGACGGTGGCGGTATTCGAATCGACCGTGCCGTCGTTCGCCCGGTAGGTGAAACTGTCCGGGCCGTTGTAGTTGGCGCTCGGCGCATAGCGGAACGAGCCGGACTCGACCGTGACCGAGCCGTGCTGCGGCCCCGTCACGACGCTGTAGATCAGAGCGTCGCCATCGGGGTCGCTCGCGCCTGGCGTGATGCGGGTCGGCGTGTCCTCCGCGAGCGTGACCCTCTGGTCCGGCGCGACGGGTGCGTCGTTCACGCCCGTGACGCTGAAGGTGAGGCTCGCGCTCGACGTCGCGCCGTTCGGATCGGTGATCGTGTAGGTGAAGGCGTCGTCCCCGACGCGTCCGGCGCCCAGCGCCTGCGCGTGGTCGGCGACGTAATGATAGGTGCCGTCCGCCCCGATCGTGAGCTCGCCGTAGCGTCCCGCGACCGTCACGGGCGTTCCCGGCGCGACGCTCGTGTCGGGCGCGTCCTGCGCATGCACGGCGCTGACCACGAGGGCGGCGGTCTCGCCGTGATCCGGGTCGGTGTCGTTCGCGAGCACGCCCGCGCTCCTGACCTGGGCATCGACCACCGGCCGGGTCGAGAGGTTCAACGCGAGGCGGTCGGGCGTCGCGATCGGCGCGTCGTTCACGCCCTCGACATGGAAGGTGATCGTGGAGGTCGTCCGGCTCCCGTCCGCCTCCTGGACCGTGAAGGTGAAGGCGTCGTCCCCCGTCTCGCCTTTCGCGAGCGCCGTCGCCCGGAGCGCGAGATAGCTGTAGGAGCCGTCCGACTGGATCGCGAGCGTGCCGTAGGTCCCGGTCACGGTCGTCGGGGATGCACCGACCGCAACCTCGTTGCCGGACAGCGCGTGAGCCGAGACGACATGCTCGGTCGCGATGGAGGCGTCGCTCGCGCCCTCGCGCGCCAGAACGCCATCGCGGCTGCCGGATGCCAGCACGAGGCTGTCCGCCGCCACGGTCACGATCTTCGGCGTGAAGGGGGCAGGCGTACTCGTCTGTGTGGAGCCGGTCTGGTCAATCGGTGCGGATGCGGAACTGCCGCCGCCTTGGCCCTGCGCGACGGTCCCTGCTCCGGTCGGGTTGGACGCGCTGTTGGTGGGCTCGCCCGTCGTGGTCGTCGCGCTCCCGCCCGTCGCGACGTTCCCGGCGCCGGCCGTATCGGTGCTGCCCGTGGTGTCAGACGTCTGCTGGGTCGAGCCGCCGCCACCGCTCTGGGCGGCCGTGGCCGGCAGGCCGGGGACTGGCGGGCCGGCTGTGCCGCCACCCGTCGGCGGAGGACTCACCGGGGCCGGGAACTGGGGGCTCGCCGGCCCGGAGGAGCCGTTGCCGGCCGCCCCGTCGGGCGGCGTCGAGGAGCCCCCGCCGCCCCCGCCCTGCGGACCGCCCGGCGGAGGCGCCGGGGCTGGGGCGGGCGTGACCACGATGGGATTCGCCTGGCCCGCATTGAAGAGCTGGAACACGAACTGGACGAGGAGCTGCTCGGCCCCGAGATCGCCCGGCGACTTGGTGAAGTTCGTGACGCTGCCGTTCGCCTCGACGATGACCCCGACATCGACCTGGGACACGGTCGCGAGAATGACGTTCGGATCGGTCTTGCTGTAGAGCACGTAGGAGCCGACACGCCCGTCCGGCTCGCGCATGACCGAGAAGCGCGTCGTCCCGTTATCGGCCGAGATGTCGACGTTCACGGCCGTGCCGCGGATGCCCATCGTGGCGACCGGCGTGTCGACGCGCATGTCGCCGGTCTTCGCCACCTGGCCGGCCACGAAGCTGATCGAACCCTGGACGAGGCTGATCAGCGCCGAATTGCCGGTGCCGCCCGGCGTGTAGACCATGTCGTTCAGCACCATGCGGGCGCCGGATTGCAGGCTGAACGCGGTGCCGTCGATGAAGGTGATGCCGAGGCTCGACCCACCCCCCGTCTGCACGACGTCGCCCCGATAGACGAGATCGCCGACGTTGAGCGCGACCGCCGAGCCGTTGCGGAGCACGCTCGCGGTGCCGCCGACCGTCTCGACGCGGCCGATGGTCGGCGCCGCCGGAGCCGTTCCCGCCTGGGCATATCGAGGCCCGTGCGGCGACAGCGCCATCGCTTCGACGACCTCTCCGGAGAGCGACGCGCCCTCCTCGGAGACGAGGTTCGGACGCCGGCCGGGTCGGAAGTAGTCGTGGACCGTCAGCCGGTTGGCGTCGTCCCGGATGACGAGGTCGAAGCCGACCCGGCTGTACTCGCCCTGGAAGAGGAGGTGTGCGTCATGAACGACGACGTCGCCACCCCAGGAAGCGTCGATCTGCTTGGCGTCAAGTCGATTGGCGTCGATCGTCGTGCCGAGGAGAGACGAGCCGAGGTCGAGGGTCCCCGCCCCATCGGCGTCCCTCAGCACGAGCCGGGTACCGCAGGCGTGCCGGCACCATCAGTTCGGCCGATCGTTCCAGCCCCGGAACCGGTGCGTCTGTGCTGATCTGCATCCATGTTGCGCGCGCAGCCGGTCACGACGTTCCTCGGTGTCAAGTCGTTCCCAGTTTATTAGCACATGATCAAGATCGAACGCGACATCGGACAGTTAACGATAGTTAACCTCTCCTCGGGTGTGGCCGGTCGGCGTCACGTCGCCCGACGACGACTCGGATCGAACAATCGATCGGCGCGCACCGAGATCGCACTCTGTTCGGCCGTGACCACCGGGCGAGACCTCTGCGTTCGGGATCGCGGCCTGTCGCAAAGGTTAAGCTTAACGTTTCCTTCAGCGCGCGAACCTTAGCGTCCGGTGAGGCGCGACAGCGTCGCGTCGGGCGCGTGCCGCCCGCCACGAGGACGACATGGACATAGCGACAGGCGTCGGACTGGTCGGCGGATTCGCCGTCCTCTTCACGCTCATCATGCTCGATGGCGGTCATTTCGGCCATTACTGGAGCGATCACGCCCTCATCGTCATCTTCGGCGGCGCCACCATGGCGACGCTGACCCGGTTCCCGTTCGGCGTCATCCTCCACGGCCTGCCGATGGGCATCAAGTTCGCGTTCGGCGGCCGCTCCATGCACCCGCGCGAGCTGATCGAGGAGTTGACCAAGATCGCCGACCTGATGCGCAAGTCCGGCCCGATGGCGCTCGAATCCTACGAGGTCCCGGACAGCTTCATGGCGCAGGGCATCCGCTACCTCGTGGACGGGTACGACAAGGATTTCATCCGCACCGCGATGGAGACCGACCGGGATCTCTTCCTGCAGCGGCTGGACGAGGGGTCCAAAGTCTACCGCGCCTACGGCGACTGCGCCCCGGCCTGGGGCATGATCGGGACGATCCTGGGCATGGTGACGATGTTCGCCAACATGTCGGACCCCTCCAAGCTCGGGCCCGCGATGGCGACCGCGCTCCTCGCGACCCTCTACGGGGCGCTGATCGCCAACATGATCTGCCTTCCGATCGCCGACAAGCTGCATGTCAAGAAGGAGGAGGAGGACGTCTCGCGCACCATCATCATCGACGGCGTGCTGATGCTGCGGGATGCGAAAAGCCCGGCCATCGTGCGCGAGATGCTGATCGCCTACCTGCCCGAGCACACCCGCGCCGATCTCGCCGAAGCCTGACGGAGACGGAACGTGGCGCGGAAGAAGAAAGGCGGCGAGCACGGCGGCCACGGCTGGTTCGTGACCTTCGCGGATCTCATGGCGCTGCTCATGAGCTTCTTCGTGATGGTGGCCGCGTACTCGACCCAGGACCAGAAGAAGCTCCAGCTCGTCGCGGGCTCCATGCGCGACGCCTTCGGCACCTCGAAAGAGAGCCGCTTCGCGGGCATCATGGAGCAGGACGGGGTCCCGGTCCGGGGCCGCCTGAAGAACGCCCACAACGTCGATCCCGAGAAGGCATCCGACAGGCCGCGCCCCGGGGCTCCCGACGGGGACGACGATGGCGAGGCGCCGGAGAAGCGCGGCTTCGCGGCGGCCGCGACGTCACTTCGTCAGGCGCTCCAGAACCTGCCGGACATCGCGGAACTGTCGAAGAACATCATCGTCGAGGACACCAAGGAGGGACTCAACGTCTCACTCGTCGACCAGGACGGCCGCTCGATGTTCGGTGTCGGCTCGACGCAGCCCTTCGACCGTGCCCGCGACATCCTCGTGCGGATCGCCCCGACGCTGCGGCGCCTGAACCAGCGCATCACGGTCGCGGGCCATACCGCCGCGATGCGGCCGGGCCAGAAGCCGGAAGGGCCGGCCTGGGAGCTGTCGGCCGGGCGCGCCACGACGGTGCGCGAGATCCTGGCCTCGAACGGCGTGCCGGACGACCGTTTCGCGCTCATCGCCGGCAAGGCCGACGTGGAGCCCATGTTCCCCGACAACCCCTATCTGGCGGCGAACCGGCGCGTCACGGTCACGCTGATGCGGGAGGAGCCGATCGTGCCCCCGGGCCTGAAGCCGTGACGGCATCGGCTCCCAGGCGCGGCTGTGAACACACCGAAGTCGAGTGCAAGGGAGCCGCAGCGAATCTTCAAGCATCTCTCCGCGCTTCCACCCGTCTCGACCAGGCTCACCCGCCTTGCGGCGGCATCAGGCCGAGAACGGTATGGATATCGGCATCCGTGGCTCTGCGGTAGCGATCGTTGCAGCAAACCGGTGCCGTAAGCTGTCCGAGCATATCGGCATCGTCGTGACGGCAATAATAGCAATTGGCCCCATCGAACGCGGCGAAGCGATAGCCTCCCAGCACCAGCGCGCTCTCCCAGAGCGGCCACGTCGGACGTGCTGAGTTCGGCTCGACCGCTTCGACGCAGATCAGGCGCGGGCGTACGCGACTCCAGTCGGTCGACGTGATGATCTTCGTCTCCAATCCTTCGACATCGATCTTAAGAAGCTCGAAGCCGTTCGGAAAGTGCTGATCGACGATCTCGTTCAAGGTAACGACGGGTATCATCAGTCGATTGACCGCATAGCCTTCGCGAACTGCCAAGACTTCGGCGGCGGGATCGAAAGACGACAGTCCCCAGCCGTGACCGAGATCGTTCTGGATCACCTGATAATAGGTCAGTGTGCCTGTATGATCGGATATGCCGACGTTCAGGTTCGTATCATGGGAACGATATTTCTCAAGTTCCGCGTGAAATAGTGGATTGGGTTCCACGTTGACCCCGCGCCAACCGCGCGTGCCGAGCCAAACTGTGACGTTGTCTGCCGCCGGATGACCGGCCCCGATGTCGATGAACGTTCCGTTTTCTTGGCTTCGGAAAGCGCGATTGTAGAGTACGTCTTCCATGTTCTGGGCGTAGGACACGACCTCGACGCCGCTATACTCGACGATATGACTTCGCGGGTTCTGCTTGCTTTGGCTGCCAGGAATGAAAAGGACGTTGATGATACGTCCGACCGATGTGCTCTCGTTGATCGTGTCGTCACTCACAGGTGCTGCGTCGAGCCCGACGACGCTGTAGCCCCACGAACGCATCAAATCGATGAGTTCACGCACGGACTTCCCGCTGACGGCACGTTGCTGTTCATCGTAGAGCTCCATCAGAATGACGGGGCAGTCGGCGCGTATCAAGGATTCCGCCCCGCGAAGTGCACGGTACTCGGCTCCTTCGATGTCCATTTTGATGAACGATACAGGCCGCTGGATGTCGGCCAGCATGTCGTCGAGACGCGTGATCTGCACCTCTTCGTCGCCGCTCTCCTCGCTGAACTGGGCGTTCGCGGTCGAGAAACGGATCGTGCCGGTGTAGTCGCCGGCGGCCTTGCGAACCAGTTCGACTTGGTCGAAGCGGTTCGCGGTTCGGGCCTGCAGGAGGATGTCGGTTCCGACGCTTGGCTCGAACGCATACACGCGACCCGTCGGACCGACACTGTTAGCCATGACGCAGGTCATATAGCCATGTCTAGCGCCAAGATCGATACAGATTTGTCCTGCCTCTAAATGCCTTATGATGGCTGCGCACTCGTCCGACTCGTAATCATGCAAAGAATATTGTCCAAGAACATAGGCATTATTAAGTGGAGCTGGAAATAGGAAGCCGTGTTTCGTCCTATTATATAGCAAGATATCAAGATTCTGAACGTTCGATATACTGATGATGTCGCGGAACTCTTTTGTACCGATAAACAGATTTATGAGTGTTTGCCAATCAGCAGCATTGCTTAGCCAAGCCGAGATGACTGTGTCATCTTCCGGTAGGCGATTAAGAAGGTTCTTATAGCACCAGCGAACATCATCAGCTGTGATCGTCATCTATGTTGCTCCTGGGCCCTGACTTATCTCTCAGCCTCGAACAGCGCCGTTTTCCAGTGCCATGACGTCATAAAAGCGATCCGTCAACGTCCTCGACCTTACGACGACCGCATCAGTTAGGCTTGCCGCAAGGACGGGAACAGTACGTTCGATGGGCTCGCGCTGCTAGTTTATCCAGGGGCGAGCCGGTCTTTCACGTCGCACATTCAGTCGGCGTGGTGAGAGCAGCGTCACGTCGCTCGTATCGGCCGGCGGCGCATACTCCCCCGAACGCCTGTGCGGCACCGGCCGGCAATGATCAGTCCCTCGTGGAAGGCGCGCTCGGCATCGAGACCGAGCTAACGGTTGAGACGGAGCGGGTGGCGAGCGCCCGGGCGATCTCCGTCAGCGCGCCCTGGACCTGGTCGAGGCCCCCGATATTCATGGCGCCCGGACCGAGCGGCGGCAGGATGCCCTCGTCGACGAGGGCCTTGAAGATCGAGAAGTTGAGATCGCTCTGGACACGGATCTGCTTCGTGACGTCGTCGACGAAGCACACGAGGTCGAGATCGAGCCAGGTCTCGCCGATCTTCCGGAACAGGACGCGGGGCACGGGTTCCGACAGGACGTCGGGGTGACGCGAGGCGTGCTCGACGAGGAGGGCTGCGGCTCGCGCCGGGTCCTGGTTGCGGAGTACCTGGATGGGCAGGATCACCCGCCCGGTCCGGTCGCCCCGCACGCGGTTCTTCACGACCCCCGAGATGAGGTTCGAGTTCGGGATGATCACGCTCGACCGGTCGAAGGTCTCGATCTCGGTCGCCCGAACGCTGATGCGCCTGACATAGCCCTCGCCGTCTCCGATCACCACGAGGTCGCCGACCCGGATCGGTCGCTCCCACAGGAGGATCAGCCCGGACACGAAGTTGTTCACGATCGATTGCAGGCCGAACCCGATGCCGACCGAGAGCGCGCCCGCCACGATCGCGATTCTGTCGAGCCCGAGGCCGAGATAGCTGAACGCGAAGGCCGCGGCCGCGAAGAACCCGAGATAGCCGATCGCGGTCACGATCGAGTTCTGGAGCCCGGCATCGAGATCGGTCGTGGGCAGGAACCGCCGGTCGAGCCAGCGCTGGACGATGCGGGTCGCGCCCACGATCGCCCCGAAGATCGCGATCGCCACGATCGTGGTCGAGAGCGAGATCGTCACGTCCCCGACCTTGAAGCCGAAGAACGCGGCCCTGAGGTTCGACGCGACGTCGCCCGACTCGATGCCCCAGGGCGCGAGCGCCAGCAGGATCGCGGCCAGCACCAGCACGACCCGCGCGAGCCCGGCGCCCAGGATCCCGAGCCGTTCGAGCGAGCGGCGGCGCAGGCCGAGATTGGATTGCAGCGTGGTCGAGAGCCGGGTGTCGTGGCCCAGCGACTCGCCGATCACCTCGTCCGAGACCGCGACCGCCACGAAGAGCACCGCGGCCAGCGACCCGATCCAGGCCACCTGGTCGACCAGGAACGACGCGAACGCCACGTAGCCGCCGAGCGCCGTCAGAACGATCGCCGCGACGGCCGCCCAGCCGAGGGTGCGCAACGGGCCACCGAGTTCGGGCTCGGTCGGGATATAGGGCCCGAGGCAGGCCTCCTCGCCGGCCGGCGTGCCGCTGGCGAACCGGCGCAGCAGCTCGGCCAGGATCAGGGCCGCGATCAGGGCCACGACGCCTCGCGTCGCGACGCTGAGCGAGAGCCCGGCCGCGATCGCCTCGTTCACGCCGTCGATCATCTTGCCGACGGACACGACGGTCGCGAAGGCGACGAGGAAGTTCACGCTCCAGTCGGCGGCCGCGTCGGAAAGAGGGACGAGCCGCCACGCCGAGCGGTCCGGCGCCAGGACCGCGTCCGCCGCGCCGCGCGTGAAGGCCACGAAGGCGATCGTCGTGAGGAGTGCCGCCGCGACGGAAATCAGCCGCGCGACGATCAGGTCGGCCGCGACGAGGAGCTGGTAGATGACGAAGCTCCCGAGAGCGGCCGGTAGCGCGTCCACCGCCAGCACCGCGAGGGCCGCCAGCACCTTGCGCCGCCGTCCGACCTCGACCGCCTGGCGCGAGCGCCGGACGACGCGCGGTGCGATGTGGCGGCGCACGATGTGCAGCGCGATCGCGAGCCCGATCGCGAGCCCGAACAGCGTCAGCGTCACGGGCGAGGACCGGCTCCCGAAGCGGTCGAGCGCGTCCGACGTCACGATCCGAAGCGCCCGCAGGTCGCGCGGCATGGAGGAGACGACCGTCAGCCAGAGGTCGGGGCTGAGGAGCGACGAACTGCGCTCGAACAGCGCGCGCGCGAAAGCCGAGCGGCGCCGGTCGCTGATCTGCGAGGTGATCTGGTCAGCCTGAAGCAGGAGAGCGCGCGCGAGCCTCTGACTATCGTCGAGCCCCGAGACGGCGGCCTCACGATCCGCCCGTGCCTTGGCGACGTCGGCGCCCTCCGCGGTCGCGCCCTCCTTGGGCTTGGGCCCGAGCTGGTCGAGGCGGGCCTTCGCGGCGTCGAGCTGCGGGTCGATCTCGGCGGTCAGCCCGCGCAGCCGCTCCACCACGGGATCGATGCGGGTGCGCATATCCTGCAGATCCGGGCCGGACAGGTTCGGTCGCTTCAGCGCGGCCTCGGATTGCTCAAGCTCGAGATGCGCGGATTCGAGTGCCGCCCGGACGTTCGGCGCGACCGTCACGACACTTGGGCTCGTGTCGGGCGAGGAGGGCTGCTGCGCGTGAGCATGCGGCGCGGCGAGCGCCAGTACGAACAGCACGAGGATGAAACGAAGGGCCGAGATCGGAAGCCTCACGTGAAAGAACCGGACGTCTCGCGACGCCCGGTTCTTCACTTATTCGGTGCGGCTCGTAAACGGGCCGCGTCGGGCGATCAGCGGGCAGGCGTCGTCCCGGGAGCTCCGGTCTTCGGCTCGGCCTGCGAGGGATAGGCGGGGTTGTCCGCGGGGATCTTCGACGTGTTCGACGAGCTCGCGCCCGAACTGTTGCTCTGTTGCGAGGAGGCCTGTTGCGGGCTCGTCGGCGAGGTCATCCCGCTCCAGCTGAGCAGGACCACCATGTAGACCCCGAGCAGGACCAGGGCGGCGATCAGGACGTAGAGGACCGGCTTGCCCTGTCCCCCGCCACGGGCTCGTTGGTCTGCGACGACTTTGGCCATGTCTCGTTTCACCTCGAATTTGTCCGAGGTGAACGCGGCCTTCCGGGCGAGGTTCCGGCCCCTGCGGCGCTCCGTCCCGCGCTCGCGGATCGCGCCTTCGAGGGTGGGAGGCCCTGCCGCACGGCGTCGATCCCGGCCCACGGATCGGCCTTCCGGCGACGGAGCCGCTCGTTCAGGTTCCCGACGTTGTACTGGTCCGGCTTCAGCGCCGGGCCAAGTTCCGCCCAGGCGATCGGCACGGAGACAGTCGCGCCGGGACGTGCCCGTGTCGAGTAGGGGGCGATCGC
Organism: uncultured Enterovirga sp.; assembly: GCA_964250725.1. Lineage (GTDB taxonomy): Bacteria > Pseudomonadota > Alphaproteobacteria > Rhizobiales > Beijerinckiaceae > Enterovirga. Next base: position 3,155 of record CAXUHE010000039.1, on the reverse strand, counting down.
GGTCGCGCCGCGTCCGTTGCGCAGGTAGTCGACGTAGATGAGCCCCCGCCGCGCCGCCTTGGTGGCTTTGGCGATGTAGAGGCCGGGGCTGTCCTTGGTCATCGCGTCCGCGAGCGCCTTGGCGAAGCCCTTGACCTCCGCCCAATCGGACTTGCCGGTCAGGGGCACGACGACGTGCAGGCCCTTGCCGCCGGTCGTCTTGACGAAGCTGTCGAGCTTCATGGCGGCGAGGCGCTCACGCACGTCCTGCGCGCCCGCCACCACATCCGCCCAGGTGACGCCCTCGCCGGGATCGAGGTCCATGACGATGCGGTCGGGCCGCTCGACGTCCGCGACCGTCGTGCCCCAGGGATGGATCTCGAGCACGCCCGCCTGGACCAGCGACACGACTCCCCGGATGTCCTCGACATAGAGGATCTCCTCCTCGCCGCCCTCGTCGCGTACGCTCTCGCGGCGGATGTCCGGGCCGAGCCCCGCCCAGGAATGCTTCTGGAAGAAGCAGCCGTGGGCAGCGCCGCTGGGGCATCGCACGAGCGACAGCGGCCGGTGGACGAGGTGTGGCAGCAGCCACTCCGCAATGCTCTCGTAGAACTCCGCGAGCCCTTGCTTCGTGACTCCCGACTCCCACAGGACGCGCTCCGGATGGGAGAGCGCGATGCCCGCGACCTCAGCTCCGACCGTCCTCGTGCCGCCTCTCTTTGCGGGCTTGTGGGCGGGCTTCGTGTCTGGTTCGGCCTTGGGCTTCGCGGCGGGTACCGCCTCCGCGTCGTCCGGCGAGGGCTCGGCCGTCTCGCGCACCACCTCGTCCGGGCTCTTGTCCTCGCGCAGGCCCTTGTAGGCCGCCTGGCGCAGGTTCCGCTCGGCCGTCCAGCCGCGGAACTCGACCTCGGCGACCATCGTCGGCTCGACATATACGACGCCGCGCCGCTCCTCGGCGGTCAGCCTCTTCGCGAAGGGCGATGTGGCGCGCTTCATCGGGGCAAGTCGTTTGAACAGGTCGCGCGCGGCCTCCGCCGTGAAGCCCGTGCCGGCGCGCCCCGCGTGATGCAGCCCCCCGTCCTCGTGGAAGCCGAGTGCCAGCGACCCGACCGCGTTCTTCGTCTTGGCGGAGGGCACGTAGCCGCCGATCACGAATTCCTGGCGGTCGGTGCATTTGACCTTGACCCAGTCCTCGCCCCGCCCCGCGCGGTAGGGCCTGTCGCGGCGTTTCGCGATGACGCCTTCGAGCCCGAGCTGGCAGGCGCTGCGCACCATCGCGCCGCCGTCCCCCTCCACGTGCTCGCTGAACCGCAAGGTGCCCGTGCCGCCGGGCGGCACGAGGCCGGCGAGCTTCGCCTTGCGCTCAGCCAGCGGCAGGTCGCGCAGGTCGGCGCCGTCGAGCCAGAGGAGGTCGAAGGCGTAGAAGATCGCTGCCCGCGCGGCGTGGCCCCCGCCTCCGGAGAGCGCGTCCTGCAAGGCCGAGAAGCTCGACATGCCGTGCGCGTCCTCGATCACCGCCTCGCCGTCGAGGATCGCGCTCTCGATTGGCAGGCCGGCGATCGCCTCCGCGATGACCGGGAAGCGCGCCGTCCAGTCGAGCCCGCGCCGCGTCGCGAGGCGGGTCGCGTCCGCCTTGAAGGCGATCAGCCGGTAGCCGTCCCACTTGATCTCGTGCAGCCACTCCGCGCCCCCGGGCGCCGCCGAGACCAGCGTCGCGAGGCACGGCTCGATCTCGACCGGCATCGACGTGGGGGAGGGGGCTCTCGAATCCTTCGCACGCGAGGCGCGGGAGCCCTCTACCCGGCCGGGAGAGGGTGGGGTGAGGGGGAGCGCGCGCTCCGGAGAAGACTTCGCCTCGATGGGAGCAGCCTCGTCTCGCATACCCTCCGTGCGCCGTCGGCTCCGCTTCGATCGCGCCTCGGCGGCCGGGCCGCGGTTGGACTGCCAGACCGCGCCGCCCTCGGCGGACGCGATCTCGTCGAGCGAGCGCCCGGTCACGATGGAGAGCGGCATCTCGTCGAGCACGTCCGGCGCGTCTGCTGCGCGCGCGAAATCGTCGTCCGACTTGATGAGGAGCCAGGCCTCCTGGCGTTCGCGCGGCTTTCTGCGCATCCGCACGAGGTGCCACGCGCCGCCGAGCTTCTCGCCCTCCAGGCGGAAATCGAGATGGCCTTTCTCGTAGGCCTTGTGAGGATCGTGCTCGGGCTGCCAGCGGCCGCGGTCCCAGATCATCACCGTCCCGCCGCCGTACTGGCCCTCCGGGATGGTGCCCTCGAAGGTGTTGTAGGCGATCGGGTGATCCTCGACATGAACCGCGAGCCGCTTCTCGCCTGGCACGAGACTCGGCCCCTTGGCGACGGCCCAGCTCTTCATCACGCCGTCGAGCTCGAGCCTGAGGTCGTAATGAAGTCGGCTGGCGTCGTGCTTCTGGACGACGAAGGACGAGCCGGCCTCGGCCGTCTCCTCGCCCTTCGGCTCGGCGGTCGTCCCGAAATCGCGCTTGGCGTGGTAGGCGGCGAGCTTGGCCATGACGATGAAGTGAACTCGGGCCGGAAGGCGGTGTTCCGGACCGGCAGCCGTGCAGCGGACCCTCCCAAAGGCGGGTTCGACAAACGAAAACCCGCGGATTATGGGGCGTCACCATCAATAAGAGCCTCAGAGGAAACCCCATGCGATCCCACCTGTCCGCTCTCGCAGGCGCACTGCTCGTCGCGACATCACTGACGATGCCCGCCTTCGCGGCGGACCCGATCAAGATCGGCGTGTCCGGGCCCTATACCGGCGGCTCCTCGGCGATGGGCGTCGCGATGCGCGACGCGGTGCGGCTCGCGGCCGACGAGATCAACAAGAAGGGCGGCGTGCTGGGACGTCAGATCCAGCTGATCGAGCGCGACGACGAGGCGAAGAACGAGGTCGGCGCTCAGGTCGCCCAGGAGCTCATCAGCAAGGAGAAGGTGGTCGCGACGCTCGGCTTCGCGAATACCGGCGTCGCGCTGGCGGCCCAGCGCTTCTACCAGGAGGCCGAGATCCCGGTCTTCAACAACATCGCGACCGGCACCGTCATCACCGAGCAGTTCAAGGAGCCGGACTACGACAACAACTACGTGTTCCGGAACTCCGCGCCCGACACGCTGCAATCCGGCATGATGGTCGAGCAGGCGCTGGCGGACGGCCAC
>CAXUHE010000038.1:0-22965 GCA_964250725.1 uncultured Enterovirga sp. | reverse complement strand
AGCACGGGAATTGGAAAATCCAAACCGTGGCTTTGTAGGGCTGTTCTCGGCTCTCGGATTAGTTCGCAAGGTGATCTATGGCTACGCTCCCGCTATAGCCACCGAGCGTGCGATCTCTGCACATGTGGCGACGGTCTACATTTTTGCAAAGCTTTTTGAGCGCATTCAGTCAGAAGGTATCGACGAAGACGAGTTCTTTTCAAGTGCTGCATCGATACTAAGTTTGGTGACCAGCGATACCCGGAAGAACGCCAGCTGAACTACTCCGCCATTCTATTCTGCCCTCTCGAACTCCGGACGTTCCCCTCCCTCAGCCGCGCGCATGATGGCGGCGTCACGCAGGTCGTCTGGCGACGGGCCATCCTCATCGGGGTCCAGCCCCGGGTCGCCGGCTTTGAAGCCCGCAGGGGCGTAGTCCTCGCTTTTGAACCAGTACCCGGCCTTCGGGATGTTCACGAACGTCTTCCGGTTCCGCCACATGATGGTGCCCAGGTATTTGGCCTTGTCGGCTCCGGGGATTGTCACGTCCCTCGCGTCGAGCGCACTCACGATCTCGCCGCGCGTCATGGGCCGGGCCACGTCCCGCATCACGCGTTCGATCACCTCTACAATCCGACCCGGGGAGGCCGTCCTAGGTGCCCGCATGGTTTTTCGGCCGACGCCGACCGGCAAGTTATCCACAGGCTTGGAAGCCACAGTATCGGCCTCCGCGCCGCTATCTGTGGATAAGTCCCCTTCCGTCTGATCCCCTTCTGTCTCCGCTAGCTCACGGTAGAGGACGATGAAGCGCTCCAGGTCAGCGACCTGCGCTTTGAGTTTTGCGAGCCTGTCCAGTGCTTTGCCAAGCGGGTCCATGGGATGCGCCTCTCTCGCTACTGACGAGTGCATATCATTGTGGACGGCACGCCTCAATCGCGATGACACCCAACTCACAGGCTTGAAGCGCCGGGATGAATCTCGTAAGGGCTCTTACCGCTATCTGGCGGGAGCCGACCTAAAAAGCGTTCGGCCCGGCGAGGCTCCTGCGAAGAGCCAAACCGGGCCGAGTTTTAGGCGTCTCAACCCGGCAGTCTGGTGCACAACCGGGCAGATGGGAGGCGGAACGCGTCCCCCGAGTCCATGGGGCTTATAGCGCGTTCCGCGCATCGGCTCAAGGTGCCCGAGAGAAGGCATCTTGAAAATGGTAAAGAGTAAGGTCTGTCACTAGGTGAACGAGTATGTCCGGGTCCGCTTCGGCCGCCTCGAACATGTCTGCGCTCACTGGCGCTGCTGCGGATAGCAGTAGTTAGCCTCCACCCCCGGGCTTTGTGCCTGGGGGTGGCCGTTTGATCTTACTTCGCGCGTCAACATCCCCGTCCTGCGGCGGCTGTTTGGCCTTAGATCGCTCGATACTCTCCCCAACCTCTTTTGGCTTAGTCTGCGCGAAGCGCGCCAGCGCCTCGCCGAAGTCCATGTCGAGCCCGAACTTGGGTTCGAGCTTCCGGCCGTCGCCCGTCATGCGATGAGCGCCTTGTAGGTGAGCCGGCCCTCGACGCACGTGAAGAAGTCGTTCATGCGCGCGTTCTCGGGCATGTCGCGCCGGTTGAACCGCCACGTCATCTCGTCAACGTACCGGCCAAGGTGCTTCGGCGACACGAAGTGGTGGATGCCGTAAATCTGGCGCTTCAAGAGAGCCCACACGCTCTCAATGCCGTTGGTGTGCAGCGTGTAGTGCCGGACGTACTCGCCCGCGCTGTGGTTCACCGTGTGGTGCATGTAGCCCTTGCCGAGCGCCGCGAACGCGCGGTCCTCGTCCGTCATCACGGTTGAGCCCTTGGCGACGTTCTCCGACACGATGGTCCGCATGCTCTTGGCCTTGTCAGTCACATGGACCGCGCGAAGCTCGCCGTCGCGCTGCACGATCCCGAGCACGACTTCCTTGTTCGCGCCGCCCTGAGAACCCGGCGTGCGCTTGTGGGCATGCTTGTTCTTTTCCTTGCCGCCCACGTAGGTCGTGTCCGCCTCTACGGTGCCGTCCAGCGGCGCGTTGAAGGACTTGGTGCGAGCGGCGTGCCGGAGCCGGTGAAGGACGAACCACGCCGACTTCTGCGTAATCTTGAGGTCCTTTGCGAGTTGCGTGCTCGCGATCCCCTTCTTGTGCGAGGTGATGAGCCACATCGCCATGAACCACTTGCGAAGCGGCAACTTGGTGTCTTCGAAGATCGTGCCGACCTTTATCGAGAAGCGCTGGCGACACTCGCCGCACTTGAACGTCTTGCGATCCGAGAAGTGGTATATCTTGCCGGCGTTGCCGCAGTACGGGCAGAACTCGCCATCGCGCCACCGAAGCGCCCGCAGGTGATCGACGCAGGACTGTTCGTCCGGGAACGCGTCCATCAGATCAAAGAGGCTGTCGAACTTGGCGAGCACGGGGCGATCTCCGAACGTCGAGACACCCTAGGTCATCCTGAAAGTTGGGTCAAGCTCGTATATAGATCCCCTTCGATAAAGAAGATAGGACGTGACCAGTATCACAGACGATCAGTGTACGATTGCAAATATAAGCTCTCGGATCCAAAGTAGAAAATTATCTACAGTTGATCTGACCGAGGAATTTATCGAGCGTATCTGTAAACTTAACCCACGGCTTAATGCCTACATTTCAACTTTCGCCCAGAAGACTGTGGCCGAGGCGCGCGATGCGGAGGCCGAGATCTCTCACGGTATCTGGAGAGGCCCACTCCACGGGATTCCTATCGGGGTCAAGGACGTTTTCGACGTGGATGGGGTCGCCACGACCGCCCATTCGGCAATGAGCCGGGGAACTTTGGCGGACCGTGATGCGAGCGCTGTTCGCCGCCTACGAGACGCGGGAGCCGTCTTCCTCGGCAAGCATGGCTGCTGGGAGTTCGCGATCGGCGGCACGTCATTCGACCTGCCCTGGCCGCCGCCGCGCAATCCGTGGGACACGTCGCGCGACACCTCCGGGTCCTCGAGCGGATCCGCAGCGGCGGTCGCGGCCGGCATGGCGCTCGGCGCGATTGGGACCGATACGGGAGGTTCAATCCGCAATCCGGCCGCGTGGTGCGGCGTGGCCGGCCTGAAGCCGACCTACGGGCTCGTCGGCGTCCAGGGCATGCTGCCGCTCGCACCCACGCTCGACCATGCCGGCCCGATCGCGTGGACGAGCGAGGATCTCGCGCTGCTGATGGGCGTGCTCGCCGAAGGCGGCCCGGCCTTGCCGGAGAGCAGACGCCCCGATTTCGAGCAAGTTGTCGGTTCGATCGCGGGGTGGCGCATCGGGGTGGTGCGGCATTTCCACCAGGAGGAGAGGCCTGCCGACGACGAGACGGTGCGGGCGTTTGAAGCGACGTTGCTCGAGCTGGAGGGCGCGGGCGCGACGCTACGCGAGGTCAGATTACCTGCGTTCGAGACATTCGGAGCCGTATCGAGCCTGATTTCCCGTTTCGAGAGTTTTCAGCTCCACCAGAAGATGCTCCGCGCGGATCCGGACAGATATGGCCGGTACGCCGCAAGGCGGCTCACGATCGGGGCTTTCGTTCGCATGGAGGATTATCATCATGCGCTTTCGGCTCGCGGCCGGCTCACCGCGGAATTGTCGGAAACGATGCGGGACATCGACGTGATCGTGCTGCCGATGGCGCGATGGCCGGCGCGCCCGATCGGCGAGGACAGCCTGACGCCCGATCAACAGGCCTTCTTCAGCCATCCTTTCAACGTGACGGGCTCTCCAGCGCTGTCGGTGTGCAACGGCTACTCGGCCTTCGGCCTCCCGTTATCCGTCCAGGTGGTCGGCCGACATTTCGAGGACGACCGCGTACTGCGCGTCGGCGACGTCGTCGAACGTGCGATGGGCAGCCGGACGCGACGGCCGAGGCTGGACGTCCGGATTCCGCAGGTCCCGTCCGGCACAGGGCAGGAAGAGGCGGTCGAGGCGTCTGCGCAGTTCCGCGACCGGATGTCGTCGCTCGGTCTTCGCCTGCCTGCCGGCGAGGATGCAAAGCTGGAAGGCGCGGTCATGGATCTCGACCGGGCGGCGGCGGCGCTCCGCTCCACTCCGGATGGACTCGGATAGAGGCCGTGACGCTGCCCTCGCGGCTTAGGAAAGCCGCGTTCGACGCGAGATCAGTTGGCGCACGCCGACATTCGCCAGGAGGATCGCCAGCGTCACGACGATCAGGAGGGTGCTGACGGCCGCGATCGTGGGCGACAGTTCGAGCGTGAGGCTGTTCCAGATGCGGACAGGCAATGTCTGGGACCTAACCCCCGAGACGAAGAGCGCGATGACGAGTTCATCGAAGGACGCCAGGAAGGCGAAGAGCGCCCCCGACGCGATCCCGGGAGCCGCGATCGGCAGAACGACTCGCCGGAATACGCCCCAGCGCGTGCAGCCATGGATCATGGCGGCTCGCTCCAGCGCCGGGTCGATCGCCTGGAGCGCCGTCTGGTTTATGATGAGGACAATCGGGAGCGCGACGACCGCGTGGGTGGCAGCGAGCCAGATCCGGTTGCCCACGAGCCCCAGCCTGACCGACAGGAAGTAGACTGCGATCGCCGTCACGATGCTCGGCACGATCAGCGGCATCAGTGCGATCGCGGTGAGGATCGCGCGGCGCGTCCGCCCCCCTTTCACGAACGCGTAGGCGGCGATCACGCCGGTGGACGTCGCGAGGACGGACGACATGGCGGCCACCGCCATCGAATTCCCGAGCGCCGCAAGCCATCCCGCGTCGCCCAGGAAGACCTCGTACCAGCGCAGGGACAGCCTGGAGGGCGGGAAGGTCAGGAAGGCGTCCCCGCTGAAGGAGACAATCACCACGACGAGGATCGGCGCGAGCAACAGCAGGCAGCCGATGTAGAGCGAAGTCGTCATGGCGCGCGTCACGCCGAGAGTCCGCGTTGCAGGCTGCCGAAGCGGCTGTAGACCGCGTAGAGGGCCAGGGTCACGGCGAGCAGGACGAGTGACATGACCGCGGCTAACGGCCAGTTGTTCGCCACCTCGATCTGCCTCTCGATCAGGATGCCGACCATCAGGTCGTCGGGCGCGCCCATCAGGGCAGGGGTTATGAAGAAGCCGATCGCCAGCACGAAGACGAGGAGCGATCCGGCGATGACGCCCTGCAAGGTGAGCGGCAGGAAGATCTTGACGAAGATGCGCAAGCTGGACGCTCCCATCCCGGCGGCCGCCTGCAAGAGCCGCATGTCGACGGACCGCATCGCGCTGTAGAGCGTCAGCACCATATAGGGCAGCAGAATATAGGTCATGCCGACGATGACAGCCGTTCGGTTGTAGAGAAGCTGCAGGGGCACGGCGCTGAGACCGAGCTCACGCAGGGCGGCATTCGCCACGCCCGTGCGGCCTAGCAGGACCATCCAGGCGTAGGTCCTGACGATTACGCTCGTGAAATGCGGCAGTAGCACGCACGCGATCACGAGCTGGAACGCGAACCCGCCGAGCCGCGTCAGCGCGTAGGCGAGCGGGTAGCCGAGAGCCAGCGAGAGCAGCGTCGTGGCCAGCGCGATCTCGCCCGTCGCGAGCATCGACCTCTGCATGGCGCGGGACGCCACGATCGTGGCTCCTTCCTGCAGGATGTCGGCCGCAGACCCCAGCTCGCCGAGCGAGCTCCAGAGGAACCAGCCGATCGGCAGCATGAAGACGAGACCGAGCAACACGCCACCGGGGACGATCAGCAGCCAACCGAGAAGCCGGGGTAACGGCATCACGCGGCGAGGAGGCTGCTATCGGCGACGTTCCACGTCGCCGTGGCGGCCTCGTCGACGCCGGGCAGGTGCGTGCCGGCACCATTGGTCGCGTCGATCGTGAGGATCCGGCCTCCGCCGACATCGAGCTCGGTGCGGATCAGATTGCCTAGGAGCGCGCTGCGCACGACCCGCCCGGACAGACTGTTGACGTCGGCGGAGCCCCCATCCCCGGTGTCCGGCCGTCGAAGAACGAGCTTTTCCGGCCGCACGAAGAGCAGGGCCGGTCCGCTCATACGGTTGGCACTCCGTAACGTCCCGCCATCCGGCATGCGCAGGATGTCCCCTTGTGCGGTACCCGGCAGCAGGTTCGACTCGCCGAGGAAGCGCGCCACGAACGCGGTGGCCGGCTGCTCGTATACGTCGCGTGGGCGGCCCGATTGCACGACGCGGCCGCCCTCCATGATGGCGATCCGATCGGAGAGGTTCATCGCCTCCTCCTGGTCGTGCGTGACGAAGATGACCGTCATGCCGAGCCGGCGCTGGATGTCGCCGATCTCCGATTGCATGTGGTAGCGCAGGTTCTTGTCGAGCGCGCCCAACGGCTCGTCCATCAGTACGACCGGAGGTCGCGCGACGATCGCCCGCGCGAGCGCGACGCGCTGCTGCTGACCGCCCGAGAGTTGGCGGGCGTAGCGGCGCTCTACGCCGGACAGCCGCACGGCGTCGAGCGCGGCCGCGACCCGCGTGCGGATCTCGGGCCCCGCGACACGGGTCGCGCGCAACGGGAAGGCCACGTTCTCGAAGACATCGAGATGTGGGAAGATCGCGTAGTTCTGGAATACCATGCCGAGCCCCCGCTCGCGTGGCGCGGCGCGGGTCATGTCGCGGCCGCCTATGAGGATGCGCCCGGCATCCGGCGTCTCGAACCCGGCGATCATGGAGAGCGTCGTGCTCTTGCCGCTGCCCGAGGGTCCGATGATCGTGAAGAACTCGCCCGGCGCGACCTCGACGTAAACGTCGTCGACCACCTTGAGCCCGCCATAGGACCTGCTGACGCGGTCGAGCGTGACGGCCCCGGCCGTCATCCCAGCACCCAGCTCGACCATGCCCTGTTCACGCGGTCCCGATTGTCCTCCCACCACAAGATATTCTGGAAGAACCCCATATCGCGGTAGCGCGGCCCGCCCGGCAGGGCGTCGACCAGATCCTTCGGCAGGAGATCGAAGGATTTGAGGTTCGCGGGCCCGTAATGGAGCTCCTTGGCGTAGCCGAGCTGCGCCGAAGCTTGACTCGCGAAATCGACGAAGAGCTGGGCGCCGGCCGGGTTGCGCGCCGTTCTTGACACGCCGTAGGCCTCCACCTGCATCTTGTTCTGGTGCCAGTCGATCGCGAGCGGGGCGCCCTTGTCGATCAGCGTCTGCAACTCGCCGTTCCACAGGCCGCCCAGCACGACCTCCTTGTCCACCATCAGCTGGTTGGACAGCGCGCCCGAATCCCAGAATTTCGGCACGGAGGCCCGGATTCGCGAGAGCGAGCGGAACGCGCGGTCGAGATCGAGCGGGTAGAGGTTGTCCAAAGCGACGCCGTCCGCGATCAGGGCGAATTCGATCGGGGCCGAACCGCTCGCCATGTCTTGGAGCGTGCGTCGACCCGGAAACATCGCGCTGTCCCAGAACTGCGCCCACCCGCTCGGATGGCCGGCCTTGAACTCGGTCGTACTATAGCAGATCACCGTCGAATAGACGAAGCACGCGACCCGGTAGGTCAGCCGCAGGTCCTTGCTGATCTCGTCCGGCTTGCCGAACTTCCAGGCGTCGTAGTTGATCGGAGAGAGAGCCCCGATCCGCTCCAGCGTCAGCATCCCGCCGTCGCCCGCATCGATAACGTCGTACTCCGCGCCACCCGCCTTGAAGGTCGCTATCATCTTGCTCATCGGCGCCCCGGCCGAGACGACCTCGATCCCGGTCGCCTTCGTGAACGGGTCGTAGACGCTGCGTCGCATCACGGCGTCATAGGTCCCGCCCGTGTTGCGGATCACGATCTGGCCCGCCGCCTTGGCGCCGCGCGAGACGAACGGAGCGGCCATCGCGCCGCCGAGGCCCGCGATGACATGACGACGTCTCACCGAAACCGAGTGACCCATGTTCGTGCCTCCTGTTGCCGAGATCAGTTCACGCGCTCGCAGATTGCAAGTATCGTTAGGATGTAGATGCGGATCGCGTCGAGGTAGTCCGTCAATTCGACGCGTTCGTCAGGCATCGTGTTGTAGCGCCCGCCCGGGCCGCACATAATGCCTTCCAATCCGCCTGTCTGGTACATGTGGCCCGCATCGCCGCCGAAGAACTTGGGCGGGGCGAAAGCGCCTGTCGGTTGCGCGCTCCCGCGCACAATCTGGTAGGCTCGGTTGATCGTCTCGACGATCCGGCTCGAGCGCGAGACCTCGAAAGGCGGCATGACAGGCCGGCCGCTCTGCTTGGTGAGCTCGAAGGTCAGACCGGGGAAGCGCCTTGTGAGGGCCTCCAGCTCGGAGCGGATCTCCGCGAGCGCGGCATCCTCCGTCTGGCCGGGCGCGTAGCGGCCGGAGCCCTTTAGACGCACGAAATCGGCGACCTGCGAGGGGCGCCAATCCTCGAAGCCCCGTCCGAGGGCACCCTGGACGACGCCGACATGAACCCTGTTGATACCGGCATGCTCGGGGGTCGGTGCGCCCGAAAAGGTCATCGCGTTCAGACGCGGGATTAGATCGCAGGCGGCCGCGATCGCGTCCACCGCCGCCTCGCGCTTCGACAGGTGGCGGCTGTTTCCGGTCAGCTCGGCGATGAAGGTCAGGGAGCCGGCATGCATCGTGAGCGCCTGGAGATCGGTCGGCTCCGCGTTGACGAAGTAGTCGGCGCGCAGGCCGCCCTCCATCAGTGCCAGCGTTCCGAGTCCGCCTTGCAGTTCTCCCGCCACGTAGGTGAGGATGACATCGCCTTTGAGCCTGACCCCGGCCTTCATCAGCGTCCGGACAGCGCAGAAATAGGCGGCGTCGCCAGCCTTCATGTTCGAGACGCCGATCCCGTAGATGAATTGTTCGTCGAGCTTCCCGGCCCAGGGGTCGACCGTCCAGCCCTCGGTGACGGGATTGGTGTCGACATGGCCGTTGAACAGGAGGCTCTTGCCGCCGCCCTTGCCAGGCAGGCGCCCGACCGCGTTGACGCGGCCAGCCTTGCCGAACGGGACGAGTTCGGCCTCGAGCCCCAGATCGCGCATCTCGTCGCGCATCATGCCCGCGAGTCTGATCTCGCCTTCGGTCTCGCTGTAGCTTTTCTGCCGCACCATCCTTTGCAGGAAGGCGTAACTCTCGGCCGCGTCGATGCTGGCGAGGATCTCGTCATCAGTCATCGTGGCGCGTCCTGCCATAGCGGGTGATCTGTTTCGCATGTCAGGACAACATCGCTGATCCTGCCTGATGTATCCGAGTTTTTCTCGTTCTGCGGCCGCACGTTCACGAACAGGATCAGGCCAGCCAAGTGTTTTGTACAATCGCAATTTTGCCTGGCATCATTGGTCGTGTGAATGTGACGGCGATCTACTCCGGGACGCAGTCGCGGATGGTGCGCCAGGAGTTCTCGATCAGGTGCTCCGTCCGGGCACGCGCCTCGTCCTTATCCCGCAATCGCATCGATCGTCGCGCAGCGTCGTCACCTCCTGCCGTAATCGCTCAGATTGCAGCAGGCCCGTTCGGTAACGGCGGCTTTCTCCGATAAGCGGCCGCCCTGCTGGGCAGTCTGCACCGGCCGCGCGGTGCACGGCGCGGCCGTGATATCGAAGCCGTACTCCGCCTCGGCCTCGAACCGTTCCTGCATCGGTTCGGACCTAGCGGAGCGTGCCAACACGCTGTTCGAGGAGGCGAGGTGGTTGTCGAGGAGCTTTAGGTGACGCGGTGTCGTGGCGATCCGTCGCGACACGCCGGCGGTCGCGCTCAAGGAGAAGCGGATCGTGTGGGTCGATCCCGTCCTCGTGGCGGAGATCGAGTTCCGGGGCTGACCGGCGACGACGTGCTGCGGCACGCGTCCTACAAGGGCCTACGTGAAGGCGCCAACTCGGCCTACATCTTCACTCGATGACGGGCAGGGCCGCGAACCAATCCGCGTAGGGCGTGGTTCGCGCCATTCGCCTGTTCAGGTCGGGCGCGCCGTCCGACCACCAGACCGGTCCACGTTCGCCCAATGCCCGCTTGGCATGGTCGACGGCAGCCCGTGCCTGCGCCTCCGCCGTCGCGTCCCCGGCTCGTCGAGCACGCCCGACCTCCCGGCGCGCCGTCGTCAGATCGGACACTAGGCGCGCCCTCGCCTCCTCGGTCAGGTCGGGCCTCGACGTCCGCCATAGCCGGCCTCGTACGACGAAGTAGCGCCCATCGGGGGTCACGGGGTATCGCATACGTCCAGCAACTCGGTCCTGACGTCCGCGTCGGTGCGACAGGACCGGGCAGGCACTTGGAAAGCATGATCGGCGTCGTCGAACGTGTGCAGAGTGCCCGCTGTCGATTCCGGCGACGACGGATTGCAGCAGAGAGACGTCGGCGAGGGCGTCATTCGTGCCCTGCAGTAACAGCATCGATACGTCCACCTCCCGAGACGGGTGCCGCGGTCGGTCGAGGTCCGTAGGCCTCAGATTCATTAAATGACGGACCTCGCAAGCCTCTGCCCTAGCCCAGCTGAGCGCAAGTCGAGCCGGCGCAGGATCATCCTCGTCGAACGGCCGATGGCGTGCGTCCTGTCCATGTCTTGAACGCACGCCAGAAGACGGTCCCGTCGGCGTAACCGACCGCGCTCGAGATGGAGCCGTTCGGTTCCGAGGACGATGTGAGCCAAGCAGTCGCGATGCCCTGCCGCTGCTCCCGCAGGAGCCTTCGGAAGGAAGTCCCCTCCCGCCCGAGTTCACGCTGGAGCGAGCGGACCGACATGCCGAACTCCCTTGCGATCCGGCCGACCGTCAGTTTGTCCTGGTGGATCCGCATCCAGATCACGCTGCGGACGCGCTCGGCCAACAGGCCCAGGCAGGCATTCTCGCTCGCGAGGTCGACGAGTTCCTGGTCGACGTCCTGAAACTTCCGATCGAGATCGGCTCTCGGCAGCACGAGGCGGGCGACCGACTGGCCGAATTGGACGTCGGGGCCGAAGATCGCGCGGTAGGGGCGGATGTCCGAGGGCGTGGGGTGATCGAATTGCACCTTCACAGGCCTCCACTGAGGTCCGGCGAGCGTTTGAATGAGGGCGAGCGTCGCGGCGAGCGTGAAGTCCGTATCCTGGATCCGCGGTCGCGTGAGAAGCTGATCGATCCGATAGACGAAGACCCCGAACTCGTCCTCCTCGAAAAGGGCGGCCATGGTCCCGCTCTGAAGGGCGGCCACCGAGCGAGACAGGGTCGACAGCGCTGCCCTGATCGTCGCCGAGGCCGCGAACAGCAGCCCGAGCGGGCCGAAATCGGCAGGCCGCATGCCGAAGCCGAGCCGCAGCCCGAGGGTCGGCTCCCCCAGCACCTCCGCGGACGCCTCGAAGAAGGCCAGATATCGCTCGAGCGGGATGCGCCCGGACGGATCGGTCAGCTGGACTCTCTGAAGGCCGTGCTTCGCCAGCAGGACGTCCGTGTGCCGGGCTCCGTCATCCAGGATCCGAATGAGCGGCGTCAGGACCGACGCCCGGATCGTGCCCGAAGACGCTGTCGTCTCGCCCATCGATCGTGGCTCCGAATGGCTCGTGTCACCCCGTAACTACTTTGGCGTAGTTTATCGAAATTCTGGCGCGCTTGGCAATTCGCGGAGGCACGATCCTGCGGCAGGACTCGTTGAGAGGGCGCTCTCAGTGTTGACGATCGGATCCTCATCCGCAATTCGCCTGTCCCGAAAGGCCGATGTCTTGCTTCACGCCGCCTCCGCGCTTCCTTCAGACACTCCGGACCACGAACACGCGCCACTCGCCGGAACGGCCGGCTCCGGCCACCCGCTCGACCCGCTGTCGCTCGAGGAGGTCGGACGCGCCTGCGAGATCGTGAGACGCGACCGTCGCCTCGACGAAAGCTGCCGCTTCGCGATCACAGAACTGAGGGAGCCGTCGAAAGCCGAGGTCCTGGCCCATGACGGCGCGGATCCGAGCTTCACCCGGGAGGCCTTCGCCGTCGTGATCGACGGCAGCTCGGGCGAGACCTGCGAGGCCGTGGTCGACCTCGCCGTCGGCAAGGTCGTGTCCTGGGTGCGGCTCCCCCTCGACGCGACGCCGTACGGGCAGGCGCCGATCATGATCGACGACTTCGAGAATGCCGAGCGCATCGTGAAGGCGGATCCGGCTTGGCGCGAGGCGGTGAAGAAGCGCGGCCTCACCGACGCGGAGATCGAACTTGTCCAGGTCGACCCGTTCTCGGCAGGCTACCTTGGCCACGAGAGGGAGCATGGGCGACGCCTCGTGCGCGCCGTCAGCTATTGGCGCGAGTCGGTGACCGACAACGGTTACGCGCACCCGATCGAGGGCGTGGTGGCGGTCGTCGATCTCCTGAACCACGTCGTGCTAGATCTGATCGACGACGGCCGCATCGTGCCGATCCCGCGCACCAAGCACAATTACGACACGGCGAGCCTCGGGCCGCCGCGGACCGACCTCAAGCCGCTGACGATCTCGCAGCCGGAGGGCGCGAGCTTCGAGGTCGACGGTTGGGCCGTGCGATGGCAGAACTGGTCGTTCCGGGTCGGGTTCACGCCGCGCGAGGGCCTCGTGCTGCACCAGCTCGCCTGGCGGGACGGCGAGCGAGAGCGGCCCATCATCTATCGGGCGAGCGTCACCGAGATGGTGGTCCCCTACGCGGATCCGACGACGAACCATTACTGGAAGAGCGCCTTCGACGCCGGCGAATACGGCCTCGGCAAGCTCGCGAACCAGCTCGAGCTCGGCTGCGACTGCCTCGGGCTGATCCACTATTTCGACGTGCCGGCGGCGGACGATCACGGCCGGCCGTTCCTGATGAAGCGCGCCGTCTGTATGCACGAGGAGGATTACGGGACGCTGTGGAAGCATTACGAGATCCGCACCGGAATCTTCGAGGTGCGGCGCTCTCGCCGCCTCGTGGTCAGCTTCTTCGCGACCGTCGGGAACTACGATTACGGCTTCTACTGGTACCTCTACCAGGACGGCACGATCCAGCTCGAAGCCAAGCTGACGGGCATCATCCAGACGGCGGCCGTCGCGCCCGGGGAGACGTATCCCTGGGGCGGCATGGTGGCGGAATGCCTCGGCGGGCCGACCCACCAGCACTTCTTCAACGCCCGGCTCCACATGATGGTGGACGGCGAGGGCAACTCGGTCACCGAGCACGAATTCCATCCTCGTCCGATGGACGCCGGCAACCCGCACGGGAACGTCTTCGACGCCCGCAGCCGCGTGCTCTCCCGCGAGAGCGAGGCCGCGCGGGAAGCCGACGGACGGACGGGCCGCTACTGGAAGATCGTCAACCCGAACAAGACGAACGCCGTCGGCGCCCATCCAGGCTACAAGCTGAGCGTGACCGCGAGCCCGCTCCTGCTGGCGCAGGAGGGCAGCCACGTCTGGCGTCGGGGCGGGTTCGCCACCAAGCACGTCTGGGTGACGCCGTTCGATCCGCGGGAGCGCTACGCAAGCGGCGACTACCCGAACCAGCATGCCGGAGGCGGCCTGCCCGAATACGTGCTGCAGGACCGGCCCATCGAGAACCGGGACCTCGTCGTGTGGCACACCTTCGGCCACACGCATGTCTGCAAGCCGGAGGACTTCCCCGTGATGCCGGTCGAATATGCCGGCTTCACGCTGAGGCCCAACAACTTCATGCCGGCCAATCCCGCCATGGACCTCCCGGGCAACGCCCAGGCGGGTAGCACGCTGCATGGATCGACGGCGTCGAGCTGCTGCCACGCCGAGGCACCTGCCGGGGCGCAGCCTTGACCTCGCGGCTGATGCGCGGCGCCCCACCTCCGCCCGATCGGCAGGTCACGCTCGCGAACTGGCGCAAGCCGCCCTTCAATCGGTGGGCGTTCAGCAACGTGCGCCGGGTGGTGCCGACGGCCGCCATCACGCCGAGCCGCCGCCCGCGCGAGTTGCCCAGCGCCCCTCGTTCTGTCGCGCATTTGAGCTTCGCGGGGCCGGACGGCGCCGAACGCCAAGTCGAGCAGACGCTCGCCGACACCTTCACGGACGGGTTGATCGTGCTGCGAGGCGGCCGGGTGGCGTTTGAATGGTACGACGGCCACCTCGATGCAGATCGTATCCACGCGGCCTTCTCGGTCAGCAAGTCCATCGGCGGAACGGTCACAGGAATCCTTGTCGACCGGGACATCGTCGATCCCGAGGCGCTCGTCACCACGTACATTCCGGAACTCGAAGGGTCCGCCTACGAGGGCGCGACCGTCCGGAACCTGCTCGACATGACGGTCGGCATCGCCTTCGACGAGAATTACGAGGATCTCAGAGGCGACGTCGCATCCTATCGGATCGCGACGGGCTGGGATCCGGCGCCGGTGGGGACAGAGCCGACCGGCCTCCGCTCCTACCTGACGACGTTGCGTCCGGGAGGGACGGGCCACGGCGATGTGTTCCACTACGTGTCGCCGAACACCGACGTGCTGGGCTGGGTCCTGGAGCGGGCCTCCGGACAGCACTATTCCGGGATCCTGGCGCGCCACGTCTGGGGCCCGATGGGCGCCACGCGCGAGGCCGATCTCGCGCTCGACCGTCTCGGCGCCGGGCGGGCCGCGGGAGGGGTCTCGGCCTCGCTGCGGGACCTCGCCCGATTCGGCGAGATGATGCGCAACCGCGGCCTCGTCGACGGCCGCAGCGTCGTTCCGGGATGGTGGATCGACGACATCCGGCGGAACGGCGACCGCGCCGCCTGGTCGCGCGGCAAGCTCGTCGCGATCTTCCCCGACGCCGCCTACCGGAGCCAGTGGTACAACATCGCGGCTCGCGTGTTCTGCGCCGTCGGCATCCATGGCCAGTGGATCTACATCGACGAAGAGGCCGAGACCGTGATCGCGCGCGTCTCCTCGCAGCCGGCCGCGATGGATCTCGACACGGATCGGCTGTGGCTCCGCGGCTACGACGCGATATGCAAGGCGCTGTCGCGGTGAGCCGGGCCGCTCCTGGAGTGACCGACCTGCGCGTCCGCCAGCTTGGGACAACGGTCCCCGACGTCTTGGCGCGTCGGCATCCCACGAACGAGGAGTGAGACGATGACGGATCTTCATCGACGTACGATCCTTCAGGCCGGGCTGGGCGGTCTCCTGATCTCCGGCTCGCGTCCAGCGATCGCCCAGAAGCGCGACCGCGTCCTTCGCGCCGTCATGCACACGGCGTTGCGGGCGAACGACCCGGTCGTGACCTCATCCTGGTCGACCCGCAACCACGGTTACAACGTCTTCGACACGCTGTTCTCCGAGAATAGCAAGTTCGAGGTCCAGCCCCAGATGGCCGAAGGTTACGAGCTATCGGCCGACCGGCTGACCTACACGTTCGTCTTGAGACCCGGGCTCGAGTTCCACGACGGAGCGCCCGTAACTTCCGCGGACGTGATCGCGTCCCTGAAGCGATGGGGCCAGCGCGACACGATGGGACAGGTTCTCATGTCCTATGTGGCCGAGTGGCAAACGGTCGATCAGCGCACGTTCCGGCTCGTCCTCAAGAGACCTTACGGCAACGTCGTCACGTCGCTCGGGAAGCCGTCCTCGCTCGTGCCGTTCGTCATGCCGGCCCGGATCGCCGCGACACCCGCCGACCAGCCGATCGCAGAGCAGATCGGATCCGGCCCGTTCCGGTTCGTGGCGAGCGAGTTCCGGCCGGGCACGAAGGCCGTCTACGAGCGCAATCCCGGTTACGTGCCGCGCAAGGAGGCTCCGGATTCCCTGTCGGGCGGCAAGGTCGTCAAGATCGATCGCTACGAATGGATCAACATGAGCGATATGCAGACGGCTGCGAACGCTCTCACCAATGGGGAGATCGACTACTTCGAGGTGCCCCCCCACGACATGCTGCCGACGCTGGCCAGCACGCCGGGCATCAAGCTGACCGACTACTCGCCGCTGGGCTTCGCCAATGTCTGCCGGATGAACTGGTTGTCACCGCTCTTCTCCCGCAAGGAGATCCGGCAGGCAGCGATGATGTCGGTCAACCAGCAGGATTTCGTCGACGCCCAGATCGGCAATCCCGACTATTCACGCACCAGTGCCGCCATGTTCGTCAGCGGCGCGCCGTTCGGCACCGAGGCAGGCTGGTCCACCAAGGCGGATGTTACCCGGGCGAAGGACCTTCTGCGGCAAGGTCGGTACAAGGGCGAGCCTGTATCACTTATCCAGGTCACGGACGCGGCCGTCCTCGCGCCGCTCTGCACGGTGATGACGCAGGCTCTGCGCGGCATCGGCATGACCGTGAACCCGATCTCGATGGATTTTCAGTCGACCTTGGCGCGCCGTACCAGGCAGGAGGGCGGGGCGCAAGGCTGGGACATCTATCTGACGATCCTGGCATCGTCCGATATCTCGAACCCGATCTCGAACCAGATGGTGAACGCGCGAGGCACGAAGGGCGCTTCACCAGGGTGGCCTGACGACGCGAGGATCGAGGGCTTGCGGGACGACTTCGCGCGTGAGCCGGCGCTGACGCGTCAGAAGGAGATCGCGACCGACATCCAGACGAGCGCCTACGACGTGGTGACCCACGTGATGGCGGGTCAGTACACGCAGCCCGTCGCCCACCGCTCCAACGTCACCGGCATCGTGCCGGCACCGGCGCCAGTGTTCTGGAACGTCGAGAAGACCGGCTGAGCGGCTCGTCGTGGCGCTCTTCCTGCTGCGGCGGATCGGCGCCACGGTGCCGATCCTGGCGATCGTCGCGGCGATCGTGTTCTTCATCATCAGACTGACGCCCGGCGATCCGGCCGCGATCCTGGCGGGCGACACGGCGACACCCGAGACGGTCGCGGCGATCAGGGCTCGGCTCGGCCTCGACCAGCCGATCGCCCTCCAGTTCGCGCTCTGGGTCGTGCAGCTGCTGCGGGGGGATTTCGGCACCTCCATCGTATCGAACCAGCCCGTCCTCGCGCTGGTCTCCGACCGGGCCGAGCCGACCCTCAGTCTGGCGCTGGCAACGATCGTCGCCTCGGTCGCCATCGGGATCCCGCTCGGCGTGCTGGCGGCGTGGCGCCAGGGGAGCTGGATCGATCGCGCGACGATGAGCGCGTCCGTCATCGGCTTCGCGCTCCCGGGCTTCGTGCTGGGCTATCTCCTCGTGTACATCTTCGCGCTGAAGCTCAGATGGCTCCCCGTGCAGGGGTTCTCCTCCCTGTCGGATGGCCTCGGAGAGTTCGCGGCGCACATCGCGCTTCCGACCGCGACGTTGAGCTTCGTCTTCGTGGCGCTGATCGCTCGCGTGACGCGGGCCGGGATGCTCGACGTCCTGGGCCAGGATTTCGTCCGGACGGCGCGGGCGAAAGGGCTGCCCGACCGGGCCGTGCTCCTCGGCCACGCCTTGCGGAACGCCGCCATTCCGATCGTCTCCGTCATCGGAATCGGGATCGCCTTCCTGATCGGTGGCGTCGTCGTGACCGAGAGCGTGTTCAATCTGCCGGGACTCGGGCGGCTGACCGTGGAATCGGTTCTCGCCCGCGACTACCCGGTAGTTCAGGGCATCATCCTGATCTTCAGTGCGCTCTACGTGCTGGTGAACCTGGCGATCGATCTGAGCTACGCGCTCTTCGACCCTCGGATCACCTATTGAGCGCCGCGATCCCCGCTGGGACGACCCGCTCCGGGATGGCGAAACTCCTTCGCCGGCATCCTGGGATCACGCTTGGCCTTGCCTTGCTCGCAATTTTCGTGATCGCGGCGCTGGCTGCGCCGTGGCTGCATACGGTCGATCCGGCGTCGATCAGCCCGAGGCTCAGGATGCGGCCTCCTTCCCGCGACAGATGGCTCGGAACCGACGCGTTCGGGCGCGACGTCTGGAGCCGCGTGGTCTACGGCGCTCGCGTGTCGCTGACCGTGGGGGCCGTCGTGGCGATCCTGTCTCTTGGTATTGGCGTGATGATCGGGATGGTGTCCGGCACGGTGAGGGCGCTCGACGGGATCATCATGCGGATCATGGATGGCGTGATGGCCATTCCGGCGATCCTGCTGGCGATCGCGATCGTCTCGGCCCTTGGGGCCAGCCTCACGGCCGTGATCATGGCGATCACCCTGCCGGAGATTCCGCGGGTGGCACGCCTGGCGAGGAGCGTCGTCCTCACCGTTCGGACCGAAGCCTATGTCGAGGCCGCGATCAGCTTGGGCACGTCGCTGCCGGTGATCATGCTGCGCCACATCCTGCCGAACATCCTGGCACCCCTCGTCGTGCAGGGGACCTACGTCGCGTCGTCGGCCATCCTGATCGAGGCGGCGTTGTCATTCCTCGGGATCGGCACTCCGAGCGAGATCCCGAGCTGGGGCAACATCCTGGCCGACGGACGGATCTCCTTCCAGCTCGCCCCCTGGCTCATCCTTGCACCGGGCTTGTGCGTCGCCCTGGTCGTCCTCGCGGTGAACGGTCTGGGCGACGGCTTTCGCGACCTGCTCGACCCACGCCTCGCCAGGGCGGTCCGGGGTCTGCAATGAGAGAAAGAAGACTCGTCGTTCAGGGTCCCGAGGTCGCCGCGACGGCGACGAACCGCCCTGTGATCCTTCCCGGCTTACCGGAAGTATTTCGGTTTGAGTATCGCGACCAGGGTCGTAGTCGACGATCTCGTCCACGACGCCGCTCTCGTTCGTTTCAGCTCCCGGGACAGCGTGCTGGGTTTGCAATTAAGGTGGTGAGATAAAAGCGAGAAAGTATCTGACCGGAGGCTGCTTTGGGCCTAATCCTACGACTGAAACAGCGAAAGTAGCACCTTGCGACGGACTGGAAATTACTCATCGACGTGCGATGGGCATGGCTCTTGCCAGCACCGGCGCAGATAACCCCAATGGGAGACGGTAGACGATGATCCGAGCGGTACGCGCATCGATCCTCGCGGCATTCTTCTCCCTTCCCGTCGTGGGCGTACACGCTGCGTCCGGCCCGGCGGTGGAGGCCGAGAACGGGATGGTGGTCTCCTCCCAGCTCATCGCCTCGCAGGTCGGCGCGGATGTTCTCAGGGCCGGCGGCAATGCCGTCGATGCAGCGGTGGCGGTGGCCTATGCCGAGGCCGTGACGAACGCGTGCTGTGGCAATATCGGCGGCGGCGGCTTCATGCTTGTCCACACGGGCGACGGACAAGACCGCTTCATCAACTTTCGCGAGAAAGCCCCGGCCGCAGCGAGCCGGGACATGTACCTCGACGCGTCGGGCGCCGTGGTCCAGGGCGCAAGTCTGTACGGGTGGAAAGCGGTTGGCGTGCCGGGCACCGTGCTGGGACTCGAGACGGCGCTGTCGAAGTACGGCACGATGCCCAGGGCGCGGGTGATGGCGCCGGCGATTGCGCTCGCACGGGACGGCTTCATCCTCACCCGGGGAGACACCGATATTCTGGAAGCAGGCAACAAGCTGTTTTCCAGGCAACCGAACGTCGCGCGAATCTTCATGCGCCCGGACGGCAGCCCGTTCCGGCCAGGCGACCGGCTGGTGCAGACAGACCTCGCCTCGACACTTCAGGCCATCGCCGAAAACGGGCCGGATGCGTTCTACAAGGGCGGGATCCCGCAGAAGGTCGAGGCGGCTTCACGCACGGGCGGCGGAATACTCACGGCGGCCGATTTCTCAGCATACACGGTCGAGGAATCCGATCCCGTGCGTTGCAGCTATCGCGGCGCCACGATCCTCTCGGCACCACCTCCTTCGTCTGGTGGTACGACGCTCTGCGAGATCCTGAGCGTGCTCGACGGATACGACATATCTGCGGCGGGCTTCAACTCGGCTCGTAGCGTACACCTGATGGTCGAGGCGATGCGGCGGGCCTATGCCGACCGCAACACCTTCCTTGGCGATCCGGCCTTCGTCCGGAACCCGATCACTCAACTGCTTTCGCCTGCCTACATAGAGAAGCTGCGCGCTACGATCCGGCCGGACAGAGCGACGCCGTCCGCCGAGATCCGGCCGGATACTGCAAGCCTCGGGCTCCCGCGCGAAAAGACGGAGACCACTCACATCTCTGTCCTCGACAGGGCTGGCAATGCGGTCTCGCTCACCTACACGGTCAACGGCTTCTTCGGCGCAGGCGTGATGGCAGCCGACACCGGGTTCCTGTTGAACGACGAGATGGACGACTTCACGGCCAAGCCCGGCGTGCCGAACCAGTTCGGCCTCGTCCAGGGTAGCATCAACGGGATCGAGCCCGGCAAGCGCCCCCTCTCATCGATGGCCCCGACCCTCGTGCTGCGGGATGGGCAGGTACTCTTGGTCGCCGGCTCGCCCGGCGGCTCGCGGATCATCACGATCAACACGCAGGCGATCATCAACATGCTCGACTTCCGCATGGAGCCGCAGGCAGCAGTCGACGCCCCGCGCATCCACCACCAGTGGCTGCCGGACACCGTCTACGCCGAGCCTTTCGCTCTATCCGCGGACACCCAGGCCCTGCTGCGCGTCATGGGTCACACGATCGTCGAGCAGACTCCGTGGGGAGCAGAGGAACTCGTCGCCGTGAGCGGCGCGGTCGCGGCGGGCAACGATACCGCCACGTCGGGCAACGACTCCTCGCGCACCGGTCGGATGCGGCCGGGCCTGCTGTACGGCGCCAACGACAACCGGCGGCCGGCGGGCGCGGCGGTCGGGGAGTAGAGCAAGCCAGGCCACCGACAGCGATACAGAGAACACGCCACCGCGGATCCTGCGCTGGGATGCGCGGTGGCGTCGTGAGCCGGCAGGAGTGCTCGAAACAATTAGCCTCAAAAAACCAGCTTGGCTTTGTCGGCATGGAACTATCTCGATCGCCGATTGATCATTGCGTTGCGGAAACGGCGAGACGCTCCGGCGTCGGGCGGTGCCGGTCGAGCCGCGCGGTGGCTGCTCTGGTCGCGGCGGGCTGGCTGGCTTGGCGGGGCGCTTCGGCCGGATCCAGATCAGCGCGTAGTTTCCGGTCTCGTCATCGGACACGAGGTTGGCGAAGATCGGAGCCGGATGGAGTATTGTCGCTCCCAACGGAACGGCCGTTTCCGGGCCGTCCTTAACTGGACGAGGCGGCCCCAGCGATTAACGATCCCAGCCAGCCAGGAGTGAATGCGATAAATCTCCTAAATCTAGTGAGCCTTCAGTGATCACACGCAGCAGGCTCGATCTCCTTCGCATCGCCAAGCATATCGGGCGCAATCTTGTTTTCCTGATCATCTACGACACCGTCTTCACGGCGGCGTATGTGCTGGGCTGGCATGGGGTTGCGGTCGAGGATCTGCCTCTGCCTCTTCTGGGCAGTGCAATCGCCATCATCGTGACCTTCCGCAACAACGCGGCGTACAGCCGCTGGTGGGAGGCGAGGGGCCTTTGGGGACGGGTGGTTAACAACTCCCGCAGCCTTGCCAGGGGTCTCATCGCCTTCTCGGACGACGTTGCCTTCCGACACCGCCTCACGCGCTACCAGATCGCCTATGTCCTGACTTTGCGGTGTAGCCTTCTCGACCTGCCTTACGACGAGCCTCTCGAGGCATATGTCTCGCCCGAGATGGCAGTCAAGCTTGCGACCTACGCGAACGTCCCGACGGCCCTTCAGAACGCGATGGCAGCGGAGTTGGCCGCGTCCCGGCGATCCGGCGACCTCGACGTGATCACGCTGAGCAGCCTGGAACAGACATTGAGCGATCTGGCGAACGCCCAGGGTGGTCTGGAACGCATCAAGAAGACCCCTCTTGCTCTACAATATACCCAGTTTCCCCAGGTGTTCGTCGTTATCTATTGCCTGCTGCTGCCGGTCGGGCTGGTGCACAACCTCGGACTTCTCACTCCGATCGGTTCCACCATCGTTGGTTTCATGTTCCTGGCGCTGGATCGTATCGGTCAGGACCTGCAAAACCCGTTCGAGGGGGCGGTTCACGACATTCCAATGCAGGCGATCACGCGGACGATCGAGATCGACCTGCTTCAAGCGATGGGCAACGACACCCTCCCGGACCCGATCACTGAAAGGAACGGAGTGCTCTGGTAGTGTCCGAGCGAGACATCGTCGGCTCGACTAATCCAAGAACTCGACGCTGCCATCGTCGAGGTCGTAGTGGGCACCCACGATACGCAAGGTGCCTTCCCGGAGCGGCTCCATTAGCATCTGCTCCGTGTTGCGCAACCGCTCGACCACGCGCTGCACGTTGATGCGAACCGCGCGGTCGAGCAAGTCGTCGCCGCCTGCCCGCCTGGCCTTCAGGACGGCGGGGATGATGGGCTCGATCATCTGGCCGATGCTACCCGGGAAGGTCGCATCATGCTCGACGACATCGACGGCCGCTTGCACCGCGCCGCACCGTTCGTGCCCCAGGACCAGCACGAGCGGAGCGCCCAACACCGCCACGCCGTATTCGATGCTGCCCATCGCGGCCAAGTCGACGACGTTCCCTGCGTTGCGGACGATGAACAAGTCCCCCAGGCTGCGACCGAACAGCAGTTCGGGCGAGACACGGCTATCGGAGCAGCCGACCAAGACGCAGAAGGGGCGCTGCGCCTGCGCGAGTTGCGCGAGATGCTCTGGCAGGCTTTGTGCTTGGCTGTTGGCCTCCCCGCTACGGAACCTCCGATTGCCCTCTCGTAGCAAGGCCAACGCCTGGTCCGGCGACATCAGCGGGGCGGGTCGGCCGGTGAACTGGGCCATGAACATACTCGTCTATCGGTCGGCCAGCCTCGCCAGATGCGAGACACACAGCGCGGGGCGGCTCGCCGGATTGGACCTGCAAATCCAGGCGATTCCTTATGCGGCAAGCCGCCTCGAATGGCGAGAAGGGCCATCGGCGCCGCGCGGATGCCAGCCTCCACGTTCAGCCCATCCTTGCCATGTCGGACCCGGTTTGCCTCAACCGCGATCGAAGAAGTCGACGTTACCAGTCGACAATTCATAATATGCGCCAACGACCTTGAGCTTGCCCGCGGCTTGCGGACCCAGCATGATCGGGTCGGACTCCCTGCGGAGAACGCCGACGACGCGCCGAACGTTTTCCTTCACTGCATTCGTCACGGGATCGCCCGCTTGTCCGCGGCTCTGCAGCACGGCCGGGATGATGGGCTCGATCATATTCCCGATCGCACCGGGGAAGCGGGCGTTCTTTTCGACCACCGCCATCGC
>CAXUHE010000037.1:0-23521 GCA_964250725.1 uncultured Enterovirga sp. | reverse complement strand
ACGCGGTGTTCCTCTACCACGCGATCCAGTCCGGCATGGACATGGGCATCGTCAACGCGGGCCAGCTCGCCATCTACGAGAACATCGACCCCGAGCTGCGCGAGCTCTGCGAGGACGTGGTGCTCAACCGCCGGCAGGGGGAGGTTCCGTCCGCCACGGAGCGGCTGCTCGACGCCGCCGCGCGCTTCAAGGGCGACGGACAGGGGCAGGTTCGCGTGCAGGACCTCGCCTGGCGCGAATGGCCGGTCGCGAAGCGGCTCGAACACGCGCTCGTCAACGGCATCACGGATTTCATCTCGGTCGACGTCGAGGAGGCGCGGGCGTCCGTCGCGCGGCCGCTCCACGTCATCGAGGGGCCGCTGATGGGCGGCATGAACGTCGTCGGCGACCTGTTCGGGGCGGGCAAGATGTTCCTGCCGCAGGTGGTGAAGTCGGCCCGCGTGATGAAGCAGGCCGTCGCCTACCTGATGCCGTACATGGAGAAGGAGCGCGAGGAGACCGGGCTGTCGCAATCCTCGTCCGCCGGCAAGGTGCTGATGGCGACCGTCAAGGGCGACGTCCACGACATCGGCAAGAACATCGTGGGCGTCGTGCTCGCCTGCAACAACTACGAGGTGATCGACCTCGGCGTGATGGTGCCGGCGGCGAAGATCCTGGAGACCGCGCGGCGCGAGAAGGTCGACATCATCGGGCTGTCCGGCCTCATCACGCCCTCGCTCGAGGAGATGGCGCACGTCGCCTCCGAGATGGAGCGCGAGGGCTTCGACATCCCGCTCCTCATCGGAGGCGCCACGACGAGCCGCGTCCACACGGCGGTGAAGATCCACCCGAACTACAAGGCCGGCCAGGCCGTCTACGTGAACGACGCGAGCCGCGCGGTCGGCGTCGTGTCGGCGCTGCTCTCGCCGGAGCAGAAGGCCCCGTATGTCGAGACCATCCGGGGCGAGTACCGCAAGGTCGCGGCCGCGCATGCGCGCTCCGAGGCCGACAAGCGACGCCTGCCGCTGGAGGCGGCGCGGAAGAACGCCCACAGGATCGACTGGTCGGCCTACCGCATCGAGAAGCCGAGCTTCACGGGCACGCGCGTGTTCCGCACCTACGACGTCGCGGACCTCATCCCCTATATCGACTGGACGCCCTTCTTCCAGACCTGGGACATGAAGGGCCGCTTCCCGGCGATCCTGGAGGACGAGGCGCAGGGTGAATCGGCGCGCCAGCTCTACGAGGACGCGCAGGAGATGCTCGCCAAGATCGTGGCCGAGCGCTGGTTCAACCCGAAGGCCGTGATCGGCTTCTGGCCGGCGAACGGCGTCGGCGACGACATCCGCCTCTACACGGGCGAGAGCCGGACGGACGAGCTCGCGACCTTCCACGGCCTGCGCCAGCAGCTCTCGAAGCGCGACGGGCGGCCGAACGTGTGCCTGTCCGATTTCGTCGCCCCGGCGGGGCTCGGGGTCGCGGATTACGTGGGGGCCTTCGTGGTGACGGCCGGCATCGAGGAGGTCCGCATCGCGGAGCGCTTCGAGCGCGCGAACGACGATTACCGCTCGATCCTCGTGAAGGCGCTGGCGGATCGCATCGCGGAGGCCTTCGCGGAGCGCATGCACGAGCGCGTGCGGCGCGAGTTCTGGGGCTACGCGGCGGACGAGGCCTTCGCGCCGGGCGAGCTCATGCGCGAGGAGTATCGCGGCATCCGGCCCGCGCCCGGCTACCCGGCGCAGCCCGACCACACCGAGAAGGAGCAGCTCTTTCGGCTGACGGAGGCGGAGCGCCGCATCGGGGTCAAGCTGACCGAGAGCTACGCGATGTGGCCGGGCTCATCCGTCTCCGGCCTCTACCTCGCGCATCCGGACGCCTATTATTTCGGCGTCGCGAAGGTCGAGCGCGACCAGGTGGAGGATTACGCGGCCCGCAAGGCGATGGACCTGCACGAGGTGGAGCGCTGGCTCGCCCCCATCCTCAACTACGACCCGATGGCGTACCGGCTGCAGGCCGCGGAGTAGGCTGCTTGCTGGCGCCGTTCACCCGATGAACGGCTCCAGCCCGTGAGCGAGCGCCGCGACCGCGAGACCGATATAATGCGGCGCGCCGCATTTCAGCCAGCGCTGCACGCTGGTCGGCGAGACGTGCAGCGTGGCGGCGGCCTGCCGGATGGAGAGCCGGTTCGCCTGCATCCAGCTCCGGAGGGTCTCGGGCTTCATTCTCGCGACTCCTCGTCCCGGCGCCTCGATCGGCAATGGCCCAACTCTCCGGTGAGGACCGGATCGAGCATGCAAGCTGTAACATAGCTGATACGCGTCGGAAGCGATAAGCGCGAGCGATCTCGTGGAATTGTCCGGCCGCTACGCCATCCCGGTCAGCTCAAGCCAGGTGCGCACTCGCGCATCCGGATCGGCCGCGCCCGTGACGTCGCTGACGACCGCGATCGAGTCGGCGCCCGCCGCGAACACGCCGGGCGCGCGCTCCAGCGTGATGCCGCCGATCGCGACCAGCGGGACGCCGCCGATCCGGCGCTTCCACGCGCCGATCCGGTCGAGCCCCTGCGGGTCGAATCGCATCGATTTCAGCGTGGTGAAGTAGATGGGACCCAGCGCCACGTAGTCCGGCCGGGCCGCGAGCGCCGTCTCCAGCTCCGCCTCGTCGTGGGTCGATATGCCGAGCGTCAGCCGGGCGGCGCGGATCGCCGGAAGATCGGCCTCCGCCAGGTCCTCCTGGCCGAGGTGCAGGTGCTCCGCCCCGGCCGTGATCGCGGCCCGCCAGTAATCGTTGACCACGAGGCGGGTCGCTGTGCCGCGCGTGATCGCGAGCGCCTCGCGGACCAGCGCCTCGGCCGCGCCGGGATCGAGGTCCTTGGCGCGCAGCTGCAGCGTCCCGACGCCCAGCCCGACGAGGCGGCGCACCCAGTCCAGCGTGTCGACGATCGGGTAGAAGCGGTCCGGGTAGGTCACTCGGCGGCGCCCACGTGCCAGAACGGCGTGCCGACGACCGGCGTCGAGGGGGACGCGAAGTCGCGCGCGCCCATCAGGCCGGATTCGTGCGCGAGCCGCCCGGCCTCGACCGCGAGCGCGAAGGCGCGCGCCATGCAGACCGGGTCGTCCGCCTTGGCGATCGCCGTGTTGAGGAGCACGCCGTCGTAGCCGAGCTCCAGCGCGTCGGCCGCGTGAGAGGGCGCGCCGAGCCCCGCATCCACGATCAGCGTGACGTCGGGGAAGCGCGCGCGCAGCGTCCGCAGGCCTGAGCGGTTCACGATGCCCTGGCCGGAGCCGATCGGCGAGGCCCACGGCATCACGACTCGGCAGCCCGCCTCGACGAGCCGCCCGACGACGCTGAGGTCCTCGGTGCAGTAGGGGAAGACCTCGAACCCGTCGCGGACGAGCCGCGCCGCCGCCTCGACGAGCCCGACGACGTCGGGCTGGAGCGTCTCGTCGTCGCCGATCACCTCGAGCTTGATCCAGGGCGTATCGAAGAGCTCGCGCGCGAGCTCGGCCGTGCGCACCGCGTCCTCGACGGTGCGGCAGCCGGCGGTGTTCGGCAGCACCTTCACGCCGAGCGTGCGGATGATGCGCCAGAACGCGTCGCCCGCGGCCCCGCCCGCCGCCTCGCGGCGCAGTGAGACCGTCACGACCTCCGCCCCCGACGCCTCGATCGCGGCCTTCATCACGGCGGGCGAGGAGTAGAGTGCGGTGCCGACGAGGAGCCGCGAGGCGACCTCCTGATCGTAGAGCTTCACCTCAGCCTCCCTGCCGGGGCGTCACGATCTCGACCGCGTCGCCCTCCCGGACCGGTGTCTCGCCCCAGGCGGCGCGGCGGACCACGCGCGTGTTCAGCGCGACCGCCACGAAGCCGCCCTCGTGGTCGAGCTCCGCCAAGAGGTCCGCGACGGTCGCGGCGGCGATCTCGCGCGGCTCGCCGTTGACGCTCACGACCATCGCATGATCTCGTTGTCGCGCCGGCCCGAGACGACGTAGTCGCTGACGATCTCGGCCAGCGCCGGCGCCAGCAGGAAGCCGTGCCGGTAGAGGCCGTTGACGGAAATCCTCTGGCCGTCGACCTCGATGCGCGGCGCGTGGTCCGGGAAGGAGGGGCGGAGCGCGGTCCCGATCTCGACGATCCGCGCCTCCCCGAAGGCCGGGTGGAGCGTGTAGGCGGCGGTCATCAGCTCCAGCGCCGAGCGCACGCTGACGCCCGTCGAATCCTCGCTCTCGATCGAGGTCGCGCCGATGAGGAAGCGGTTCTCCGCGCGCGGGATCACGTAGAGCGGCCAGCGCGGGTGGATCAGCCGGACGGGGCGGCGGAGCGCGATCTCGCGCGTCTCGACCAGCACCGTCTCGCCCTTGACGCCGCGCAGCTCGGGGAGGTCCGCGCGCGCGCCGAGCCCGCGGCAATCCACGACCGTGCCGTCGAGCGCGCCCGGCTCGACGTCGCGGCCGAAATGGATGCGGCCGCCGCGCGCCTGGAGCTGCCGGCGGAGCGCCGGCAGGATGATGCGCGGCTCGACATGGCCCTCGTCCGGGAAGAACAGGCCCGACGCGAAGCGCCCGGCCAGCGCCGGCTCGAGCTCCGCGATCCGGGCGGAATCCACGCTCTCGTGGCCGGAGGTCTGGCGCGTGAAGCGCGCGAGGTCGGCCCGGTCGCGCGGGTGCGACACGACGAGCGAGCCCGCCATCGGGGTCTCGGCGAGGTGCTCGCGCCAGAGCGCGATCGAGCGCCGCCCGAGCCGGATGACGGCCGGCTCCGCGCCATCGCTCTCGCAATCGGGCGCCAGCATGCCGCCGGCCCAGTGGCTCGTCGCGCGCGCGAGCGTGTCGTCGCCGCGCTCGTAGAGGTCGACCGAGAGGCCGGCCTCCGCGAGCAGCAGCGCCGTCCAGGTCCCGGCGATGCCGGCCCCGACCACGCTGACGGGCGAGGCCTCAGCCACGTGCGCCGCCCCGATGGACGAATAGGAGACTATGACACCGCAAATTCATTCCGTCCCTCCGCCGATGCGAGTCGGATCAGGTTCAAAGGGTTCGGTCCGGACGCGAAGTCCGCTCCGTCTCAGCCCGCCGGGCACCCCTCGGATGGGATCAATGTGCGGCCCGGGGCGTGGGAATGCAAGGTCGGCGGGGACGCCGAGGTCTCCCGAACGTCACTGGAGAGCTGTCGCGATCGGGCGAAGAGCGCGGGGAACCCTCTCCCCGAGGGGGAGAGGTCGAGTCGGCGCAAGCCGACCGGGTGAGGGGGAAGCGCCCTGTCCGGAGAACTCGTAACCCCTCACCCGACCCTCTCCCATTGGGAGAGGGATCCCGCGCTCATTTCTGATCCCTATCAGCAACACGTCTTAAGACCCGAACTGCGCGCCGAGCTGCTCCAGATATTCCGCGACGTCGAGGTTCTCGTGGCGCTCGCCATATGCGTAGACCGTGCCGGCCGGGATCTCGAGCGTGCCGGCCGGCGTCTCGATGGTGGCATCGACGAGGCAGGTCCAGGTGCCGTCGGGCTGGCGCGCGAAGCGCCGGAGGAGGTCGAGGCTGTCCATCGGGTCCGTGTCCGTTTCAGGCGACCGGATGCCCGCAAGCGGCCGCAGCCGCAAGCGGGAGGAGGCGCGACAGCCTCTCCGCCCACGCGGCCTCGCCCCGCGGGTCCGCGATCAGGTCCTGCCGGATCTCGATCCCCACATGGACGAGGGCGTTGCGCTCCCCGTGGACAGGGATCGCATAATCGCTGTCGTCGGACACCGCGTAGGGCTCGTTGTGCCCGACCACGAGGTCGCCTTCCGCGGCGAGGAGGTCGCGCAAGGCGGCGGCCAGCCGCTCGTCCCGGCCATAGAGCGTGCCGACGTGCCAGGGCCGCGCCACGCCCTTGTAGACCGGCGTGAAGCTGTGCATCGCGATGAGGACCGTCTCCCGCCCGGCGGCCGTGCGGGCCGCGATCTCGGACTCGATGCGGGCGTGGTAGGGCGCGAAGACCTCCGCGACCCGCGCGGCGCGATCCTCGCCCGAGAGGCCGAGGTTGCCGGGGATCTCGGTCGATTCACTGATCGCCGGGATCGAGCCCGCGACCCGGGGCGGGCGGTTACAGTCGATCACGAGCCGCGAATAGGCCTGCTCGATCAGGACGGCGTCGAGCACCTCCGCGATCCCGGCCGACACGCCCGCGATGCCGATGTCCCAGGCGATATGCCGGTCGAACTCGGCCTCCGGCAGGCCCAGCCGCCCGAGCGCGCGCGGCACGCGCCGACCGGCATGGTCGCCGGTGAGCATGAGGGCCGAGCGCCCGGCCGGCCGCGTGACCGAGACGGGGTGCGGTTCGTCGGGTGCGAGAAGGTGCGTGGTCATCGGGTGTGGATGGTCCGGCATTGACGCTCCGATTGGCTCGGAACCTGCTAGTTCGGCGTCCAAGCTTGCGGGGCGCGATGCCGACCTACCTCGTCCGTCACAACACGGTCTACCGCTACAAGAACCCGGTCGCGTTCGGGGAGCATCGCATGATGTTCCGGCCGCGCGACGGGTTCGACCAGCGCACGCTCGATTTCCACCTGGAGATCCGGCCGGAGCCCGTCGCGGTCGGCTGGGCGGAGGACGCGTCCGGCAACCTCGTCGGCCATGCGAGCTTCGGGCGGCGCGCGAGCGAGCTGCATTTCCGCTCGAGCGTGACGGTCGAGCAGGTCCCGTTCGGGACCGACGGCGTCCGCATCGCGGAGCACGCGCGCGTCGCGCCCTTCTCCTACGGCGCCGAGGAGATGCGCGACCTGTCGCGCTTCGTCGAGCGCCAGCACATCGATCCCGAGCGCGCGGTCGACCTGTGGGCGCGCCGCATCATGGCCGAGGACCCGGCGAACGACACCTGGGCGTTCCTCGGCCGGCTCAATGCCGCGATCCGGCGCGACTTCGCGTATCTCAGGCGCGAGGAGCCGGGCATCCAGGCCCCGGTCCAGACGCTGAAGACGGGCCGGGGATCGTGCCGCGATTTCGCGTCGCTGATGGCGGAGGGAGCGCGCTCCCAGGGCCTCGCGGCGCGGTTCGTGTCCGGCTACCTCCGGGTCAGGTCGAGCAATACGCGCACGCGGCTCGCGGGCGGCTCGACCCATGCCTGGCTCCAGGTCTACCTGCCGGGCGCGGGCTGGATCGACTTCGACCCGACCAGCGGCACCATCGGCAACCGCGACCTCGTCCGCGTCGCGGTCGTGCGCGATCCGGCCCAGGCCTCCCCGCTCGGCGGCAGCTTCATGGGATTCCCGAGCGACTTCATCGGCATGAAGGTCGACGTCTCGGTCTCGCTCGTCGACGAGCGAGACCGCTCGGTCGGAACAAACCTCTACGAGCCCGCTTGACCGATTGTACAAGACGTACCGTCGGTCGGGTTCAGTCACAACAGGAGAGAGCGGCCGATGAAGATCAGGTGCGGGTACGAGATCACCTATCAGGTGCCGCATAACTCGCCGATGATCCTCATGCTGAACGTGGCGCCGGACCGCGAGAAGGACCTGCTCAGCCCGGACCGGATCACGTTCAACCGCCCCGTGCCGACGACCGAGTACCACGACATGTTCGGCAACCGGTGCCTGCGCGTCGCGGCCGATCCCGGGACGCTCGTCATCACCAACGACTTCACGGTCCAGGACTCGGGCGAGCTCGACGTCTACGAGCCCGACGCCGTCCAGCACGCCGTCGAGGACCTGCCGACCGAGTGCCTCGTGTTCCTCCTCGGCAGCCGCTACTGCGAGACGGACCGCCTCTCCGACACGGCGTGGTCGCTCTTCGGCCACGTGCCGAAGGGCTGGCCGCTCGTGCAGGCGATCGTCGAGTACGCGCAC
The DNA here is from genome assembly GCA_964250725.1 of uncultured Enterovirga sp. Taxonomy (GTDB): domain Bacteria; phylum Pseudomonadota; class Alphaproteobacteria; order Rhizobiales; family Beijerinckiaceae; genus Enterovirga. The sequence continues at coordinate 15,726 of CAXUHE010000037.1, read as the reverse complement.
GAGCGCGTCACCTTCGGCTACCAGTACGCGCGTCCCACCAAGACCGCCTTCGACGCCCACCAGGAGCGCCAGGGCGTGTGCCGCGACTTCGCGCATCTCGCGGTGACGCTCTGCCGCTGCATGAACCTGCCGGCCCGCTACGCGACCGGCTATCTCGGCGATATCGGGGTGCCGGTCAGCGAGGATCCGATGGATTTCTCGGCCTGGTTCGAGGTCTATCTCGGCAACCGCTGGTACACGTTCGACGCGCGCCACAACAAGCGCCGCATCGGGCGCATCGTGATGGCGCGCGGGCGCGACGCGACCGACGTCGCGATCACCACCACCTTCGGGAGCGCCTGGCTCGCCGGGTTCAAGGTCATCACGGACGAGCTGCCGGGTTGAGAGCATGATGTCGGACCATCCGCGCGTCGCGATCCTCGACGACTACCAGGATGTCGCCTTGCGGTCCGCCGATTGGGGGCCGCTCGCGGGCCGGGCCGAGGTCACGGTCTTCCGCGACCACCAGGGCGACGTCGACGCCGTGGCGGAGCGGCTGCGCCCGTTCGAGGTCGTGTGCGCCATGCGCGAGCGCACCGCCTTCACGCGCGACCTGTTCGGGCGCCTGCCGAACCTCAAGCTGCTCGTCACGACCGGCATGGCGAATGCCTCGATCGATCTCGACGCCGCCCGGTCCTGCGGCGTCACGGTCTGCGGCACGGGGTCGGGCGGTGCCGCGACGCCGGAGCTGACCTGGGCGCTGATCCTGGCGGCCACCCGCAACCTGCCCGCCGAGACCGCCTCGGTGGCGGCGGGCGGCTGGCAGGTCTCGGTCGGCGGCGACCTCCACGGGCGCACGCTCGGCATCCTCGGGCTCGGGCGGATCGGCACGGCGGTCGCGAAGGTGGCGCTGGCCTTCGGGATGCGGGTCGTCGCCTGGAGCCAGAACCTCACGGCCGAGGCCGCGGCGGCGCATGGCGCGACGCGCGTCGAGAGGGAGGCGCTCTTCCGCGAGGCGGACATCCTGACGATCCACCTGAAACTGAGCGGGCGCACGCAGGGCCTCGTCGGGGCGGCGGAGCTGGCGCTCATGCATCCGGGCGCGCTTCTCGTGAACACCTCGCGCGGGCCGATCGTGGATGAACTGGCGCTCCTATCGGCGCTCCGGGAGGGCCGCATCGCGGGCGCGGCGCTCGACGTGTTCGAGCCGGAGCCGCTGCCGGCCGGGCACCCGTTCCGCGCCATGCCGAACGTGCTCGTGACGCCGCATATCGGCTACGTCACGCGCGCCACCTACGCGGTCTTCTTCCACGAGACGGTCGAGGACGTCGTGGCGTGGCTCGACGGCGCGCCTTTGCGCGTCCTCACCTGACCCGCAGGGCCGCCAGCAGCGCCCGGTCCGCGTAGCCGTCCGGCACGAGGCCGCGCGCGATCTGGAAGCGGCGCACGGCATCCCGCGTCGCGGCGCCGAACTTGCCGTCCGGCGTGCCGCCATAGAGGCCGCGCCGGGCGAGGTCGCGGTGCACCTCCTCCCGCTCGGGCTGGGTCAGGCCGGGGCCGGGCGGCCAAGGTCGCCGCAAGGGCCCTGAGCCGCCGAGCCGGTCCGACAGGTGCCCGATCGCGAGCGCGTAGCTGTCGGAGGTGTTGTAGGCGCGGATCACCTCCCAGTTCTCCGTCAGCAGGAAGGCCGGTCCCGCGATCCCGGCCGGGAGGTACAATCGTCCCTCACCGCCCGGGAGGGACGCCCCGTCGGCGCGTGCGACGCCCATCGCGGACCAGTCCGCCATGTCGCGCGCGTGCAGGGTGAGGTCTGCGTCGGGCGGCAGCACGATCTCGACGCCCCAGGGCAGGCCGCGCCGCCAGCCCTTGCGGGCGAGGAAGTTCGAGATCGACGCCACGACGTCGGGCGTCGAGGTCCAGATGTCGCGCCGCCCGTCGCCGTCCTCATCGACCGCGTAGGCGATGAAGCTCGAGGGCATGAACTGCGTCTGCCCCATCGCGCCGGCCCAGGAGCCGGTGAGGAGCCCCGGCGGGGCGTGCTCCTCCTCCAGGATGCGGAGCGCCGCGATCAGCTCGGGGCGGAAGGTGTCGGCGCGGTAGCGGATCGACGCGAGGGTCGCGAGCGAGCGGATCGTCGGGAAGCCGCCGGTCGCCCGGCCGAAGCCGCTCTCCTGGGCCCAGATCGCGAGCACGATCGTGGCCGGCACGCCGTCGCGGCGCCGGCATTCGTCCTGCACGCCGGCCCAGCGCGCGGCGAGCTGCCGGCCCTCGCCGAGGCGGGAGGCCGAGACCGCGCCCGCCACGTACTCGCCGACCGGCCGCGCGAATTCCGATTGCCGCCGCGTCAGCGCGACGACCTTCGGGTCCGGCGCGAAGCCGCCGAGCGCGGCCTCGAAGGTCGCGCGCGAGATCCCGGCCGACGCGACATCGCGCGCGAGGTCGTCCATGAACGGCACGAGGTCGTGCGTGAGGGCGGGCGACGTCGCGTGTGCCGAGGTCGCGACGAGCGCGAGCGCGCCGAAGCCCAGCCGCCGCCGGTCGATCACCGCCCGGTCAGGCCGCGATCGCGGTCTTCTCGGCGAGCCTGCGCTCCCAATCCAGCGCCGCCCTGACGATCCCGTCGAGGTCGTCGTGCTGCGGCGTCCAGCCGAGCTCATCGCGGATGCGGTCGGCTTTCGCGACGATCGCCGCCGGGTCGCCCGGCCGCCGGGGCGAGAGCGTCACCGGGAAGTCCACCCCGGAGACGCGCTTCATCACCGCGATGACGTCGAGCACCGAGTAGCCCCGCCCGTAGCCGCAGTTCAGCGTGAGGCTCCCGCCGCCGCCGCGCAGGTGATCGAGCGCCACCAGGTGGGCGTTCGCGAGGTCCGAGACGTGGATGTAGTCGCGCAGGCACGATCCGTCCGGCGTCGGATAGTCGGTGCCGAACACCTCGAGCCGCGGCCGCTGCCCGAGCGCCGCCTGGGCGGCGACCTTGATGAGGTGGGTCGCGGCCGGCGTCGACTGGCCCGTCCGCCCGGCCGGGTCCGCCCCCGCGACGTTGAAGTAGCGCAGCGCCACGTAGCGCAGATCGTGCGCGACGGCCGTGTCCTGCAGCATCCACTCCGTCATCAGCTTCGAGCGGCCGTAGGGCGAGACCGGGTCCAGGCGGGTGTCCTCCGAGACCGGCTCCGTCCCGACCTCGCCGTAGACGGCCGCGGTCGAGGAGAAGATGATCTGGCGCACGCCGCAGGCCACCGCCGTCTCGATGAGGTTGCGCGATTTCGCGGTGTTGTTGCCGTAGTAGCCGAGCGGGTCCGCGACGCTCTCCGGCACCACGATCTTCGCGGCGAAGTGCGCGATCGCGTCGATCGCGTGCTCCCGGATGGTGTGCGCCACGAGGCCGGTGTCGCCCATGTCGCCCACGACCAGCGTCGCGGCCTCGGGCACCGCCCAGGCGAACCCTGTCGAGAGATTGTCCAACACGACGACGCGCTCGCCCCGGTCGAGCAGCGCCAGAACCATGTGGCCGCCGATATAGCCGGCCCCTCCCGTCACCAGAACCGCCATCGCACGATGCTCCCAATTGCCGAGCGTCACTTAACCCTGCTCCGCTGTATAAGCGATGAAGGCTTTGACAATCTTGGTCGAGCCCAAATAACGACGTGCGGGCGACGTGGCTCGCGCCGGCGCCGAGGGGAGCAAACGTCAGGCATGAAGCGCATCCGCAAAGCCGTGCTGCCGGTGGCCGGGTTGGGCACCCGATTCCTTCCGGCCACGAAATCCATCCCGAAGGAGATGCTGACGGTCGTCGACCGCCCGGTGATCCAGCACGTGGTGGACGAGGCCAGGGAGGCGGGGATCGAGCATTTCGTCTTCGTCACGGGCCGCAACAAGGGCGTGATCGAGGACCATTTCGACATCGCCTACGAGCTCGACGCGACCCTGAAGGGTCGGGGCAAGACGGCCGAGTTCGAGGCGCTCGCGCGCGACCTGCCGAAGGCCGGCCAGACGAGCTTCACCCGCCAGCAGGCCCCGCTCGGGCTCGGCCACGCGGTCTGGTGCGCCCGCGAGATCGTGGGCGACGAGCCCTTCGCGGTGATCCTGCCCGACATGCTGAGCCGGGGCTGCATGGGCCAGATGATCGAGGCCTACGACAAGCACGGCGGCAACCTCATCGCGGTCGAGGAGGTGCCGGACGACCAGACGCACCAGTACGGGATCGTGGCGGTCGGCGGGGATTTCGGGACGACCTTCGAGATCACCGGCATGGTGGAGAAGCCGCCGCGCGGCACCGCGCCCTCGAACCTCATCATCTCGGGCCGCTACATCCTGCAACCGGAGATCTTCGACATCCTGTCCGCGCACGAGACCGGGGCGGGGGGCGAGATCCAGCTGACCGACGCCATGAAGCGGCTCGCCACGAGCCAGCCCTTCCACGGCCTGCGCTATCGGGGCCGCACCTACGACACCGGCAACAAGGTCGGGTTCCTCATGGCGAACGTCGCCTATGCGCTCGAGCGCGACGACCTGGCCGGCGCCTTCCGGGCCGAATTGCTGGCGCTTCTCGGCCGAGACGGGTAGAGCGGCGTTCCCGCCACGTATCGTCTGCGCTCTTGTCGTCTGATCTCTCGAATACCGACGTCGATCCCGCGGCCTGGGCCGTCCAGGCCGGCCTGACGGGGCTGGACGAGCCCGACCTCCTGCGGGGGTTCTGCAAGCGAGCCTGCGCCTACGGCATCCCGATCGCCCGCGCGGTCGTGGCGATCGACACGCTCCACCCGGTGCACGAGGGCCGCGTCTTCCGCTGGACCAGCGCCAACGCGAAGATCAGCGAGACGACCGAATACGGCCGCACGAGCCGGGGCGGGGAGGGTGCCGACACCTGGCGCCGCTCCCCCTTCTACCACATGCTCGAGACGGACCTCGCGACCATGCGCCGGCGTCCGTCCGATCCGGATGACGGGCTGGATTTCCCGATCCTGACGGAGCTCTGGGAGGGCGGCCACACCGATTGCCTGTTCCTCATCGAGCGCTTCGGCTCGGCGATCGGGGAGATGGACGGCATCTACATCTCGTGCGCGACCGACACCCCGGACGGGTTCACGGACGACCAGGTCAGGACGCTGCGCCGTGCCGCGCAGTCTCTCGGGCTCGCGATCAAGAGCGCGTCGCTGGCGCGCATCGCCGAGACGCTGGTCGAGACCTATCTCGGGCGCGATGCCGGCCGCCGCGTCCTGGCCGGGGGCATCGAGCGCGGGACCGCCGACCGGATCACGGCCGCGCTCTGGTTCAGCGACCTGCGGGGCTTCACCCGCATCACGGATACCTCGCCGCCGGCCGAGATCATCCCGTTCCTCAACGATTACGCGGACGCCGTCATCTCCTCGGTCCAGGAGGCGGGCGGGGACGTGCTCAAGCTCATCGGCGACGGGACGCTCGCGATCTTCAACTCCGACGAGATCTCGTCCGCCTGCCACTGCGCGCTCAAGGCCGAGTCCCTCATGCGGGCGCGCGTGGCGACGCTGAACCGTGAGCGCGCGGCCTCCGGACAGGCGGTGACCAGCGTCTATCTCGGCCTCAACGTGGGCGAGGTCTACTACGGCAATATCGGCGCGCAGGACCGCCTCGACTTCACGGTCGTCGGCCCCGCGGTGAACGAGGTCAGCCGCGTCGGCGCGATGTGCCGCTCGGCCGAGCGCGACGTGCTCGTCTCGGCGGCCTTCGCGGAGGCTGCGACCGAGGAGGATCGCGGACGGCTCGTCTCGGTCGGACGCTACGCGCTCCGCGGCGTCGGGCGCGCGCAGGAGCTGTTCACGCTGGACCCCGCGCTCGCCACCTGAGCGCTCCGCGGCTCCGGCCGTCCTGTTACATCATTACAACGCTCGCGGTGCTGCGCGACGCGAAGCCGTCAAAGTGCCTTGTCCGATCCCGTCCCCGCGTGTTACGTTACAAAGTAACAAAAGAGGATGGTGTCGATGGATTTGGCAAGCCGGATGGCGGGCGCGGGCGTGGTCACTCTCGCGGCCTGCTCGCTCTCGTTCAGCGCGGGCGCACAGGAGACCCTGCCCGAGATCGTCGTGACGTCTCCGAGCCCGATCCTGGCGCGTCCGGCGACGCCCCAGCCGCCGGGCCTCAACGGTCCGGCGATCGGGGTCCTGCCCGTCATCGACACGACGTTCTCGCCCGTGACCGTCGTGACCCGCGACGACATCGTGCGCGAGCCCCGGCGCTCGCTCGGCGACCTCCTGTTCGAGAAGCCGGGCATCGGCGCCTCGACCTTCGCGCCCGGGATCGCGAGCCGCCCGATCGTGCGCGGGCTAGATAATTCCCGCGTGCGGATCCAGGAGAACGGCATCGGGGTGCACGACGTCTCGCCGCTGGGCGAGGACCACGCGGTCCCGATCGATCCGCTCACCGCGAACCAGATCGAAGTCCTGCGCGGACCCGCGACCTTGCGCTACGGGTCGGGCTCGATCGGCGGCGTGGTCAGCGCGATCAACAACCGCGTCCCGAGCTTCATCCCGGCGAACGGCGTCACCGGCCAGATCACCGGCGGCGTCTCGTCGGTCGACCGGGGGCGCGACGGTTCGGTCCAGGTCGACGGCGGCGGCGGCGGGGTCGCGATCCACGCCGACGCGTTCGGGCGCCGGGCCCAGGACTACGCGACGCCGCAAGGGCGCCAGCTGAACTCCGCGCTCGACGTGCACGGCCAATCGGTAGGCGCGTCCGTCATCGGCACGAGCGGCTTCATCGGCCTCGCGTTCCAGCACTACGACGCGCTCTATCACGTCCCGGGCGGGGCGGACGTCGCCGAGAACACGCGCCTCCAGGTCAACCAGGACAAGATCACCTCCCGGGCGGAGATCCGGCCGGATACCGGGCCGATCGAGGCTCTGCGCTTCTCGTTCGGCATCAGCCGCTACAAGCACAACGAGATCGGCATCGGGGGCGACGGGATCGACGCCGTCCAGGCGACGTTCCGCAACCGCGAGTACGAGGCCCGCATCGAGGCGCAGCACGTGCCGGTCTTCACCGCGCTCGGCACGCTGACCGGCGCGCTCGGCGTCCAGTTCGACCGTCGCAACCTCGACACGTCGGGCGAGGCGGGCTCGCTCCTGCGCCCGACCGAGTCGCGCCAGGCCGCGATCTACCTGTTCGAGGAACTCGCGGTCACCGACACGTTCAAGCTCCAGGCGGCGGGCCGCTTCGAGGGGACGCGCGCGGTCGGGACGTCGCCGGACTTCCCCTCCGATTTCACGCCGACCGGCGACCCGCTGGTCCAGCTCCCCCGGGCGCGCGAGTTCAGCCCGATGAGCGCCAGCCTCGGCGCGCTCCAGACGCTGCCCTACGGGTTCGTGGCGAGCCTCAACGGGAACTACGCGGAGCGCGCGCCGACCTCCTTCGAGCTCTACTCGCAGGGCGCGCACGACGCGACCTCCACCTTCGAGATCGGCAACCCCAACCTGAAGAAGGAGATCGCGCGATCCGTCGAGGCCGGGATCCGCAAGGCCGAAGGGCCCTGGCGGCTCGACGCGACCGGGTACTACACGCGCTACACGGGCTTCATCTACAAGCGCTTCACCGGCCTCTCATGCGGCGACGGTTTCGACTCCTGCGGTGTCGAGGACGAGAACCGCCAGATCAACTACTCGCAGCGCAACGCCACCTTCTACGGTGCCGAGATCGCGAGCCAGCTCGACATCCTGCCCGTCGGTCCGGGCTTCGTCGGCCTCGACGCGCAGTACGATTTCGTGCACGCGCAGTTCGACGATGGGACCTACGTGCCGCGAATCCCGCCGCACCGGGCGGGTGCGGGCATCTTCTATCGCGACCCGAACTGGTTCGCCCGGGTCGGCTTCCTGCACGCCTTCGACCATACGCAGATCGGTGAGTTCGAGACCCTGACGGCCGGCTACACTCTCCTCAAGGCGGAAGTGTCCTACCGCCAGAGGCTCGATCCGAACACGTTCGGCTTCCAGGACGTCACGGTCGCGGCCATCGGCGACAACCTCCTGAACGACGACGTGCGCAACTCGGCCTCGTTCAAGAAGGACGAGATCCTCCTGCCCGGGCGGAACGTCAGGCTGTCCGTCACCGCGCGATTCTGAGCGCTCAGGGCGTGAAGCGCATCCCCAGCAGGAACACGTTCGCGGTGTAGCTCGACCCCGCGAACGTGCTGTGAAGCCGCTCGAAATTGTAGCTCGCCCGGATCCCGAGCCAGCGCGTCAGCTTGTAATCGATGCGGGCCAGCGCGCCGAAGCCCTGCTCGCTGATCGGGACGCCGCTATACTCGGCGTCGCTCACGGTCAGCCCGCCGGTCAGGATCACGTTGCGGCGCAGCGCGTGCGAGACTTCGAGCGTGCCCTTGAGGGTGCGCACGCCGTTCGCGTTCAGCACGGTGGTCTCGTCGACGGTCGCCTGAGCCGTCGCGCGGATCGTGGTGAGAGGCGTGATCGACCACGTGAGCGTCGCGTCGAGAAGGGGGCTCGTGAGGTCGCGCAGCCTCGGGTCCTCGTAGCTGCGCCGGATCGCCCCGACGGCGATCTCGCCGGTGAGGAGGCGGGTGATCTCGAAGGTCGTGCCCGCGCGTCCGCCGATCCCGTCCGAGCTGCGGCGGAAGCCCGTGTCGTCGGTGCGCCGATCGTAGTCGCGGGTATCGCCCACCACCTCGACGAACGGGATCAGCCCCGGGGTGAGCTCGTAGCCGAGCCGGCCCCGGAGGCCGTACTGCGTGAGGTTGCGGTCGCTCTGGTCGAGCGTGAGGCCGCTCGACAGGCGCGCATCCTCGTAGTCGGCGCGGTCGAGCGTGGCCTGGATCGTCCCGATCAGCCGGTTGAAGCGCTGCGTGAAGCCGAGCGAGGCGCCCTCGGTCGCGATGATCGGCCGGGTCCGGACCGCGGCGTCGAGGTCCGGGCTGTCCGGCCGCTGCGTGTCGATGAGGAAGCGGCCGTCGATCTGCACGAAGCTGTCGCGCGTGACGTCGAGCTTCAGGCCGAGCTGCCCGGCGCCCTCCGGCCGGTTCGCCTCCGGGTTGTTCGCATAGACGTCGTAGGCGCCCCGGAGCTGACCTTTCAGCTCGTGGCGCGACCAGTCGCTCTGAAGGCCGAGCTCGGCCTCGGTCTGGGACACGAAGGAGCCGCGGCGCAGGGACTGCGTGCGGTTCGGGTTCGTGTCGTAGCCGATCGATTCGCCGATGGCCGGCAGGTAGGTCATCCCGCCCGACCGGATGCCGAGCTGGGCGTAGCTATCGTCATCGGGACGGGTGCGCGGCCTGCGGGGCCCGACGACCGGCACGAGCAGGGGGTCCGGCACGCCGTTCAGCTGCGGCTGCGTCGTCGCGATGGGATCGGGCAGACCGAGCGTCGGCCGGGTCTGTGCCTGGACCTGAACGGAGGCCGGAGAGCGCGACCTGCGCGTCGTCACGCGCCGGGCCGGCCTGCGGCCGGCGCTGCTCTGGTATCCGGGATCGGAGCCGGGCGGGCGTGGCGGCGCGCTCGATCCGGGCGGTGGTATCGTGCCGAGGCCCGTCCCCAAGTTCGTGCCCGTGCCGGTGGGAGTGCCGGTCGCCGGCCCGGGATCGCTCATGCCGCGCAACAGCAGCGGCGGCGCGTCCTGCGCGAAGGCCTTCGAGATCGTGGCGATCGAGACCGTCGCGACCGAGACCGTGGCGAGCATCGTGGCGGTCGCGAGGGCCGATCTGAGAGGCGCTCTCCTCACGCGGTTCTGCTCCAGCCTTGCGCGCCCAACGTATGATCCAGGCCTCACGCGAGGGCGTGGTTAACGTCGCTACAACGCGTCTGGTTAACGCCGCGTAAGTCGCCCGCGGTCCGGGGACGTGCCCCCGGCGCGGGGGCGTGATAGAGGGCGCGCCATGTCGGCCGCGCCCATCCTCGAACTCGACCCCGCCGTGCTATCGGCCGTCCGCACGCTCGAAGCCGAGCGGGACGGGCTCGACACGCTGAAGGACGCGATCGCGGGCCCGGTCGGGCACGACTTCGCGCGCGCGGTCGAGATCGCGTCCGCGGCGCGCGGCCGGATCATCGTGACTGGGATGGGCAAGTCCGGCCACGTCGCGCGCAAGATCGCCGCGACGCTGGCCTCCACGGGAACGCCCTCCCACTACGTGCATCCCGGCGAGGCGAGCCACGGCGACCTCGGCATGATCCAGCCAGAGGACGTCATCCTGGCGATCTCCTGGTCCGGGGAGACGCGCGAGCTCGGCGACATCATCTCCTACGCGAAGCGGTTCCGCGTCGGGCTGATCGCGATCACGTCCGACCCCGAATCGGCGCTCGGGCGGCAGGCCGGCGTGTGCCTCACCCTTCCGAAGGCGCGCGAGGCCTGCCCGAACGGGCTCGCGCCCACCACCTCGACCACGATGCAGCTCGCGCTCGGCGACGCGCTCGCGGTCGCGCTCCTGGAGACGCGCGGCTTCTCGCCCCAGGATTACCACGTCTTCCATCCGGGCGGCCGGCTCGGCGCCCACCTGAAGCAGGTCGCGACCGTGATGCACCGCGGCGAGCGCATGCCGCTCGTCCCGCTCGGGACCAGCATGGCGGACGCGATCGTGGTCCAGAGCCAGAAGGGCTTCGGCTGCGTGGTGGTGGTGAACGGCGCGGGCGTGCTCGCCGGCATCGTGACGGACGGCGACATCCGCCGCCACATGGGACCGGACCTGCTCGCCAAGCGCGTCGAGGAGGTGATGACCGCGAACCCGACCGTCATCGACCCCGGCATGCTGCTGGGCGAGGCGCTTGAGATCGTCGAGAGCCGGCAGCGCTCGGCGCTCGTGGTCGTCGAGGACGGGCAGCCGGTCGGGCTCGTCCACGTGCTCGACCTGCTCAGGGCCGGGGTGGCCTAGCTGTCGACCCGCCCGATCGTGATCTCGCTGTCGCCGTAGCGGCGTCGCTCCAGCTCGGCGAAGCCCGCCGGCAGCGCGAAGGCCGCCGCCGCGTCCTCTTCCACCACGACCAGCGCGTCCGGCGCGAACCAGCTGCCGTCGAGGCACGACGTCAGGGCCGGGCCGGCGAGACCGCGCCCGTAAGGCGGGTCGCAGAACGCGAGATCGAAGGGCTCGCCCGGTCCGATCGCGCCCATCCGGGTCGCGTCGCGGCGGAACAGGCGTGTCTCGCCCGCGACGCCCAGCGCCTCGACGGTCTCGCGGATGAGCCCGCGCGCCTCGGCCGAATCGTCCACGAAGGTCGCGTGGGCGGCCCCGCGCGATAGGGCTTCGAGCCCGAGCGCCCCCGTGCCGGCGAAGAGGTCGAGCACGCGCGCGCCGCTCACCCGGTCGTCATAGGCGTGCGCGAGCACGTCGAAGAGCGCCTGGCGCAGGCGGTCCGAGCTCGGCCGGATCGCGTCCGTGCGCGGCGCGGCGAGCGGCCGGCCGCGGAAGCGTCCCCCGACGATCCGCATCGTGGATCAGCGGTCGCGTCCGCCGGGCCGTGCGCCCGGGCGTCCGGCCCCGCCGCCGGGGCGTCCGCCGGGCTTCCCGGCGAAGCCCGGCTTTCCTCCAAACCCAGGCTTGCTCCCAAAACCAGGCTTGCCCCCGAAACCAGGCTTGCCCCGGAACGCGCCACCCGGCTTGCCCCCGAACGAGCCGCCCGGACGCCCTCCGAACCCGCCCTCCGACCTGCTTCCTGTCGACTTGGCGCCGAACGCGCCGCGCGGCTTGCCGACGCCGCCATCGGCCCGGGCAGGTCGCTCGGCCCGCATAGGTCGCTCGGCCCGCATAGGTCGCTCGGCACGCTCGGCGCGGTCTGGACGGTCCGCGCCGGGAGGTCCCGACTGGTTCGGGCCGCCGGCCCTGAACCCGGTTCGGGCCGGTCGCTCCTGCGGCGGCCCGCGATCGTCGCGCCGTGGCGGACGCTCGGCCTCGTCGCGGGACGGGCGGATGCGCTCGACCAGGATCTTGCGTCCCGCCCGCGCCGGGATGGCGGCGACGCGCTCGCGCGGCCGCTCTGCCGATTGCGCCCTGTCGGCGCGCGGGTCCTCGCGGCGCGCGTGGCGCTTCGCGGGACGTTCGTCCTCCTCGCCGGCCCGCCAGACGGTGTTGCGCGGCTCGCGCTTCGGCGGGGCAGGGCGGTCCTCGTCCGTCGCGCGGCCAGGGCCTCGTGGGGCTCCGAACCCGGCCCGGGCCGGGCGGTCCGGCCGCGACGGGCCGTCGTGACGGGACGGCCGCACGGCCGCGCGCGGGTCCTCGCCGGCCCGGCGTGGGCGTGGCTGCGCGCCGTCCGCACGGGGCGGACGCCGGGCATCCTCGGACCGGGGGCGCGGGGCCGGACCCGTCGCGGCCGGCTTGCCGAAGGGCGCGATCGGCTCGCGCACGGGGCTCTCGAAATCGACGCCCGCCTGCTCGGCGAGCGTCTTGCCGAGCTGGTCCTTGAGGACGCGGGTGCGGACCTCCTCGACCAGCCCGTCCTCGAGGTCGCCGAGCTGGAACGGCCCGAAGGAGAGGCGGATCAGCCGGTTCACGCGCAGGCCCAGATGTTCGAGGACGCGCTTCACCTCGCGGTTCTTGCCCTCGCGCAGCGCCAGCGAGATCCAGCTGTTGTCGCCCTGGACACGGTCGAGCTGTGCCTCGATCGGCCCGTAATCCATGCCGTCGACCGTGATGCCGTGGCGGAGCCTGTCGAGCGCCGCCTGCTCGATCTCGCCGTGGGCGCGCACGCGGTAGCGTCGCGTCCAGCCGGTCTCGGGATGCGCCACGACCTTGGCGAGGCCGCCGTCGTTGGTGAGGAGCAGCAGCCCCTCCGTGTTGATGTCGAGCCGGCCGATCGCCACGACGCGCGGCATGTCGTCCGGCAGCGCGTCGAAGACGGTCTGTCGCCCCTCGGGGTCGCGCGCCGTCGTGACGAGGCCGCGCGGCTTGTGGAACAGCCAGAGCCGGGTGCGCTCACGCAGCGGCAGCGGCTCGCCGTCGACCGTGATCACGTCCGCGCGCCCGACATTCTGGGCCGGGGAGGCCAGCACCTCGCCGTTCAGCGTGACGCGGCCCTCCGCGATCATCGCCTCCGCGTCGCGGCGGGACGCGACGCCCGCGCGCGCGATCACCTTGGCGATGCGCTCCTCGGCGGGCTCCGGCGCTTCTACGCCCGCGTCGGGCACGACGTCCTGCTCGGCGGCCGGGCGCGGCCCGCGGCGCTCGGGCCGATCGCCGAACGGGCGCTTCGCGGCCGGCGGACGGTCCTCGGGGCGCTTCGGGGGCCCGGCGAAGCTTCGTGGCGCGCCCCCGTCCGGGCGGCGGCGCGGCGGCCGGTCTCCCCCGTCGAATGAGCTTCCGCCCGGCCGGCCCGTGGGCCGTCCACCTCTGTCGTTGCTGTCGGTCATGCGTCGCTGATAGCAGAGCCGTCATGGCAGAGCGAGGCACAGGTGCGACGATCGATCCTATGGGGTTGGCGCTGGCCGAGGCGCGCCGGGCCGGCGAGGCGGGCGAGGTCCCGGTCGGCGCGGTGATCGTGCGCGACGGGGCGGTGGTCGCGACGGGGCGCAACAGCCCGCGCGCGGACAGCGACCCGACGGCGCATGCGGAGATCGTGGCGATCCGGGCGGCCGCCCGTGCGCTCGGGCAGGAGCGCCTCGTCGGCTGCGACCTCTACGTGACGCTCGAGCCCTGCACGATGTGCGCGGCCGCGATCTCCTTCGCGCGCATCCGCCGCCTCTATTTCGGCGCCGGCGACCCGAAGGGCGGCGCGGTCGAGCACGGTGTCCGCTTCTTCGGCCAGTCGACCTGCCACCATGCGCCGGAGATCTATGGCGGACTGCGGGAGGCCGAGGCGGCGGCGCTCCTCAGGGCGTTCTTCGCCGCGCGCCGGTGACCCGTCACCCGTCCGCGAGCGCCCGCGCGCCGATGTCCCGCCGGTAGAAGCCCTCCGGCCAGTCGATCGCCGCGACGGCCGCGTAGGCGCGGTCCCGGGCCTCGCGGATATCGGCCCCGAGCGCAGTGACGGCGAGCACGCGGCCGCCCTTGGCCACGAGCCGACCGTCCAGGGTCGCGGTGCCGGCATGGAACACGCTCACGCGCTCGTCCCGCTCGGCCGCCTCGATCCCGCGGATCGCGGAGCCGTGCGCGACGGGTCCCGGATACCCTCTCGCCGCCATGATGACGGTCAGCGCCGCGAAGTCGGACCAACTGACCTGGGCCTCGTCGAGCACGCCGTCGCGTGCCGCGATCATCAGCCCCAGGAGGTCGGTGCGCAGGCGCGGCAGCAGCACCTCCGCCTCGGGATCGCCGAAGCGCACGTTGTACTCGATGAGCTGGGGCCCTGCGGCCGTCAGCATCAGCCCCGCGTAGAGGATGCCGACGAACGGCGTGCCGCGCGCGCGCATGCCGGCGAGCGTCGGCTGGATGATGCACTCCATGACCTCGCGTTCGAGCGCGTCGGTCAGCACGGGCGCGGGCGAGTAGGCGCCCATGCCGCCCGTGTTCGGCCCCGTGTCGCCGTCATGCGCGCGCTTGTGGTCCTGCGCGGTGCCGAGCGCCACGGCCCGCGTGCCGTCGCAGAGCGCGAAGAAGCTCGCCTCCTCGCCGACGAGGCATTCCTCGACGACGATCTCCCGGCCTGCCTGCCCGAGCGACCCGCCGAGCATCGCGTCGACCGCGGCCTCCGCCTCCGCGACGGTCCCGGCCACGACCACGCCCTTGCCGGCCGCGAGCCCGTCCGCCTTGACGACGATCGGCGCGCCTTGGCGGCCGATGTAGTCCTTGGCGGCCGTTGCGTCCGTGAAGCGCGCGAAGGCGGCGCTCGGGATCGCGAACTCGCGCGCGAATTCCTTGGTGAAGGCCTTCGAGCCTTCGAGCCGCGCCGCGTCGCGCCGCGGGCCGAAGGCCGCGATGCCGGCCGCCTCCAGGTCGTCGACCAGCCCCGCGACGAGCGGCGCCTCCGGGCCGATCACCACGAAGTCGATCGCCTGGCGCCGGCACAGCTCCGCGACCGCCCCGTGGTCCGTCACGTCGAGCGCGACGTTCTCGCCGCACTGGGCCGTGCCCGGATTGCCGGGCGCGATCAGGAGGCGGCCGCAGAGCGGGCTCGCGGCGAGCGAGCGTGCCAGAGCGTGCTCGCGCCCGCCCGACCCGATGAGAAGGATGTTCATGTCGCGCCCGGACCCGGTGAGCCGCCTCGGTAGAGGCTGCGCGGTGCGCCTTCAACTCAGGGCAGGAATCGTCCTCGTCTACTCTGCGGCGTCCGGCTTGTGCGGCCGGTCGGAGTAGTAGCCGATGAGGAACACCACCAGCCCCGTCGCCAGGACCATGAGCGGAGTCACGACGGCGGCCGTAAACCAGAGATCGTTCATTCCTCGATCCTCCCGAGGATTTGCCTCGACACGACATGTAGGGCGAGACTGACGAAGAGCCAAACCGCCGCCAGCAGGGCCAGCCTGTCGATCGTGACCGGCACCGTTCCGGTGGCGAACGCGGTGATCGGTGCGAAGCACCCGACCGCGAGCGCCGCGATCGCCGACCCGTTCAGCCAGGTCGCGGTGATCTTCAGGCGTTCGTTGCGGGCGGCCTTGTTCAAGGTCACGACAGGCTTCGTCCGATCGCCTCGAACTTGGCGGCGCGCCGGTCGCGCAGCTCGTCCGGGCCGAGCCCCGACAGGTCGGCGAGCGCGGCCGCGATGGCGTCGCCGGCGGCCGCGATGGCGGCCGCCGGGTCGCGGTGGGCGCCGCCCGTCGGCTCCGGCACGATGCCGTCGATGATCGCGAACCGACGCAGGTCCTGCGCGGTGATCTTCATCGCGGTCGCGGCGTCCTGCGCCCGGCTCG
>CAXUHE010000036.1:16811-23819 GCA_964250725.1 uncultured Enterovirga sp. | reverse complement strand
GCGTTCCGCGAGGCCGGCTCCTCGCCCTTCACCTACGACCGGCAGGGCCGCGCGGCCGCGATGAGCTACTGGCGCATGCCGGTCGACGCGCTCGACGACCCGGACGAGGCGAGACGCTGGGGCGAACTCGCGCTGTCGGTGTCGAGGCCGGTGTCGAAGCGGGCACGTCCCGTATGAAGTGCGAGAGGAGTGGTGATCAGGCTGCGTGACGGATCGTCTCGATCGTTTCCAGATCGCGCGCAGCCGACGTGGCCGTGCGCAGCTCGTAGTCGCTCTGAAGGTTGAGCCAGAAGCGGGGGTCGACGCCGAACAGGCGCCCGAGCCGGAGCGCCGTGTCGCCGCTGATCCCGAGCTCTTCGCGTGAGATGCGCTCGATCCGGGTGCGCTGAACATTGATCGCCTTCGAGACCGCGTAAGCGGTCAGGCCGAGCGGCTTCATGAACTCTTCGCGCAGGACTTCGCCTGGGTGAAGAGGCGAGAGCGTCTCGACGATGTCCAACTGCTCTGACAACTCGTCCTCCGGGTCAGTGGTAATCGGTGATCTCGACATCTTCTGGACCGGCATCTGTCCAACGGAAGCAGACACGGAACCGGTTGTTGATCCAGATCGCGTGCTGTCCGGCGCGATCATGTGCGAGCGGATGAAGCCGGTTTCCGGGTGGCGCTTTCAGGCTATCCAATGATGGAGCCGCATGGACTAAACCCAGCTTGCGCCGAGCGGTCGTGAAAACGTCGGCCGGAAAGCCTCGAGGGCGCTGTCCGTTGAAGATCGCTTCGGTGAGCCGATCCTTGAAGCTCCGGATCATGACGGTCGAGTTCGAGCGCGATAGTAGCGGAAATCACTACGATCTCAACCGGACGCCGGATCGCAGCGCGCAGGCCAGCCTCAGTCCCGCGCCTTCACGGGAGTCGAACGGGTGAGGAAGGCCGGGACGTGGTCGCCGAGGCCGACGATGCCGTCGTCCGGCTCGCGCCGATAGGCGGGGCGGGGCTCGCTGCGCGGCCCGCGCTCGGGCGCCCGCTCCAGCCGCGGCTCGCGCGGGGGCCGCTCGTCACGAGAAGGCCGCTCGTCGCGAGCCGGTCGATCCTCGCGGGGCGCACGCGCCTCGCGCGGCGGACGATCCTCGCGCGGCGGACGATCCTCACGAGGTGATCGATCCCCACGAGGTGATCGCTCCGCGCGCGGCGCTCGCGCCTCGCGGGGCGGGCGATCCTCGGCGGGCGTCTCGTCCTCACGAGCCGGTCTCGGCTCGCGCGGGGGAAGCGTCTCGGATTCGGGCCGGGCGGACCGCTCCGGTCCGCCGCGCGAGCGTCCGCGTCCGCCTTCGCGTGAGCCACCCTCTCGCGAGCCGCCTCTCGGACGCTCCGACCGCTCGCCGCGTCCGCGGGACGGACGGCGCGCGGGCTCGTAGCCCGACTCGGCGGTCGTCTGGCCCTCCCACTCGACGGGCTGGCCGATCAGCGATTCGATGGCCGACAGGATCTTCTCGTCGCCGGGCGCGACCAGCGTGAAGGCGTGGCCCGTGCGTCCGGCGCGGCCCGTGCGTCCGATGCGGTGCACGTAATCCTCCGCATGGGTCGGCACGTCGAAGTTCAGCACGTGGCTGACCGCCGGGATGTCGAGGCCGCGCGCCGCGACGTCGCTCGCGACCAGGAGATCGACCGAACCGTTGCGGAAGCTGTCGAGCGCCGCCATGCGGGCGTGCTGGTCGAGGTCGCCGTGAAGCGCGGCGGCATTGAAGCCATGGCGCACCAGCGACTTGTGCAGCAGCGCGACGTCCCGCTTGCGGTTGCAGAAGATGATCGCGTTCTTGAAGTCGGGCGAGCTGCGGATGAGGTCGCGCAGGCGCTCGCGCTTCTCGTGCCCCTCGCCGCCTGTCGCGTAGAGTCGCTGGGTGATCGTCGCGGCGGTGGAGGCCGGGCGCGCGACCTCCACGCGGACGGGATTGTGCAGGAACGCGTCCGCCAGCCGGGTGATCTCGGGCGGCATGGTGGCGGAGAAGAACAGGGTCTGGCGCGTGAAGGGCACCAGCTTCACGATCCGCTCGATATCGGGGATGAACCCCATGTCGAGCATGCGGTCGGCCTCGTCGATCACCAGGAGCTCGACGCCGCTCAGCAGCAGCTTGCCGCGCTCGTGATGGTCGAGCAGGCGGCCGGGCGTCGCGATCAGCACGTCGACCCCGCGGGTGATCTTCACGTCCTGGTCGCCGAAGGACATGCCCCCGATGAGCAGCGCGACCGAGAGGCGATGGTTGACGCCGTAGCGGTCGAAGTTCTCCTCGACCTGGGCTGCGAGTTCGCGCGTCGGCTCCAGGATGAGGGTGCGGGGCATGCGGGCCCGCGCGCGCCCGGTCTCGAGCAGCGTCAGCATCGGCAGCGTGAAGGCCGCCGTCTTGCCGGTCCCGGTCTGCGCGATGCCGAGCACGTCGCGCCGCGCCAGCACGTGCGGGATCGCCTCGGTCTGGATGGGGGTGGGTTGCGTATAGCCCGCGGCCGTGACGGCCTCCAGGACCTTGTCACTCAATCCGAGTTCTGCGAACGACATACGTCAGGGAAACCATGGCAGGATCGCCCCGGGCGATCGCCTTAAGTGCCGCATTGGCGAGAGACGGCCGGCTGCGCGTCCGGAGGCTCCGCATAAGCGGAACACGCGCTCCCGGCCGCGTCAAGATCGCCGAGCCGGGGCGGTTTGTCAAATCGGCATACGAGGTCAGAAATGGGACGGACGCCGCAAGTCCTAGAACGAGTCGATCGGGTGAGCATTGATCCCCGACAGGATACGACAGGACACCGGACCCGTGCCGCATTACTACTTCCATATGCGTTCGCCGAATGACTACGTCCGGGACCTCGAGGGTATGGACCTCGCGAACCTGGACGAGGTCCGCAAGGAGGCCGCCGAGAGCGCGAAAGACATCCTCAGCAATGCGATCCGCGCCAACCGGGAGGTCGACCATCAGGAATACGAGGTCATGGATGAGGAGGGCGAGATCGTGCTGACGTTCCTGCTACGCGATGCCATCAGCGTGCCTTGAGCTCGGGCGTCGAGCCGGGCTGGTCGGCGGGCTAACGCGGCGTTAACCCTATGGGCCTTCACCTGAGCCGCTTCGACCCTCCGGCTGTCGCAAATCGAACAGGATTGGGCGGCACAGGACGGCGCGACGCTTGCCCCGAGGTACGATGCGGAACGCCCTCCTCTGCCTGCTCGCTGCCTGGTTTCTCACCGTGGCGGCCGTCCCAGCGCTCGCACATCCCCACGTGTGGATCGTCGCCAAGGCGGGGATCGTCTACGGTCCGGACGGGCGCGTCACCGCGTTCGATCACGACTGGACGTTCGACAAGGCGTATTCGGCCTTCGCGGTCCAGGGGCTCGATGCGAACGGCGACGGAGTTACGTCCTCGGACGAGCTCGCCGAGCTCGCCAAGACCAACGTCGAATCGCTCGCGGAATTCGCCTGGTTCACCCACGCCAAGGCGAACGGCGTCCGGCTCGGCTTCGTCACGCCGACCGAGCAGCGCCTGACCTACCAGAACGGCGAGCTGACGCTGCATTTCCGGCTGCCGCTCCCGAGCCCCGCCAAGGCGGACCGCGCGCTCGTGCTCGACCTCTACGATCCGACCTTCTTCGTGGATTTTCGGCTGGACGACGCGGCGGACGCCGTCCAGCTCGTCGGCGCGCCGAAGGGCTGCGTGCTGAAGGTCGGGCGCCCGAAGCCGGCCGAACTCGCGAGCGCGCAGGGCATGGGCGAGACGGCGTTCACGGGACTGACCGGGGCGTTGAATTTCGGCGCCACGCTGTCGAACAAGGTGCTCGTCGCGTGTCCCTGACGGGTGTCGCGCGCGGACCGGCGGCGTCGAGATCCTGGCCCCGCCACGCGCGCCGGCTCGTCGCGGCCGGGCTCGCGCTGGCGCTCGTCGCGGCCTTCACTTGGCTTCTCGTCCGGCTGGGGTCGGGCTTCGCGCCCGCGACCCCCCCGCCGAAGAACCCGTTCGGGATCGGCCTGCGCGAGGCCGCGCCCTCGGCGGGCGGGCTCGGGGGCGTTCTCCTGGAGATCCAATCGCGCTTCTCGCGGGCGCTGAACGGGGCGCTGACGGGCGTCTCCGAGGGAGGGGGGATCCTCGGCCTCGTCGGGCTCGGCTTCGCCTACGGGGCGTTCCACGCGGCCGGCCCGGGGCACGGCAAGGCGGTCATCTCGGGCTACCTCGTGGCGACGCGGCGCACGCTCGTGAAAGGCCTGGGGCTGAGCCTCGGGGCCGCCCTCGTCCAGGCGGGCGTGGCGATCGGCATCGTGTCGGTCTTCACGCTGGCGCTGCGCGCGACCGCCGCGACGCTCGGCACCGCGATCGACCGCATGGAGCATGCGAGCTTCCTGGTCCTGGTCCTGGTCGGGCTAACGCTGCTCTGGCGCAAGACGGCCGGCCTCGTGCCGGACGAGTCTCCCGCGACACGGGCGGACACCGCGCACGACCAGGATTGCGCCTGCCGCGACCACGCGCACATGCCCTCGCCCGCCGCGGTCGAGCGCGCGCGCACGTGGCGCGACGGCGCCGGCATCATGCTGGCGGCCGGGATCAGGCCGTGCTCCGGCGCGATCATCCTCCTCGTGTTCGCGGCCTCGCAGCACCTCTTCGCGGCGGGCGTCGCGGCCGTCCTCGCGATGGCGCTCGGCACGGCGCTGACGACCGGCTCCCTCGCGGCTTTGGCCGTGATGGCGAAGCGCGCGGCGCTCGCGCTCTCCGCCCGGCACGGATCGGCCGGCCGCCTCGCGGTGACCGGGCTCGAGATCCTGGCGGCGGCCTTCGTGACCGTGTTGGGCGCGGCTCTCCTGCTCGGAACGTGGGGCGGTGGACCGAGCTGATCGCCATCCTTACTGTCTAGGGCAGTGCCCTGGCGGTCACGGCGCAGACGCCTTACCTCTGGCGATGTCGATCGATCCCGGCGATCCGGATCGGGCCGAGCCGTCGGACATGCCGACGAGGCGGCGGGAGAGTTGGGCGTATGCAGGCAGGGGTGCATCATCATGGACCTGCCGTACCCGCGGACGTCCTGGCGCGGGCGGAGCGGCTCTGCCACGAACGCGGGCTGCGCCTGACGCCGATCCGCCAGCGCGTGCTTGAGGCGCTCGCCACGGCCTCGCACCCGCTCGGGGCCTATGATTTGGCGGACCAGCTCAGCAAGGAGCGCCGTCTCTCGGCCGTCTCGGTCTATCGCTCGCTGGAGTTCCTGGAGGAGGTCGGCCTCATCCACCGGCTCTCGATCAGGCCCGCCTACGTGGTGTGCAGCCACGACCACGCGGCCGACACCGCGACCGTGTTCCTCATCTGCCAGACCTGCGGGGCGGTCGACGAGATCGCCTCGCCCGAGCTGGAGCACGACCTCGCGGCCGTCTCCGCCCATGCGGGGTTCAGGCCCGAGCGGCGCGCGCTCGAGGTGGAAGGCCGCTGCTCGGCCTGCCGCGACGCCGGGCGCGCTTGAAGGTTGCGCGCGTACGACGGAGAGCTCAGTCCGTCGTCTGGCCCGCCTGGTCGACGCCCTCCAGGATCCGCTCGACGTAGATGCGCCGGACCGCCACGATGCCGACCGCGAGGATCGGCGTCGCGACGATCAGCCCGGTGATCCCAAACAGCTCGCCCATGCCGAACAGCACGACGAGGAGCAGAGCCGGCGGGATCTTGACCGCGGATTCCTGCATCATCGGCTGCACGACGTTGCCCTCGATCTGCTGCACCACCAGGAACAGCAGCGTGACCCAGAGCGCTGTCGCGGGCGACTGCGTGAGGGCTATCAGGATCGCCGGCACGGCCCCGAGGATCGGCCCGAGATAGGGGATGAAGTCCAAGAGGCCTGCGAGCACCCCGAAGGCGAGCGCGTAGGGGATGCCCAGCGCCCACAGGCCGAGGCCGATCAGGACGCCGATCGTCGTCATGGCGGCGAGCTGCCCGCCGAACCAGGCGCGCAGCGTGTGCCCGAGCTCGTCGAGGAGGCGCAACGTGAAGCCGCGGGATCGCTCGGGCACGAGCATCTGCAGGCCGTGGACGTAGGTGTCGGGCGAGAGCGCCAGGAAGAGCGCCGTGAAGAGCAGGAACACGAGGTCCGAGAGCGCGCCGGTCGCGACGGAGAGCACGGAGCCCGCCCGCGACATCACGTCGCCCGGGGCGGGCAGGCTGACCTGCGACTTCACCTGCTCCCAGGCGTTCCCCAGGAACGGCGTATCCTCGAGGCGCTTCTGAAGGCTGTCGGCCAGTTCTGGATAATTGCGCGCGAGGTCCTGGCCCTGCGCGATCAGGATCGGCACGACGAACAGTCCCGAGAGGCCGACCACCACCACGCCCGCGACCGCGACCAGGATCACCGAGACCGGTCGGGACAGTCGGCTCCGGTCCGCGATGAAGCGGCCCGCGGCCCGCAGCAGCACGGCGAAGATGATCGCCAGGAACGTGAGCAGGAGGAGATGGCGCAGCGCCCAGGCGCCCGCGAAGAGCGCGGACATGCCCAGCAGGACGAACACGGTGAAGACGACGCGCCGGATCCCGTCGCCGGACCTCGCGATGCTGCTGCCAGGAATGGGGTTGCTCTCGTGGTCCATCGTGCGTGATCTCCCGCGACGTCGCCGCCACGCCGCGTCCCGCTTACACGTCCGGGCCGGACATGACACGGCCACTCGCCGCGTGACCGTGGACAAGGGAGCGCGGGTGCTCCCTCCCCGTAGGCAGGTCCATCGCGTCCGAGACTTGGGTCTGGCGCAGGGAACCCTCTCCCCGAGGGGGAGAGCAGGGTGAAGGGGAAGCACCCTCTCCGGAGATGGCGCTCCCCCTTGTATCTGGCTGTGATCGCCCATCGGTGATGGAATGGGCGATGCGAGGGGGCTGGGTGCATCCAGTCCCCTTTCGAGGCGAACGGCGCCCGCAACCCTTCCGGCCACAACCGCGGGTGAGCTTTGGGACCGTCGCCGCCGTCACGCACGACCGGACAGTCGCCTGATCGCCCATCGCACGCACAAGGCA
>CAXUHE010000036.1:0-16801 GCA_964250725.1 uncultured Enterovirga sp. | reverse complement strand
GTACCGTGGCACGCATCATCGAGCCGGAGAGGCCTGGGGGTCGGCGCGCTCGCCCGAAGCCTGATCGTCGAGCACCCTGAGTGGACATACCGGCGGATCGCCGGGGAGGTTGATGCCCGGATTGTGGGCGCAAGCGCCTCTGAGAAGTCAGTTCGTTGGTACCACATGCGCAAGGGCGGGGTGGATGGGAGCCCGGAAGCCCCGGTGTGGGCGCAACCCGAGTCGTCGTGCCAGTCAAGCCAAAATTCCAGCGGGGAACCCCATCCCCGCAAACTTTTCCAGCGGGGGCTCATCCCGCTTGGCTCAGCCAAAAGCGGACGGACTCGCAAGCGAGTGCCTTGTTCGCTTCAGCCGCTGATCTCAAATCTTTGGTGGCCGCTGTGGGACTCGAACCCACACGAGCGAAGCTCGAGGCATTTTAAGTGCCTTCCGTCTACCAGTTTCGGCAAGCGGCCTTTCAGTCCTCTCGCACCCTCGTAGCCCATGCCCGCGACTCATGCGAGACACGCGCATCGGGCCTGTGTCAGGTCTATTCCGGCGCGGGCGGACCTGAGCGCATGATCCGATTTCGCTTTTCTGCGAACACGCAGGGATCTTAAGTCCCTCGCGTCTACCAGTTTTGCCACGTCCGCGGCCGTGGGCTTGGGCAGCCGGGCCGCGGGGGCCGATCAAGTCGCGGGTGTCGGTGGCGTCCAGCCATAGAGCCACGCGTAGCGCTGGCGCATCCTGTCCGGCCCAAGCCGCGCCATGACGCGGTCGCGGATCCAGGCCGGCGGCCCATAGGTGTGATACGCGAAGCCGTTGCGCCGCGCCGCATTCTGCACGCGCCGCACCCGAGGCAAGCGCTCACGCGCGTAGGCCGCGACCGCGCCGGGGATGTCTGCGTCGTGGCCCAGCATCACGGCCAGCACCGCCGCATCCTCGATCGCGAGTGCCCCGCCCTGCGCGAGATAGGGCAGGACCGGATGCGCCGCGTCGCCGATCAGCGCCACGCGGCTCCGCCCCATGAGCCTGACCGGCAGATCGTCGAGCGACCAGGCCGACCACTCGCTCGGCGTCGCGACGAGCGCGCGGAGCGGGTCGCAGGCTCGGCCGAACGCGGCCCGCACCGTCTCCGCCGCGACCGGGGCAGACCAGCCCTCGACCGGCTCGCGGCTCCCGGCGATCGCCACGATGTTGACCCGGCGGCCGGACGCGATCGGGTAATGCACCACGTGGGCGTGGCGGCCGAGCCAGAGCCCGCTGGTGCGCGCGAGCGTGGCATCCGCGAGGACGTCGGCCGCGACCGTCGCCCGGTAGGCTACGTAGCCTGAATAATTGGGTGAGCGCCGGTCGCCGATCGCGGTTCGCACGCGCGACCCGATCCCATCCGCCCCGACCACGAGATCGGCCGCGACGCTCTCTCTCGCGCCACTCGCGGTCTCGATCGCGAGGGTCACGACACCCGCTCCGTCGTCGAGCGAGGACAGCGTGCGCCCGAACCGGAGCGCGACGTCGCGGTGGCCCCGCACCGCGTCGAGCAGGATCGTGTGGAGGTCCGCCCGCGCGACCGACCAGTAGGGCGCGCCGAAGAGTCTCTCCATCGCGGGACCCAGTGCGACGCCGCCGATATCGTGGCCGCTCGCGAGAGACCTCACGGCGACGGCCTGCGTCTCCGTCGCGACCCGGCGGAGCGCCGGTTCGAGCCCGAGTGTCCCGAGGATGCGACTCGCATTCGGCGAGAGCTGGATGCCGGCGCCCGTCTCCGCGAAGCCGGTGCGCCGCTCGAACACTGTGATCGCGAAGCCGCGTCCCGAGAGCGCGAGCGCGGCCGCGAGCCCGCCGATCCCCCCTCCGACGATCGCGACCCGTGTCGCCGTCAACTGAGCCGTATCACGCGGCGCGACCGCGTCACGCGGCTGCGGCGTGCTCGTCCCAGACGCAGTCCTGCGGCTCCGCCTGGGTCGGCAGGAGGCCGGGCTTCAGCTTGTAGTGCGTGCCGCAGTAGGAGCAGATCGCCTCGGTGTCGGTGCCGAGATCGATGAACACGTGCGGGTGGTCGAAGGGAGGCGTCGCGCCGATGCACATGAAGCGCCGCGCGCCGACGAGGATCGTCATGACGCCGAGGTCGTTCTGGAAATGCGGGATGCCGAAATCCGTCATCGGATATGTCCGGGTTCGCCTCGAATCGCGTTCGCGTGATCGCGCCCGCCGGGTGGCGCTCAGTTGGGACCGCCGTGCGTTCTGTGCCATGCGGGCGTCCGGGCGGCAATGGCAGCACGGGACTCGAGGACGTGACCACTCCACAGCTTCAGACGGCCAAGGTCGGCCGCGCCGAGATCGCCTATATCGACGTGTCGCCCACCTCGGAGCGGGATCGTGGCACGGTCCTGCTCATCCACGGTTTCGCGTCGAACCACGTCGTCAACTGGGCGAACACCTCTTGGGTCGGCACGCTGGCGCGCGCCGGCTTCAGGGTCGTCGCGTTCGACAACCGCGGCCACGGCCGCAGCACCAAGTTCTACGCGGCCGAGGATTACGACACAGCGCTCATGGCGGCGGACGCGGTCGGGCTCCTCGATCATCTCGGCATCGTGCGCGCCCACGTGATGGGCTACTCGATGGGCGCCCGGATCACGGCCTTTCTCGCCTACGCCCATCCGACCCGCGTGCGCGCGGCCCTGCTCGGAGGGCTCGGCATCCATCTGGTCGAGGGGGTCGGGTTGCCCGTCGGCATCGCGGACGCGCTCGAAGCACCTTCACTCTCCTGGCTCACCGACCCGATGCAGCGCATGTTCCGCGCCTTCGCGGAGCAGACGGGAAGCGATCTCGCGGCGCTCGCCGCCTGCATTCGGGGCTCGCGCCAGACGATGACCACGCAGGAGGTGGGCCGGATCTCAGCGCCCGTATTGGTGTCAGTCGGGACGAGCGATCCGATCGCCGGCTCGGCGGCCGACCTCGTCGCCCTGATGCCGCGCGCGCGCTCGCTCGACATCCCGGGCCGCGATCACAACCTTGCGGTCGGCGACCGAACGCACAAGGACGGGGTCCTGGCCTTCCTGGCCGAGCAGGACTGAGACGTTTCGATCGGCCGCGCGTCCGTGGTATGGCGACCTAAAGGAGCGGCCGATGTCGCAACATTCTTTCAAGCATGAGACATCGGTCGCAGGCACCCTCGATCCGGTCTGGACGCGGCTGCGCTCCGAGGCCGAGCAGGTCGTCCGCGCCGAGCCTGGTCTCGCGACCTTCATCACCACGACGATCCTCAATCACGACACGCTGGAAGGCGCGGTGGTCCACCGGGTCGCGGGCCGGCTCGGCCATCCGTCCGTCCCCGCCGACCTCATCGTGCAGACCTACGACGAGGCGGTCGCGCAGGACCGAGAGTTCGGCGAGGCGTTCCGGGCGGACATCCTGGCGATCCTCGACCGCGATCCCGCCTGCACCCGGCTGATCGAGCCCGTGCTCTTCTTCAAAGGCTTCCACGCGATCCAGACTCACCGGCTCGCGCATTGGCTCTGGCTCGCCGGCCGGCGCGATCTCGCTCTCTACCTGCAGAGCCGCTCCTCCGAGGTGTTCCAGACCGACATCAACCCGGCGGCGCGGATCGGGCGCGGCATCTTCCTCGATCACGCGACGGGGCTGGTGGTCGGCTCGACGGCGGTGATCGGTGACAATGTCTCGATGCTGCAGCACGTGACGCTGGGCGGCACCGGCAAGGAGCTCGGCGACCGCCATCCCAAGATCGGCCGCGGCGTCCTGATCGGGGCCGGCGCGAAGATCCTCGGCAATATCGAGGTCGGCCGCTGCGCCCGCGTGGCGGCGGGCTCCGTCGTACTCCAGCCCGTGCCGCCGAACACCACGGTCGCGGGCGTGCCGGCCCGCGTCGTCGGCACGGCCGGTTGCGCCGAGCCCGCCCGCTCGATGGACCAGATCCTGCTGGAGAAGAACCCCGCCTGATCATCGCGCTTGCCGACCGGGGCAGCCCGTGGCAATCGCTCGACCCGACGCACTGGAGACGACGTGGACAAGACCGAGCTTGCCAAAATCGAGCGCTTCATGCGCCGGACCTTCGCCAACCAGACCATCCGCGTGACGACGCGGCCGAAGAAGACCGACTCGGCTGAGGTCTATGTCGGGGAGGAGTTCATCGGGGTCATGTCGCTCGACGATGAGGACGGGGATCGCTCCTTCGCGTTCCAGATGGCGATCCTGGCCGAAGACCTGGCGGAGTGACGAGTGCCGGCCGACGTTAACCGTGCCGGCTCATTTGGCTTAACGATGCGTTAAAGCCGCGCCACAAGGGCCCCGGAGAGGGGCTCGCATGATCGATCAGGCTCAGTTCGAAGCGCTCGCGGCACTCGGGCTCGGGTTCGCCTTCGCGGGCCTGATCGTCAGTGCCTTCGAGCTCGTCGCGCGCCGGCCGCTCGGCTTCCGCATGCTGCAAGGCGATCGGGTGGGCGCGCTGGCGAGCATTCCCATCATCGTGTTCTCGGCACCCTTCCTCATCCTGCGAAACACCATCCGGGGGCGCCGGATCGAGCGGCGGCCCATCCCCTTCGTCATGCTGGCGACGGTGATCGCGGGCTTCTGGAGCCTCATGTCGGGCCGGCTGGTGCTCGATGCGGCCCACTATCTCGTCGGCTCTTGACGCACCCTCGACGGGGCGCGATGCCGGTCATGCACGACCGATCGGAGCCCGCATGCCAGCCTACAGCCTCGGCGATCTGACTCCCGACCTGCCCGGTCCCGGCGAGTTCTGGATCGCCCCCGACGCGCATGTGATCGGGCGGGTGCGCCTCGCGCGCGATGTCGGGATCTGGTTCGGCGCGACGTTGCGCGGCGACAACGAGCTCATCGACATCGGCGAGGGGACGAACATCCAGGAGAGTTCTCTCCTGCACACCGATCTCGGCCATCCCCTGAATGTCGGCGCGGGTTGCACGATCGGACATCACGCGATCCTGCATGGCTGCACAATCGGGGCTGGGAGCCTCGTCGGCATGGGGGCGATCATCCTGAATGGAGCCCGGATCGGCGCCGGCTGTCTCGTCGGGGCGGGCGCGCTGGTGACGGAAGGCAAGGTCTTTCCCGATCGCTCGCTCATCGTCGGAGCCCCGGCTCAGGCAAAGCGGGTGCTCGACGACGCGGCTGTCGAGAAGCTCGTCCGCTCGGCCGAATCCTATGTCCGGAACTGGCGGCGATTCGCCGATGGCCTCATCCCGATCGGCTGACCGCTGGTCGGCTGATCGCGGTTGTGCCTCTCAGCGGTTGGCGGTCGTCATCGGGGAACTGCGCTCGCCGAGCGAAACCCAGTCCCGCCCGTCCTGCCCTTCGCGCTTGATGAAAACGTAACCGGTCTGATGCCATGGCAGGATGCTGGAGCGCTTGTTGTCCAGGATGAGATCGCCCTCGTCGGTGCGTACCATCAAGACCGCGTGACCTTCCCCCTGCTCGTCGATCACGACCGTTATGCGGAGCGCGCGCCGCGGCAGCCCGTATTGCTCGACCAGGATCTTGCGCTTCAACAGCTGGAAGTCCTCGCAGTCACCGTAGCCGTCGCTCGGGATGTCCCAGCGATCGACGACGTTCCAATGCTCCTGATCGGTCATCGGCATGATGGTCGTGTTGACTTGGCGATTGACGGCGTTGAGGGTCTTCCAGAGCCGGCCGGTCAGAACCACACTCGAGGGCTCGGACGGGTCGATCACGCATTCGGATGGGTTCCGTTCGCAGAACGACACCCAACCCTGCACAGGCCGGGCGCCGCCCATCGGCTCGACACGGCCGATCGATGCAGCATTCGGAAGAGCCGCGACCATCTGTGCCTCGGCGTGGCTCGTCATCGAGACGCCCAGACATGCTGTGCCGACGAAGATGTAACGACGGGCGAGCCTGCCGATTGCGCGAAAGCCGACGCCGCTCTGCCGCATGCCCACCGTCCGGTTCATCAACCTTTAACCAAGTTGACACGGGTCCGAGGTGCACTCAAGGCCTAAGTTAAACCGAGGTTAACGCGTCCGCAGGAGACAGGTTCCGATGTGGCGCTTCGGCGCCTTTCAGCGCGTGGCGGTGGCGACGGGCGAGATGGCCCCGCCGAGGGAGACCCAAGCCACGACGTCCTGGCTCTCGCGTTTCACGTAGATGTAGCCGGTCTGGTACCAGGGTAGGACGTTGCTCGTCTTGTTGTCGAGCACGTAGTCGCCCAGATTGGTGCGGACGAGCAGCACGGCGTGGCCCTCGTTCTTCTCGTCCACGACGACAGTCATGCGCATCGCGCGGCGCGGGAGGCCGGATTCGACGAGCAGCTTGCGCTTGAGAAGCTGGTAGTCCTCGCAATCGCCGTAGCCGTCGGTCGGGATGTCCCAGTGGTCCCCGACGCCCCAATGATCCATATCGGTCATCGGCTGAATCGTGGTGTTGACTTGCCGATTCACGGACACGATCGTCTGCCAGATCTTGGGGCTGAGCGTGACGGTGCGCGGCTCGCTCGGGTCGACCTGGCACTCACCGGGCTGGCGATGGCAGAATTCCACCCAGGCGATCATGGGTCTCGCATCGCCGACGATCTCGACCGGCTGTGACGCTTTTGGCAGAGAGGCGAGGCTCTGGGCATTCGCACCGCCGCCGGCGGACGTGAGGGCGAGCAGCACCAGCCCTGCAGCCCTTCTCGTCGAGATCTTCATGGCACGCCCCCGTTGTCGGGAGCAGAAACACCATCGGCACTACAGGCGAACTCAAACGATTACGTGCAATTTTACAGATATCGGCCGGCATGAATTCCAGTCGAGATCGCGGCTAATCTGCGTTCGCCGGATTGAGGAAACTTCGAGCGATCTTGCAATCCCGCGTTCACCAAACGGTCGTGGAACGCGTGCCAGCTCAGAGGATCACCGTCTCGTCGAACCGGTCCGGCGACAGGGGAAGCCGGAACTCGACCGCGATGCCGTCGTGGAAGTGGCGCACGACCTTGGCCGTCGTCGAGCCGACCAGGAGGCCGACGCCGAGCGCCGGCTTGTGGTCAGCGATCATCGAGGCGCCCGACATCGAGATGTCGACGAGCCGAACGGGGATCGTGCGCCCGCTCTCAAGCTTGATCGTCGTGGACAGGACATGAGGGGTGATGCGTTCATGACGCCTGTCTTCGGGGAGGCCCAACGCCCGCCGGTTGGCGAGCCAGGTGAGCTGCGAGGCGAGCTTGTCCTTCTTGCGCGCCGCCGCCGAGATCGAGAGGGCGAATCCTCCCGGCACGTGACGCGTGATCGTGCCCTCGATGCGCCCGAGATGCTCCAGATACACGATCACCCGGTCGCCGATCTCACCCCTGACCGACGCCTGCAGGAGAACGCCGCCCGGCGACATGTCGATCGTCTCGCACGGATATTCCTGCCGGTCCGCCATCATGTACCGGCCGAGCAGTGTCAGGCTTACGCGCGCATGGCGCCGGCGCTCAGCCTTGCGCAGTCGTAACCGAGGCGCGTTCGCCTGCTGCGCGATCATCTGCCGAACGGGTCCTCATCTCGCGAGGCCGCCATCTAACAATTCGTGAGTTAACGTCGGCTTAGATCCCAAAGCCGGATCGTCGAAATGAGCGAAATTGGGTGTTCACGATAGAGGAATGCCTCGACCCCCTTCGTGGACGACGAAATTTCGGCGCCGATCCAGTGCCGTCGTCTCCGGGCCGATCGGCCGTGGCATCTGCGCTTCCCGCTTCGCGTCGAGCACCCGGAGCGAACGCGTCTCGAAGCTCGAGAGCGGGGCGAGGCCGATCCAGGTCGGGACCGATACGGGCGACAGGCAGCCGAGCACGCGCGCATGCGTGCGCCCGCGATGCCGCAGCGGCAGGAGGACGAGTTCGAGGGCGAGGTCCTGTCCGAGGTCGCTCGACGCCATGGCGCCGAGCACGATGCCGCACGCATCGGACACGACTGCCTCCACGGCGGTCTCCACGTCAGCGCGGTCCCGCTCTCGCCACAGCGTCGTGAAGGCGGAGCCCTTGAGCTGGCTTCCGAGTAGGGCCGAGCAGCGCGTTCCCGCGAGACGGAACGTGGCCTGGCCGCTGGACTCGAGGCCGAGAATGAATGTGTCGGCGATGATCTGCCGGATTGCGCCGGGCTCGATGTCGCCGCGCTCTGGTGCGGCACGGTCGCGGCGCAAAGTGTCCCAATAGGCGAAGAGGATGCGGGACGTCGTGTGTTTCATGACGGGATTTCATGTTGGCGGATCGTCCCGAAACGGATCTCGCCGACCCTCGCGGGGGTGCGGCGATGTTCCGTCGTGACGGCGCTGGCATCGTTGTCCCACCTCCCTGCGCGATTGGCGTGCCGCCGCGGCGACCGGGGTCGTCAACCGTTCCTCAAGGTTAACGAGCGCGCTTTGCGGCTGTCGCCCGGCAGGCCTATGTCGGGGCATGTCCACGTTCATGCGATCGACACCACCGATCGGCTCTCGCGAGCCTGCGATCAACCTGCCGGGATTGCTCACGGCCTTCATCGTGATGCTGCTCGCCATCCACGGCCTGCGCGCCTTCCTGTCGCCGGTCGGCGACCTGGATCTTCTCACGCGGTTCAGCTTCCTGCCCGGACGCTGGTCGGCCGAGTTCGGCTGGACGGACATCGAAGCGCTCGTCGCCCATGCGCGGGACGGCCTCGACGAAGAGGGGGCCGCGATCCGCGAGGGGTTCGCCCGCTACGTGATGGAGATGCCCGGTCCTCACGCGTGGACGTTCCTCACCTATGCGCTGTTGCACGGGTCCTGGACGCACGTCGTCCTGAACTGCGTCTGGCTCGCCGCCTTCGGGGCGCCGGTGGTGCGCCGCATCGGCAACGCGCGTTCGCTCGTACTGGCGCTGGCGACCGCGGTCGGCGGCGCGCTGACGCATTGGGTGGCGAACCCGCAGAGCCTTCAGCCCATGATCGGCGCCTCCGCGATCGTGTCCGGCGTGATGGCGGCGGCCTCCCTCTTCGCCTTCGAGCCCAGGCGCGCGCGGGCCCGCCCCCGGCTCGCCGGCCGCCTGCAACCCTATACGGATCTTCTGCGCAACCGCACCGCCATCATATTCCTTGGCTCCTGGTTCGTGCTGAACATCGTGTTCGGCCTTTTAGCCGGCCCCCTCGGGCTCGTGGAGGGTGGCATCGCCTGGGAGGCCCATATCGGCGGGCTCGTGGTGGGACTCCTCCTGTTTCCGTTCATCGATCCGGGGCCGCCTGATGCCGGGCCGGCTGGTCCCCCCGAAGGGAGCGCTTGAACCCGCGGGCCATCGTCGGCACATTCGCTCCCAAGCCGCGCGTCCGACGTCGGCGGATAGGGAGGGCATCATGAGCGTCGAACGCATTCTCGCCGGCAAGGGCCGGGAGGTCATCTCCATCGATCCCCAGAGCACGCTGGCCGAGGCGGCCCGGACGTTGAACCATCACCGTATCGGCGCGGTCGTGGTGATCGACGCCTCCGAGACGCTGGTCGGCATCCTGTCCGAGCGTGACGTCGTGCGCGCCGTGGCCGAGGGCGGCGCGGAGGCGCTGCGACAGCCCGTGTCGAGCCGGATGACCGGCAAGGTCGTGACCTGCCGGCCGGATGCCGGGATCGACGAACTGATGACCCTGATGACGGAGCGCAAGTTCCGGCACGTGCCGATCGTCGAGGGCGGCCGCCTGCGGGGCATCGTGTCGATCGGCGATATCGTCAAGCAGCGCCTGACCGAGATCGAGACCGAGCATCGGGCGCTGCGGGACTATATCGCGACCGCGTGATTCAGGGCTCGACGAAGCTGAGCGGCGCGGAGCCGGGATCGAGACCGATCGCGACCCGGCGGTAGAAGCACGAACAGCGGCCTGTGTGACAGCAGCCGCCGTCGCCCGCCACCTGGACGGTGATCCAGATCGCGTCCTGGTCGCAATCGATGCGCATCTCCGTGACCGTCTGGATCTGGCCGCTCGTCGCGCCCTTGTGCCAGAGTTCGCCGCGCGAGCGCGACCAGTACCAAGCCTCGCCCGTCGCGACCGTGCGCGCGAGCGACTCGGCATTCATGTGCGCGACCATGAGCAGCCGCCCGGTCCCGTGCTCCGTCGCCACGCAGGTCACGAGCCCGTCCGGCCCGAAACGCGGGCTCAGCACGTCGCCCTCCTCGACCTCTTGGCGGGAGCGCGGGGGACTCGATCGTGCCGTCGGGGCTGACATCGTCTCCTCCTGTGAGCCTCGCGACTCGCACTCGTGGCCCGGTCGCGTTGTCCTTGACGGGCGCGCCTCCCTATATTGACCCGACAGGGCGGTCCGCAACGCGGGGCAGGGCGATGCTGAGCGATATCTATAACCGGCGTATTCTCGAACTCGCCGCCGACATTCCCCGGCTCGGCCGGCTCGCGGCCCCGCACGGGACGGCGAGCGCCCATTCGCGCCTCTGCGGCTCCACCGTGACGGTCGACCTCATGACGGACGGCGAGCGCGTCGTCGACTTCGGCCACGACGTGAAAGCTTGTGCGCTGGGGCAGGCCTCCTCCTCCATCATGGCACGCAACGTCGTCGGGTCGAGCCTCGACGAGATCCGGCAGGTGCGCGACGAGATGCGCCGCATGCTGAAGGAGAACGGGCCGGCGCCGGCAGGGCGCTGGGCCGACCTCGCGGTGCTGGAACCCGTCCGCGACTTCAAGGCGCGCCACGCCTCGACGCTGCTCACCTTCGACGCGGTGGTCGATGCGCTGGAGCAGGCCCATGCGCAGCACCGGCGATCCGCTGCGTGAGAGCACCGTCGTGACAGTGGCGGCGCGGCGTTTCGCAGGGGGTGCGATCCGGGCGTATCAGCTGACGTTCTCCGCCATCGCGGGCCGTCACTGCCGTCACCTCCCGACCTGCTCCGATTACGCCGTCGAGGCGATTCTGCGGCATGGGCTTTGGCCCGGCGCCTGGATGGGGTTCTCCCGCATCTGCCGCTGCGGACCCGGCGGCACGCATGGTCTCGATTTCGTCTGCGAGGAGGTGCCGGCGCGCGCGACCTGGTACGCGCCCTGGCAATACGGACGCTGGCGGGGGACCAACGAGCAGCCGCCGCGCAGAGCCGTCTAGTTCGCCAGCACGTCGATATCGCGGTCGAGACCGCTCTCGACCTTGAAGTCGCGCGTGTAGACGCTGCCCGCATGCCGGGCGACAAGCTGGTAGTCGCCCTCCGCGAGCGTCATCGTCGGGAACGCGCCGATCGCCTCGCGGATCACGTCGCCGCCCGGGGTCAGCACGCTGAAGGCGGTGCCCGCGAAGGCCTCCCCGCCTGTGCCGGCGATCAGCTTCAGCGTGACGGTCGCGGCGCGGTGGTTCACCGTCGCGTCGGTCAATTGGCCCGCATCGACCTTCAGATCGACGCGCATGATCGCGTTCGACTCCCCGTAGTTCGAGACGACGTGATACGTACCCTCCGGCAGCCGCACGACCTCGCCCGGCCTGACGTTCGCGGCGATCAGCCGGCCCTCGGTGTCGTTCGCGACCGGCAGCAGGATCGAGAAAGACAGTTTGTCGCGGGAAATCGGCACGTCGCCGATCGCCCCGGCGAGGCGCAGGGCGCCCCCCTTGACCGCGATCCGCTCGACCATAGGTCCGGGCCCGACGACGATCCTCTTCGAGGCGGACGCGAAGCCGTACGCGACATGGACGACATACGTCCCTTGAGGCAGCTGGAAGGTCGGTATCGCGGCATTGGATTTCGCGAGCAGGGACGGCGTCGCGCCGGCTGCGCTCTCCTCGAACACGCGCCAGACGAGGCTGGCGCGCACCGGTTTCTCGCCCATACTGAAGACCGCGTTCAGCGTCAGCGTGCTCGTGGGTTTGGGAACATCGCCCGTCGTCGGAACGGCGATCGGGGCGGGAACGGCGGCGAGAAAATTGCCCGCCGGGCGCGGCATGCCGGGGATGTCAGGCGTCTGGGCGAGGGCGCGCGAACCAGCGCAAACCGTCCATGCGACGCTGAGCGCCGCCCCGACGGACCGACCACGTCGCGACATGCCGGCGCCGATCAGCGCGTGACCGTCGGGCCGGACTCCTCGCCCGACCCGTGCAGGAGGTCGGCCGCCGCCGACACGAGATTGCCCAACGAGAGTGGCCGGAAACGGAACTCGATCACGTGACGGCCAGGTCCGACCTCGACCCCGCGGAACAGGAGATTCGTTCGCAGGATCTGCTGCCGCTCTCCGTCCACGCTCGCCTCCCAGCCGGGATAGTTGATGTCGTGCAGGACCACGATGCCGGCATTCCTGGTATCCACCTCGAGTGAGACCGCATTGCGGCCATAGCCCGTCACCACGACGGAGCCGCCGATGCCGCGCGCCGCCTGCTCGGGCGCGTTCTCGTGCGCCACGTAGTCGCCCTTGATGGCGCCCAGGTCCTCCTGCTCGACGAGCGCGGTCGTGATCCTGTCGAAATCCGGGATCTCGGCCTGCGTGAGCACGGCCTCCGAATCGACGGGCAGGATCTGCGTCGCCAGATAGGCGCGTGGCGCCCCCCGATCGAGCTTGTAGATCCACATGCCGCCGGCCCCGTAGAGCAGCTTGGTCCCGGTCAGCCGGGGGAAGTGCCGGGGCAGGCGCTCGACCGGGCGGTCCAGCACGAGATATTCCAGCCCGAGCAGGCTCGCGAGCCGGCAGCGATAACCCCGGAAGGTGCCCGGAAACTGGCGCAGGTTCGGGTCGACCGCGTTCTCGCCGGGGCCGATCGCGCGCTCGTAATCCGCGAGACGGAGCGGATTGTAGCCGATCGTGTCCTCGAGTCCGAGCACCATCGAGGCGTTCTGCCACGCGCCGCCGAGGCCCAGGATCTCGACGCGCGGATGCTCGCCGCGCGCATGCCGCCGGGCGAGCTCGTCTTTCAGGACCGCGAGGCCGCGCATCTGGTCGGCCGGCAACTCGCGGAACACCGCGTAGCGCTCGGCCGGCTCCGCGTTCAGCGCCGAGGCGGCGTTGCGCCACACGAGCTCGCCGCCCGTGAACGCGGTGAGCAGCGCCGCGACCGCGACGCGCCGGTGGCGCGAGCCGGAGACGAGGAGCCCGACGATCGCGGTCGCGATCCCGGCCGCGATCAGGATGTCGCCGCCCGCGGCGGCCGACTGCTTCGCACGCAACGCGAATACCATCGCCGAGACGATCGCCGCCACGACGAGGGCGATCGCGCCGGCGACCAGCATAGCGGCCATCGGGGAGCGCTGAAGCCGTACGAGGCGTGGGTTCCCGTCTCGCAAGTAGCGGTGAACGAGATAGCCGGCCGCGAAGGCGATCACGATGTTGATCACGAAGGTCGCGTCCGCGGGCCGGCGGTAGAGCGCGACGCCGGGCAGGCTGTCGAACACCACCGAGAAGAGCGGCGTATAGCGGCCGAGCGCGTATACGATCGTCACGAGCCCGACGACGAGGAAGTAGCGGAACTCGCGCGCGAGAAGCCGCCCCGCGCCGATCCCGTGCCAGACGATCAGGACGGCCGGGACCGAACCCGCGAACAGATAGTTGGTGGCCCGGTCCGTCCACGTCCCCTCGAGGAGGGAGTGCCAGTCCGGGCCCCAGTAATCGTAGGTCGCGCGCAGCGAGCCGAACACGTTGGCGAACAGGATCGTCGCGAAGCTCTCAGGCGGCAGCGACCCCATGGCCGCGACCCCGAACCCGAAGGCCGGCCGGGTCGACGTGCCGAGAAACTGCAACGTCAGCAGCACCGGCACCGCGAGCAGCACCACCCCGATCGCGCCCGCAAGACCGAGGACGCCGATGCGCTCGCCGAGGTAACGCACCGGCCGGCCCGAGGCGAACGCCTCGTGGACCACCGCGCCGAGGAGCGTCAGCCCCATCAGGAAGGCGACCTGGTCGCGCCCGGAGACCATGAGGCTCGCCATCACCGCGAAGCCGGCGGCGAACCTGTAGGAGCGTCGGGCGAGCATCTCCTCGAGCAGGAACAGCGCGAGGGGAAAGTAGCCGTAGCCGAAGATGATGCCGGTATGCTGCAGGCGCGCCGAGGCGGAGCCGCCGAGCACGAAGACGATCGCGGCCACGACCGCGCCCTCCGGCCGCCAGTTCCGGCGCGCGAAGAGTGCCAGGATCGCCAGCATGCCCGGCAGGAAATGCGCGAAGATGACGAGGTCGAAGAGCTGCATGGACGGCGCGGGCACGAGCCAGCCGAAGATCAGCATCGTCGGGTTGAAGAGGAGCGATTGCGGGTCCGCGACCGCGGGATGCCCGCTGAAATGGTAGGGGTTCCAGAGCGGCCATTCCCCGGCGGCGAGCGAGTCGCCGAGGTAGCGCAGCATGGGGTAGAAGTGGTTCTTCGAGTCCCACGGCACGACGCTACCGGAGAGAGGCCAGGCGGAGGCCGCTACGGCCCAGATCGCGAAGGTGGCCGAGACCGCGAGCGCCCAGTGCCGGCGCGTCCACACGAGGGCCGGCCGGGCGCTCGGCTCGAAGAGATTCTCATCGTAGCCGGGCGAGGTGGCAGCCGGGACCGACCCGCCGAAGGCGGGCGAGGTGAACTCTGCACGCATGGTCGTTCAGCCGGCCAGGCCGGGAGACGCCATGCCGGGAGACATGCTGTCCATCCTACCAGCTCCGCAGAGCCGTTCTGGCCAAGGAGCCGTGACCGCGCCTTCTGCGCGGCAGGTCACGATCATGCTCAAACCCCACCCCCGAACCTTGACGCTGCACCCGCGAGATGCCGCAGCCCCGCATGGATCGACGGCGGGGGCGACATCGTGACAAAAGGGCCGGTCGCCTGAGACACGACGGCATTCAGACTGTCGGCTCCGCATATCATGTAATGTGGCTGAAGCTTCGATGAACGACATGCTTTCCCTGCTCGGCACGCGCCGCTCGGTACCGCCGCAAGCCACCTCCGGCCCGGGTCCCTCGGCGGACGAGATCGAGGCTCTCCTGACGCTCGCCGCCCGCGTGCCCGACCACGGTAAGCTCGCGCCCTGGCGCTTCCTCGTGATCGAGGGTGACGCGAGGCGGCGGCTCGGCGACGCGATCGCGGCGGCCTTCGCGTCGGACGAGCCGGACGCCACCCCCGAGCGCGTGGGGCAGGAGCGCGACCGGCTCGCGCGCGCGCCTCTGGTGATCGCGGTGGTGTCGAGCGCGAAGCCGCACGCGAAGATCCCCGAATGGGAGCAGGTGCTATCGGCGGGCGCGGTGTGCATGAACCTGACGGTCGCCGCGACCGCGATGGGGTTCCGCACCGCCTGGCTGACCGAGTGGATCGCCTACGACCGGCGCATCCTCGACGCGATGGGGCTCGCGCCGCATGAGCGGATGGCGGGCTACTTCCACATCGGCCGCGCGGCGGAGACGCCGCCCGATCGGCCGCGCCCGGCCCTGGCCGACGTCGTGACATATCTTTAAGGCCGGATCTCATGTTCTACGAGAGCGCGAAACGCGATCACGGCCTAGCGCATGATCCCTTGAAGGCGCTGGTCGGACCCCGGCCGATCGGCTGGATCTCCGCCGTGAACCAGAAGGGCGAGGTGAATCTCTCGCCCTACTCGTTCTTCAACGCCATGGGGGAGAACCCCTTCATCGTGGCGTTCTCGTCGAGCGGCTACAAGGACGCGGTCGCGTTCATCGACGAGACGCACGAATTCGTCTGCAACGTCGCGACCTACGACCTGCGCGAGGCGATGAACACGACCTCGGCGCCGCTGCCGCGGGGGACGAGCGAGTTCGCCCATGCGGGGCTGACGACCGCGCCCTCGAGGCTCGTCGCGCCGCCGCGTGTCGCCGAGGCCGCGGCCGCGCTCGAGTGCAAGTGGCTGCGCACGATCCGGCTCGAGACGATCGAGGGCCGGGCGATGGACCAGTATCTCGTCCTCGGCCAGGTCGTCGGCGTCCACATCGAGGATCGCTTCATCGTGGACGGCCTCGTCGATACGGCCGCCATGCGCCCCATCATGCGGGGTGGCTACATGGATTACTTCGTGGCGACGCCGGAGACGAAGTTCTCGATCCAGCGGCCCACGCGAGTCTGATCGCCCGCGCCCGGTCGGGCGCATCCGGTGACGAGTTGATGGTTTCTTCACCATAACGGGCGATTGTCCAGGGCCTTCACCCGGCCCGGGATCCCGATGTTCCTGTTCACGACGCCGACCGGCGCGCCGTCATCGCCACCACCCGCCGCGGCGTCGAACCCGACCGCGCCGGCCGGCCCGGTGACGGACGCGATCCGCCGCGGGGCCGAGCAGACGGGCACCTCGTTCGATTACCTGGTAGCCACGGCCAAGCGCGAATCCGCCCTCGATCCGACCGCCAAGGCGCCGACCTCCTCGGCGAGCGGCCTGTTCCAGTTCATCGAGCAGACCTGGCTCGGCGTGGTGAAGTCGGACGGCGACAAGGCCGGGCTCGCCTCCTATGCCAGCGCGATCACGGCGCGGCCCGATGGCACGCTCGGCGTCGGCGACGCCGCCACCCGCCAAGCCATCCTGAAGCTGCGCGAGGACCCGAACGTCGCCTCCGTCATGGCGGGTGCGCTGACCCGCCAGAATCGCGACGCGCTCGCGGCCGCGACCGGGCGCGAACCGACGGGCGGCGAGCTCTACGCGGCGCATGTGCTGGGCGCGCGGGGCGCGGCGGACCTGATCCGGGCCGCCCAGCAGAGCCCGGGCCGGACCGCCGCGCTCGACCTCCCCGACGCGGCCGCGGCCAATCGTGGCATCTTCTACGACCGCGGCGGACGCCCGCGCGACGCGGCCGAGGTCTACGCGACGCTCGCTGCGGCCGGGACCGGTTCCGCCGAGACCGGTTCGACCCCGCCCGTCGCGGCCGGGGTCGCGACGGCCGCCACGCCCGACGCCGACCGTCCGGTCGAGGCGTACGGGTCC
>CAXUHE010000035.1:12480-23866 GCA_964250725.1 uncultured Enterovirga sp. | reverse complement strand
GCCGCCGCACTCATCTGCTTCCGAACCATGGAGCGGTTCTGTTAGCCGCTCTAAGGCCAGTGCGCTCCTCGACCTGAGGCCAGCGCAGGATCTTGTCGTTCATCGGGTCGCTCCATGTTCCGGGCGACCCTCTGTTTATGCACTTTGTTTCATCTCGCGTTGGGCAACACGCGGGGGAATGCGTCGAACAGCTCGACAACTCACCTAGGGATGCGGTGAATAGACCTTCAGGTATCGCTTATACGCCCGCTCGACCTGTCGAACTGCGGCGCCGAACGATGTGCCGCTACTGACGAAATCCGACACGTAGGTCGCGCACGCCAGTCGCATGCTTTTTCCGCGCTTCAACATACCGTCCACTATCGGAAACACGGCCGTGGCAGAGATGTACTCGCCCTCATAGCCGTCCTGTTAACGTTTCCATGATCCGTCAATCTCAAGCAGATAGTTATCGTCAATGGCCTCGATTGCCTCACGAAAACGATCATCTGCGGTACGCTCGTAAAGATTGTTAAGCTCCTCTTTGAGAGCATTTGCCGTCACCTTATGCGGAGCGGTTGCATTGCTGCGACGGACACGATGCTGAAGCCATGATGCTTCCATTTCTTCAAAAGTGCTCATGCCCGGCGCTCGGCGATCGGCACAACGTTGCCGGAGTGCGGGATATCCAGGAAGGATCCCCAGGCTCGCATGAGTTCGCGGCGCTTCTCCAGCGCAGTCGCCCGACAGTAGGCGCGCTCGGTAGCGTCCTTGATCGTGTGCGCGAGCGCGGCCTCCGCGACCTCGCGGGGGAACGCCGTCTCATCGCCCACCCAATCGCGAAAGCTCGAGCGGAAGCCGTGCACCGTATAGCCGGTGCCCCATGCCCTTCTCAGCGCCATCGCGAGCGCCATGCTGGACAGCGGCCGCTCGGACGAACGGTTCATGTCGGTTGGTCGGCCGGGGCGCGCACCAGGGAGGACGAGCGCCATCGGATCCACCTTGTCCGGCCGGAGATCGTCCAAGATCGCGAGCATGCGTGGTGTGAGCGGGACGCGGTGCTCAGCCTTCGCCTTCATGCGATCGGCCGGAACCGTCCAAAGCTTGTCCACAAGGTCGAATTCGCCCCAGCGCGCGCCCATGATCTCCCCAGATCGAGCCGCTGTCAGGATCGTGAGCTCGAGGGCGCGCAGTGACGTCGTAGGTGTTTCGCGGAGCTTCGCCACGAAGGCCGGTACGTCCCTGTACGGCATGGCGGCGTGATGGCCGCGTGATAGCTTCTTCGCGGGCGGCAGGAGCTTGTCGAGGTGACCGCGCCATCGCGCCGGGTTCTCGCCTGTCCGCTGCCCGCGAGCCTTCGCAGCGTCGAACACCGACTCGATGCGGGCGCGCACGCGTGAGGCGGTTCCGGCTTCTTGGTCCAGATTGGCTTCACGACCGCGAGCACATGCTCCGTCGTCACGTCGTCCAGCGGCAGCGGCCGGAGCGTCGCCGCGTACTCGGTGAGAGTCATGCGCCAGTGCCCGACGTGCTTCTCATTGCGCCAGCTCGGCTCCATGAGGTCGATATGCTGATCGGCCGCCATCCCGAACGTGACGACGTCCGGGGCGGGCGCGGCTCGCGCCTCAAGCGGGTTACGGCCCTCGATCAGGTGCCCACGAGCCTCGGCGGCGCGCTCCCTGGCCCGGGCGAGAGAGACATCGCGAGCCGAGCCGAGCCCCATCTCGCGGACCCGGCCGGCGTGTCGGAACATGAACACCTACCGACGTCCGCCGTTGGCGCTCACCGATAGGTAGAGGTTGCCGCCATCCGAATAGCGACCGGCCAGTGATACCGTCGCGACGAACCTAGCGGAGAGACGATTCAGCGTGCGAGACATCGGGATCCATACCTCCCTGCCCTACTTCGTACCCCACTATGAGCGCGCAATCGGGCGAGACATACTGAAACGAGCCGCTACGGCAGCGCAAGCTATGTCGCTGACAATTATGCGCTTTCCGTCAAACCTGAAACAACCTGATCAGGCCAGAAACCGTAGGTTTAATCCTACCCGCGGAGCCAATCGCGCGACGGCGCATTCACGCTTCCATCAGCCTCGACCCTCGATCGGCGGATCACGTTGCCTGTCCGCAGCCCCGCCGTTCTCATGCGTTTCTGCGCTCTAGCGGCGCTGATCGCGCTCGGCGGATGTCGGAGTGATCCGCTCTGCGGCGCGCGCAACGCGGCCGATCTCGCACCCACCGAGTCCCGCTATCGCGCGATGTCCGCAGCCGAGCGGCGGCAGGACGCGGACACGTTCAACGCGCTCGCGCGCCGCTGCGGCTGGGAGCCCTGAGCCGATCCGTCACGGGTGAGCGAGACCCAGCATCAGGCCGACATTCTGCACGGCCGCACCGGACGCGCCCTTGCCGAGGTTGTCGAGCCGCGCGACGAGCAGCGCCTGCGTGCCGTCGCCGTTGCCGAAGACGCGCAACTCCATCCGGTCCGTGCCGTTCAGCGCCTCCGGTTCGAGCCTCGTCTCGGCTGCGCCCCGGACGATGCGGACCTGACCTCCTTGAGGATAATGGGCCGAGAGCGCCGCCTCGATCTCGGCCGGGCTCGGCCTGCCGGGCAACGTCGTCAGATGGAGGGGAACGCTGACCAGCATGCCCTGCCGGAACTTGCCGACCGACGGGATGAAGATCGGCGGCGTAGTCAGGCCAGCGTAGCGCACCGTCTCCGGGATATGCTTGTGCGCGAAGCCGAGCCCGTAGAGCTCGAAGGCGGGGCCCGCGCCGCCCTCAAACGCCTCGATCATCTGGCGGCCTCCGCCGCTGTAGCCGGAGACGGCGTTGATCGAGATCGGATGGTCCGGCGGCAGCAGACCCGCGTCGACCAGGGGACGCAGGAGCGCGATGGCTCCCGTGGAGTAGCAGCCCGGATTGGCGACCCTGCGCGCGCCCGCGATGGCGGCCGCCTGCTCCGGCGCGAGTTCGGCGAAGCCGAACGTCCAGGCCGGGTCGACACGGTGCGCCGTGCTGGCGTCGAGAAGGCGCGGCGCATCCACCCCGAGTTCGTCCGCGAGCGCGACCGACTCGCGCGCGGCGACGTCCGGCAGACAGAGGATGACGAGGTCGACCTCCGCCATGAGGTCGCGACGGGCGGCAGGATCCTTGCGGTGCTCGGCCGCGATGCTGTGCAGCACGATGTCGGGACGCTCGCCGAGCCTCTCGCGGATGCCGAGCCCGGTGGTGCCGGCCTCCCCGTCGATGAAGACGGAGCCGGTTGTCCGGTCAGCCGAGGCCGTCGAGACCGCGATCGTCATGGGGTGGTCCTCTCGCGCGCTGTCCCGGTCGATCGCGCGGGCGTGCGTTTCACAACCCGATGCCCGGTCTGTCAATCACGGCTTGATGATCGACCGGAACGGTCGAACAACGAGGCGTGTTCCCCGGTCAAGAGTAGGTACGGGAGCTGCCAACATGTCTGGTGTCGCGGAGAAGACGGATCCCAAGCTCTGGGAGAAGGTCAAGA
Organism: uncultured Enterovirga sp.; assembly: GCA_964250725.1. GTDB lineage: Bacteria > Pseudomonadota > Alphaproteobacteria > Rhizobiales > Beijerinckiaceae > Enterovirga. The sequence goes on along the minus strand of CAXUHE010000035.1, from coordinate 20,377 downwards.
CCGAGGTCGTCAAGTCGGACAAGGGCGGCAAGCCCGGCCAATGGTCGGCCCGCAAGGCCCAGCTCGCCACGCAGGAGTACAAGCACGAGGGCGGCGGCTACGAGGGCGAGAAGAGCGCCGACAACCACCTGTCGCAGTGGACCCATGAGGAGTGGGGCACGAAGTCCGGCGAGGCGAGCGGCCGGACGGGCGAGCGTTACCTCCCGAAGAAGGCGCGCGAGCATCTCTCGGACGAGGAATACAAGCGCACGACCGCCAAGAAGCGCGCCGATACGCGTCGCGGCAAGCAGTTCTCGGCGCAGCCGAAGGATGTCGCCGACAAGACGGCGCACGACCGGGAGACCGGCCACGCCTTGCGGAGGGGCGAGACCAAGGCCGCCCTGATGGCGCAGGCGCGCGCGAAGAACGTGCCGGGCCGGTCCAGGATGTCGAAAGCGGAGCTGGGGAACGCGGTCGGCTGATCAGATCGTTGCAGGACGTGAGGTCGGATGGCATCCTGCGCGCATGAGCGACGCGGCCGACCTCTACGAGACGGACTTCTCGCGCTGGGCGGAGGAGCAGGCGCACGCACTCCGTGACGCGGCCAGTACAGGTGCGAACCTGCCGTTAGACTGGCTGAATCTGGCGGAGGAGGTCGAGAGTTTGGCGCGTTCCGACCGACGGGGGCTGAGATCCCGTCTCGAGACGGTCCTGGAGCACCTCCTGAAACTCGCCTACTCGCCGACGATCGAGCCGCGGAACGGTTGGCGGCACACGGTGCGACGCGAGCGGCACGAGATCGATATCCTGCTGGAAGACAATAGAAGTCTTCGCGAGGAAACCGGACGACTGATCGAGACATATACGACGGGTGTCGCCTCCCGCGTGGCAGACGAGTTGCAGGAGCGCGGTGAGATCTCCGCCGCAACCGGAATGACGCTTCGGAGCGCAACCTTTCAGGAGGCTCAAGCGCTGGGCGATTGGCTTCCGCCGGATCCGATCTAACGAAAAGGACGGCCGAAGCCGCCCTTGAGAATCTTCGACCGCCGATCAGCGCTTCGAGAACTGGAAGCTGCGGCGAGCCTTCTTCTTCCCATATTTCTTGCGCTCGACCACGCGCGAATCACGCGTGAGAAAACCTTCCTTCTTCAGCGGAGGACGCAGATCCGGCTCGAAATAGGTGAGCGCCTTGGAGAGGCCGTGGCGTACCGCGCCGGCCTGCCCGGACAGGCCGCCGCCCGCGACCGTGACCGTAATGTCGTATTGGTCGATACGGTTCGCGATCTGGAGCGGCTGGTTGATGATCATGCGCAGGACGGGCCGGGCGAAATAGGTCGCGACCGGCTTGTCGTTGATCACGATCTGCCCCTTGCCGGGCTTGATCCAGACACGCGCGACCGCGTCCTTGCGCTTCCCGGTCGCATAGGCGCGGCCTTGGGCGTCGACCTTGCGCTCGTATTTCGGCGCTTCGTTCTCGGCCGGAGCGTTCTGGGCTTGGCCGAGTTCGGAGAGGGACTGGAGGACGGCCATGATCAGGCGCTCACGTTCTTGCGGTTCAGGACGCCGACATCCAGCGGTTCGGGCTGCTGGGCGACGTGCGGATGGTCGGCGCCCTTGTAGACGCGCAGGTTGCCGAGGATCTTCCGGAAGAGCGGGCCCCGCGGGAGCATGCGCTCGACCGCCTTCTCGACGATCCGCTCGGGGAAGCGCCCCTCCAGGATCGACTTCGCGGAGCGCTCCTTGATGCCCCCGATATAGCCGGTGTGGTGGTAGTACACCTTCTGCTCGCGCTTGCGGCCCGTGAACTGAACCTTCGCGGCGTTGATGACCACGATGTTGTCGCCGCAATCGACGTGGGGCGTGTAGCCGGGCTTGTGCTTGCCACGCAGGCGCAGCGCGATGATCGAGGCGAGGCGGCCGACCACGAGCCCTTCGGCGTCGATGACGACCCACTTCTTCTCGACATCAGCCGGTTTCATCGAGAACGTCTTCATGGGCCGATCCGTTGCGGGTCCCGAGACCCGGCGCAAACTGGGACGCCGCGCGGGAGCCGGCGGCGATGACGAGGGTCTAGGAGAACGGACGGGCGGCGTCAAGCGCCCAGGTGGCCTCGATGCCGAAAAACCGTTCCACAGCAAGCCGTTCTGGAGTACGGTATTCAGATACCGTATTAACGGTTCGGGATGGAGTACGTGCCGGTCGCGTGGCAGACGACCTCATGGCCGCCTTCGCTGAACAGGCTCACCTCGCCCACCGCGAGCCGCCGACCGAGCTTCAGGAGGCGGCACTCGGCCAGGAGGTCGCGCGGCTCGGGCTTGCGCAGGAAGTTGAAGGCGAGGTTCGTCGTGACCGCGAGCCCGACCGGGCCGATGTGAGCCAGGATCGCCGCGTAGAGCGCGAGGTCGCAGAGCGTCATCATGGCGGGACCCGACAGGGTGCCGCCCGGCCGGATGTGGCGCGGGCCGGCGCGCATGCGCATCCGCGCGCGCATATCGCCGACCTCCTCGACCACGAAGATGCGACCGTCCTCGTGGATCTGCGGAAACTCACGGTCGAGGAAGTCCTCGACTTCCTCTCGCGACATCACGGGCCGGACGATCACGAGCACCTCCTCATCGCGGCCTTGCACCCTGCCGCCTCGATGCCGACAATAGACGAGCGATAAGGAAAGCAGCGATGAACGTCCCCGCCATGCACATCCGCGCTGTGGCGGACGCTCCTCCCCTTCTGCGGCGTGACCGAGACGGCGTCGCGCACCTGACGCTGAACCGCCCGGCTGCGCGCAACGCGCTCTCGGACGCGCTCCTTGCCGCGCTGGCGGACGTGTTGGGGCGTATCGCGGACGACAGCGACGTGCGGGCTGTGGCGATCTCGGCCGAAGGGCCGGTCTTCTGCGCCGGGCACGACCTGAAGGAGGTCACGGCTTACCGCGGCGATCCGGACCGCGGGCGCGAGCGGTTTGCGGATCTGTTCGCGCGATGCGCGGACGTGATGACTCGGATCGTCCGGCTGCCCCAGCCCGTGATCGCGGCGGTGGACGGAGTCGCGACCGCGGCCGGGTGCCAGCTCGTCGCGAGCTGCGACCTCGCGGTCGCGGGCGCGGGTTCGCACTTCGCCACGCCCGGCGTGAATATCGGGCTGTTCTGCTCGACCCCGATGGTCGCGCTCTCCCGCAACGTCGCGCCGAAGCACGCGATGGAGATGCTCCTGACCGGCGAGATGGTCGATGCCGAGGACGCGGCCCGGATCGGCCTCGTGAACCGGGTCGTCCCGGCAGGCGAGGCGCTGACCGAGGCGGCGCGGATCGCCGCGATCGTGGCGTCGAAACCGTCGAAGGTGGTGGCGATCGGCAAGCGTGCCTTCTACGCGCAGCGCGAGATGGGCCTCAACGCGGCCTATGCCTACACCTCGGACGTAATGGTGGAGAACATGCTGGCGGCCGACGCCGCCGAGGGCATCGAGGCCTTCATCGGCAAACGGCCGCCCGTCTGGTCGAAGGCTTGAGGCGATGGCCGACGCACTGCCGGGCGGGCATGACAGCTACCTCGACGACACGATCAGGGGGATCCTGAAATCCGTCCGAACGGTCGCGATCGTGGGCGCGACGAACAACCCCTCGCGGCCGAGTTATATCGTGTTCAAGTACCTCAAGGAGCGCGGCTACGACGTCGTGCCGGTCAATCCGAGGCTCGCCGGCCACGACGTCGTCGGCGTGAGGGCGGTGGCGCGGCTCTCCGAGATCTGCCGACCGGTCGACATGGTGGAGATCTTCCGCAACACCGCCGAGGCCGGCGGCGTGGCGGACGAGGCGCTCGAGCTCGATCCGCTGCCCAAGGTGATCTGGATGCAGCTCTCGGTACGGGACGATGCGGCGGCCGCCCGCGCCGAGGCGCGGGGCGTCAAGGTCATCATGGATCGCTGCCCGAAGATCGAGTACGGCCGCCTCTCCGGCGAGATCGGCTGGTCGGGCATCAACTCGCGCATCCTCTCCTCGAAGCGCCCCGCACTCGCCGGAAAGAGCTTCCAGAAGCTCTCGCTCGACCGGAAGCTCTAACGTGCCCTTTCGCGAGGTGCAGGGCCGCACCGGCTCTATATGATGAGGCCGGTTTAAAAAACCGCTGAACAAATTCCTATAGCGTTAGGTTTATTCCTCTCCGGCGGGGAGCGGCGGCCGACACCGGTCATCGCTGTCGGATAGGAGGCGGGTTTGGAGGTCACGGTCGGAACGGCCGTCGGCGCTCCTAAGCTCTCCTGTTGGTTCGGGAGATGCGAAAAGACCGCGCGGGGCGTCGGGAGGGACCTGGCACCCCGCAGCACATCGTCAGTCGAGGCCGGAGAACCTGCGTCCCGCTCCCCCACTCGTCCGGGCAGCGCTCTTTGAACCCGGACGCCACGCCGAGGCCGGCAGCCGAGGATCCCCCGGACGGACGGCGCGTGGGCGATGATCAGAAGTTCATGGACGCCGCGTTGACGATGCCGGCGGCGAGCGAGGCCGCACCGAGGAAGAGGGCGGCCGAGAGTTCGCCCGCCGCAATTCGCGCCGAGAGGCGCGGCACCACGACCCTGACGAGCCAGTAGACGAGGATCTGGACGACCAGCGCGACGAGCCCCCACACGAGGATATCGACTACGGATTGGGCATGCACGATCGCGCTCGACAGCGGCAGCGCGAACCCGACCAGGCTGAAGCCAAGCGCCAGGGCGGCCGACACGACGTTCTGCCGGATCAGCGCGAACTCGTTATGCGCGGTCGCGAGCGTATAGGCGAAGAGATAGAGGGCGACGAGCGCGACCGCCGTCCCGAAATAGAGCGCGAAGCTCTGCAGGTTCGCCACGACGCCGTCCAACATTCCATAAACCCCCGCGCCCCGGGATGGTCGTAGCTCAAGCTTGGCGGGAGTGGAACGGATCAGTGGCGCCCGCCGGACGATCAGCGAAAGCCTTTCGAACCCGGACCAACGGAGAAGTACAGGATGACCCCGATCAGCAGTCCGCCGACGGGCCCGATGAAGAGGGATGCGTATTGAAGGTCGCTCACGCCTGCATACCCTTCAAGAACGTTCGCGCGAACAGGTGGAGCACGATGCTCGCCATCAATGACGATAAGGCAAGGAGCACGATCCGACCAGACCATGCCGACTGTGCGGAGCCGCTGAAGATTGCGACCGTCGGAGCCAAGCTTCCGACCGCGAAGATCCCGATCGCGACCCCGTTCAGGTAGGTCGCGGTGAGCTTCGCCTGCTCGTTGCGGATCAGGAGCGCGCGCGGGTCCATGTCACTCGTGGGTACATGTCACGCGTGGGTCCACGTCACATCAGCCGCGCCTGTTCCAGGGCCGCGCCCACGAAGCTCTTGAAGAGGGGATGAGGCTCGAAGGGGCGCGACTTCAGCTCCGGATGGAACTGGACTCCGATGAACCACGGATGGTCCTCGTACTCGATCGTCTCCGGCAGCAGGCCGTCCGGCGAGAGCCCGGAGAAGATCAGCCCCTTGTCCTCCAGCCGGTCGCGATAGGCCATGTTGACCTCGTAGCGGTGGCGGTGCCGCTCGCTGATCTCGGTCCCGTCGTAGATCTCGGCGATGCGGCTTCCCTGCCGCAGGCGCGCCGTGTAGGCGCCGAGCCGCATCGTGCCGCCGAGGTCGCCGCCCGAGAGGCGGGTCTCGAGCTCGTTGCCGTTCAGCCACTCGGTCAGGAGGCCGACGACCGGCTCGGGCGTCGCGCCGAACTCGGTCGATCCCGCGTCCGGCACGCCGGCCAGCGAGCGGGTCGCCTCGATCACAGCCATCTGCATGCCAAAGCAGATGCCGAAATACGGGACCTTGCGCTCCCGCGCAAAGCGCGCCGCCTTGATCTTGCCCTCGGTGCCGCGCGCCCCAAAACCGCCCGGGACCAGGATTCCGTTCACCCCCTCCAGGAACGGCGACGGGTCCTCGCGCTCGAAGATCTCGCTCTCGATCCAGTCGAGATTGACCTTCACGCGGTTCGCGATTCCCCCGTGATGCAGCGCCTCGATCAGCGACTTGTAGGCGTCCTTCAGGCCCGTGTACTTGCCCACGACCGCGATCGTGACCTCGCCCTCGGGGTTCTTGACCCGCTCGGCGATCGTCCTCCACCGCTCGAGGTCCGGCGGCTTCGCGCTCCGCACGCCGAAGATGCGCAGGATCTCGTCGTCGAGACCGGCTGCATGATAGGCGAGCGGCACGTCGTAGATCGACCCGACGTCGCGCGCCTCGATGACGGCGCTCTCGCGCACGTTGCAGAACAGGCCGAGCTTGCGGCGCTCGTCCTGCGGGATGTCGCGGTCGCAGCGGCACAGCAGGATGTCGGGCTGGATGCCGATCGAGCGCAGCTCCTTCACGGAATGCTGGGTCGGCTTGGTCTTCAGCTCGCCCGCGGCCGGGATGTAGGGAAGTAGCGTGAGGTGCAGGAAGAGCGCCTGCCCCCGGTCGAGCTCCTGGCCGAGCTGCCGGATCGCCTCGAAGAAGGGCAGTCCTTCGATGTCGCCGACCGTGCCGCCGATCTCGACGAGCACGAAGTCGAACCCGTCGTTGCCCGACATCACGAAGTCCTTGATGGCGTTCGTGACGTGAGGAATCACCTGGATCGTCGCCCCGAGATAATCGCCGCGGCGCTCCTTGGTGATGATGTCCTGGTAGATGCGCCCGGTCGTGATGTTGTCGTCGCGGGTGCAGGGCCGGCCCGTAAAGCGCTCGTAATGGCCGAGGTCGAGATCGGTCTCCGCCCCGTCGTCGGTCACGAAGACCTCGCCGTGCTGGTAGGGGCTCATGGTCCCCGGATCGACGTTGAGATAGGGGTCGAGCTTCCGGAGCCGGACCTTGTAGCCCCGCGCCTGCAGGAGCGCGCCGAGCGCTGCCGACGCGAGACCCTTGCCGAGCGAGGAGACCACGCCGCCGGTGATGAAGACATACCGCGTCATGGGAGGCGAGCCTTAACGCTCGAAGTCCCGCTTGGCCAGCGCATTCCGATCCGGTCTCCCGGCTCCGTCCACAAACGATCCGCTGTCTCGGGCGTCGGAGGAGGGAACGGCCGCCGAGCGGTCAGCGCGATTGCGGGACCTGCGGCTGCGCCGGCGCACCGGGCGCGATCGGCGTCGCGGGCTGCTGCATGCGCTGCAACTGCTCCAGCACGCCCGGGCCCTGGCTGCCGGCGGGCTGCTGCCCCGCCGGGACGCCGGCCTGCGGTGCGTTCTGGTCGAAGATCGAGCGCGGCGCCGAGCCGCGATGCGCCAGCACGCCGAGGACGAGGCTCGTCAGGAAGAACAGACCCGCCAGGACCGCGGTCGCGCGCGTCAGGGCATTGGCCTGGCCGCGGCCGGTCATGAAGCCGGACACGCCTCCCCCTCCCCCGCCGAGCCCGAGGCCGCCCTCGGAACGCTGAAGCAGCACGACGCCGATCAGCGCGAGCACGATGAGGAGATGTACGACGATGAGGACGGTCTGCATGGATGAGCCTTCGGGCGAGGTCGCCCGATCTGTTGCGCGCTCTCTATCACGCCGTGCCGGAGGATTGGAAGGCGACGATCAGAGGAGGTAAGCCTTCGCGATCCCGATAAAATCCGCCGCGACGAGGCTCGCGCCGCCGACGAGCGCGCCGTTCACCTCCGGTACGCCCATCAGCTCGCGCGCGTTCTGCGGCTTGACCGAGCCGCCATAGAGAATGCGGATGCCCGTGCCTGCCTCGCCGAACCGGTCCGTCAGCCCGCGGCGGATCAGGGCGTGGACCTCGGCCACGTCAGCGGCCGTCGGCGTGAGCCCGGTGCCGATCGCCCAGACCGGCTCGTAGGCGATCACCGTGTTCTGCCCGGTCGCGCCGTCCGGCACGGAGCCGTCCAACTGAGACGCCACGATCTCAAGCGCCCGCCCGGCCTCGCGCTCGTCCCTGGTCTCACCGACGCAG
>CAXUHE010000035.1:0-12470 GCA_964250725.1 uncultured Enterovirga sp. | reverse complement strand
CTCCGCCTTGAGGCGGATCTCGGCATCGCTCTCACGGTGATGAGCACGTCGCTCCGAATGGCCCAGGATCACGTAGGTCGCCCCGAGATCGGCCAGCATCTCGGGCGAGATGCTTCCCGTATATGCGCCGGACGCGTTCGGGTGCGCGTCTTGGCCGCCGACCGCGATCCGGGACCCCACGGCGGACACCGCGCACAGGTAGACGAGTGTCGCCGGAGGACAGACGAGGAGGTCGACGACGCCCTTCAGCTCGGCCGAGTAGAGCTCGGCGATCTCGCCCACGAGCTTCACCGACCCCTTCAGCCCGTTCATCTTCCAATTGCCCGCGACGAGCGGCCGCAATTCCTGACGCGACATGACACCTCCCTGCCCGCCCGCCGCCTAGCAGAGAGGGTCATCCTCGGCAACGCGAGCCGAACCGGGCTTCCCGGCATGGCGCGGTTGCGGTATCGCCGGGCCATGAGCGACCACGAGAGATCAGATGCTGCAGGGCATTAACCGGATCGGCCGGAGCTGGGCGGGCCGGGCGATCATCGCCGTCATGTTCGGCTTCCTCATCGTGAGCTTCGCGATCTGGGGCATCGGCGACATCTTCCGCGGCAACGTGCGCACGCAGGTCGCGACGGTCGGCAAGACCGACGTGACGGCGGACGCATTCCGGAGCGCCTACCAGAGCGAGTACCAGGCGCTGATCCGGCGGGCACGCCAGGCGATCTCGCCGGAGCAGGCGCGGGCGCTCGGGCTCGAGCAGCGCGTGCTCGGCCGCCTCGTCTCCGAGACCGCGATGGACCAGCGCGCGCGCCAGCTCGGCCTCGACGTCCCGAATTCCCTCGTCGCCCGCACGATCGCGTCCGACCCGAACTTCCAGGGCGCGAACGGCGCATTCGATCGCGCCCAGTTCGTCGAGCTTCTCAGGTCGAACGGCATGAGCGAGGCGCAGTTCGTGCGCGACCAGCGTTCGGTGCTCGCGCGATATCTCCTGGCGGACGCAATCACGAGCGCGGTGCCGGTGCCGCTCGCGATGCGCGAGGCGATCCACCGCTACCAGACTGAAAGACGGTCTATCGAGTACGTCGTCCTGAACGCCGCCTCGGTCGGGGAGATCGCGGCGCCGACGGACGCGCAATTGCAGTCCTTCTATGACGGCCGAAAATCCGCCTATCGCGCGCCGGACTATCGTGCCCTGACGGTGCTGACCATCGATCCCGCGAGCCTCGCGAAGCCCGATTCCGTGTCGGACGAGGACACGCGCCGTCAGTACGAGCGGGTGAAGGACACGCGCTTCGGGACGCCGGAGCGCCGCACCGTCCAGCAGATCGTGTTTCCCACGAAGGGCGAGGCGGATGCCGCCGCGGCCGAGATCACGGGCGGGACGAGCTTCGACGACGTCGCGGCGAGGCGCGGGGTCGATGCCGCATCTCTGACGTTGGGCACGTTCACGCGCGGCGAGATGCTCGAGCCGGCGACCGCGGACGCGGCGTTCGGGCTCGCGGAGAACGCGGTCAGCGGCGTCGTCGAGGGACGGTTCGGCCCCGTCATCGTGCGGGTGACCAAGGTCGAGCCGGGCGCCTTGAAGTCGTTCGCGGAGGTCGCGGGCGAGATCAAGGGCGATCTCGCCCGCGAGAGGGCGGCCGGCGAGCTCCAGTCGGTCCACGACGCGGTCGAGGACCAGCGCTCCGCCGCGAAGCCGCTGGGAGATATCGCCAAGGAGCGCGGCCTGACGCTGGTCCGGGTGCCGGCGGTCGATCGCCAGGGCATCGACAAGTCGGGCCAGCTCGTCACGAATATCGGCGACTCGACCGCCGTGCTTCAGGCGGCCTTCCGGTCCGATGTCGGCGCGGACAACGAGGCGGTGCGCTCACGCAGCGGCGGCTACACCTGGTTCGAGGTCACGGGCGTCGAGGCGGCGCGCGATCGGCCCCTCTCCGAGGTCAAGGACCGCGTCGCGAGCGACTGGCGGTCCGACGAGGTGGCGCGGCTCCTCTCCGACAAGGCCCGCGACATGGTGGGCAAGCTCGGCGCCGGCGAGACACTGGCCGCGCTTGCGGGCGCAGCGGGGCTGCAGGTGCAGATGGCGGACCTCGAACGCGGCCGCGCGAGCGGCGCGTTGCAGGTCTCCGCCGTGACCCGCGCCTTCGCGACGCCGGTCGGGCAGGCGGCCGATACGGGCGGGAGCGACGAGTCGCGGATCGTCTTCAAGGTGGCGAGCGCCTCCGCGCCGCCTTTCGTGACGACGACGCAGCAGGCCTCGAGCGTCGAGGACCAGCTCCGCACGGCGCTGACCGACGACATGCTCGGCGAGTATGTGGGCGATGTCGAGAAGACGGTCGGCGTCCAGCTCTACGCGGAGAACGTGCGCCGCGCGATCGGCGGCGGAGACCTGTGACGCCGGCATCGGACGCCGGACCGGATCATACGTGAAGCCGCCGCTGCCCGATTCCGACGCGTTCGTGCGCCGGCACGGCGAGGGTCTGCCCTTCGTCGTGCGCTCGCGGGTGCCGGGCGACCTCATCACGGCCGTCGCGGCCTTCCTCAAGCTGCGCGCCTCGTGGAGCGGCCCGGCCTTCCTGCTCGAATCCGTCGAGGGCGGCGCGGCGCGCGGCCGCTACTCGATGATCGGGCTCTCGCCCGACCTCGTCTGGCGCTGCCGCGAGGGCGTGGCGGAGATCGCGCGGGACGTGACGGCGGCGGATGCGCCCGACTTCATGCCGCTGGACCAGCCGCCGCTCGCGAGCCTGCGCGCGCTCATCGCCGAGAGCGCGATCGATCTCGACCCGGACTTGCCCCCTATGTCGGCCGGCCTGTTCGGCTATCTCGGCTATGACATGATCCGCCACGCAGAGCGCCTCGGACCGCGCAAGGCCGATCCCATCGGCGTCCCGGAGGCGATCCTGGTCCGCCCGACCTTGATCGTGGTGTTCGACAACGTGCGCGACGAGATGTCGGTCGTCCAGGCCGTACGGCCGCGAGGCGGAACGAGCGCGGCACTACTCGCCTTCGAGCAGGTCGTGGATACGCTCGATCGGCTCGTCTCCGTCCTGGAGGCGGCTTTGCCGCTCCAGGACGAGCCAGACGATAGGGAGATTCCGAGCGGCCGACCGCAACCCTGCATGAGACCCGACGACTACGCGACGATCGTGGCGCGCGCCAAGGAGTACATCCTCGCCGGCGATGTCTTCCAGGTCGTGCTGTCGCAGCGCTTCGAGGCCGATTTCGCCATTCCGCCCTTCGCGCTCTACCGCTCGCTCACGATCCGTCCGATCGCCGGCACGCGCCGGCGCGGCGCGACGCCCGCCGAGGACGGCGAACTGGCGGCCGAGCTCCTGGCCGACCCCAAGGAGCGGGCGGAGCATCTGATGCTGCTCGATCTCGGGCGGAACGATGTCGGGCGCGTCGCGGAGATCGGCTCCGTCGAGGTGACCGGAAGCTTCTTCGTCGAGCGCTACAGCCACGTCATGCACATGGTGTCGAACGTCGAGGGGGTGCTCCGCGGCGATCGCGACCCGCTGGACGCGCTCTTCGCCGGGTTCCCGGCCGGGACCGTGTCCGGTGCGCCGAAGGTGCGCGCGATGGAGATCATCGACGAGTTGGAGCCGGACGGACGCGGGCCCTACGGGGGCTGCATCGGCTATTTCGGCGCGGATGGGCAGATGGATACCTGCATCGTCTTGCGGACCGCGGTCGTGAAGGACGGTCGCATGTACGTCCAGGCCGGGGCCGGGATCGTGCACGACAGCGATCCAGCGGCCGAGCAGCAGGAATGCGTCAACAAGGCGAGGGCGATGTTCGACGCGGCCGAGGATGCCGGACGTTTCGCCGTCTCACAGCATAGGAAGCGATAACCCCGCTCAATTGCCGGAGCGGCTCGAAACCACCGTCTTAATCTGCTGCACGAGCGCGGTCGGGCTGGTGCCTAGCGCGTTGAGTCCTGACCGGACGGACCAGTAGCCAGCGATCAGGATCACGGGGACCAGGATCCAGCCAAGCACCTCTTCGGCAACCCGGCGGCGACGGCGACGCTCCCACCGTTTCTCCCGCCATGACTTCATAGCTTGAGGATGCTTAGCCGAGGAGAGCGGGCCGGCATGATGCTCTCCCTCCGGATCGGCCTGATCCAGAGGTCCGGCATGGATCTCGCTCATCTCGTGTCGTTCGTCATGCCCGAACCAGGGGTACCTTCGGAACCGTGCTGACACCACCGCCGCTGCCGGGGCTCTTCGGCTTCGGGGGCTTCTTGGCGAACGGCTTGGGCTTGCGCTTCGCCGGCTTCGCAGCGACGACCTTCTCCGGCCGCGGGACGACCGGGCCTTCGGGGAACTCGAATCCGATCGCCTGCTTCCCGTCCGTCTCGACCACGACCACCCGCACGGCACCGCCGTTCTTCAGCTTGCCGAAGAGCACCTCGTCGGCGAGCGGCGTCTTGATGGTCGCCTGAATGAGGCGCGCCATCGGGCGCGCGCCCATCGCCTCGTCGTAGCCGTGCTCGGAGAGCCACTCGCGCGCCTCGTCCGACAGCTCGATGACCACGTTGCGATCCGCGAGCTGCGCCTCGAGCTGAAGCACGAACTTATCCACGACCTTCGCGACGACCTCCTTCGGCAGCCGGCCGAAGGAGATGATCGAATCGAGCCGGTTGCGGAATTCCGGCGCGAACAGGCGGTTGATCGCCTCCGTGTCCTCGCCCTCGCGCTTGTTCATCGTGAAGCCGAAATTCGCCTTCGCGAGGTCGGCCGCCCCGGCATTCGTCGTCATGATGATGATGACGTTGCGGAAATCGACCTGCTTGCCGTTGTGATCGGTCAGCTTGCCGTGGTCCATCACCTGCAACAGGATGTTGAACAGGTCGGGGTGCGCCTTCTCGATCTCGTCGAGCAACAGTACGCAATGAGGATGCTGGTCGATCCCGTCGGTCAGGAGCCCGCCCTGGTCGAACCCGACATAGCCGGGCGGGGCGCCGATCAGGCGCGAGATCGTGTGCCGCTCCATGTACTCCGACATGTCGAAGCGCAGCATCTCGACGCCGAGCGAGGAGGCGAGCTGCTTCGCGGCCTCTGTCTTGCCGACGCCGGTCGGGCCCGCGAACAGGTAGGAACCGATCGGCTTCTCGGGGTCGCGCAGGCCAGCGCGGGCGAGCTTGATCGCGGAGGTGAGGGCCGTGATCGCGACCTCCTGCCCGTAGACGACCCGCTTCAGCGTCGTCTCGAGGTTGGACAGCACCTCGGCATCGTCCTTCGACACGGTCTTCGGCGGTATCCTGGCCATCGACGCGATCGTCGCCTCGATCTCCTTGATGCCGATCGTCTTCTTGCGCCGGTGCTCCGGCACCAGCATCTGCGAGGCGCCCGTCTCATCGATCACGTCGATCGCCTTGTCCGGCAGCTTGCGGTCGTTGATGTAGCGCGCCGAGAGCTCGACCGCGGCCTTCACGGCCTCGGCCGTGAAGCGCAGCTTGTGGAACTCCTCGTAATAGGGTTTCAGCCCCTTCACGATCTCGATCGTGTCGGGGATCGACGGCTCGTTGACGTCGATCTTCTGGAAGCGGCGCACGAGCGCGCGGTCCTTCTCGAAATACTGGCGGTATTCCTTGTAGGTCGTCGACCCGATGCAGCGCAGCGTTCCTTGCGCCAAGGCGGGCTTGAGGAGGTTCGACGCGTCCATCGCGCCGCCAGAGGTCGCGCCCGCGCCGATCACCGTGTGGATCTCGTCGATGAACATGATGGCGTTCGGATGCGCCTCGATCTCCTTGACGACCTGTTTCAACCGCTCCTCGAAATCGCCGCGATAGCGGGTCCCGGCGAGCAGCGTCCCCATGTCCAGCGAGAACACGATCGCGTCCTCGAGCACCTCCGGCACCTCGCCGCGCACGATCTTGCGGGCGAGCCCTTCGGCGATGGCCGTCTTGCCGACGCCCGGGTCCCCGACGAGCAGAGGATTGTTCTTCTGCCGTCGGCAGAGAACCTGGATCGTGCGCTGAACCTCGGACTCGCGTCCGATCAGCGGGTCGATCTTGCCCTCTCGGGCCTTCTTGTTGAGATTGACGCAGTAGGTGTCCAGGGCCTCGCCCTTCTTCTTTGGCCGGTTCTCGTCGTCGCCGGAGGGACGTTCGTTCGACTCCTCGTCGGAGCCGCGCGTCGGCCGGTTCTCGGAGAGGCCCGGACGCTTCGCGATCCCGTGACTGATGTAGTTGACCGCATCGTAACGGGTCATCTCCTGCTCTTGCAGGAAGTAGGCCGCATGGCTCTCACGCTCGGCGAAGATCGCCACCAAAACGTTCGCGCCCGTCACCTCCTCACGTCCCGAAGACTGGACGTGGATAACGGCCCGTTGGATCACACGCTGGAACCCCGCGGTCGGCTTCGAATCCTGCCGGCCGTCCGTAACGAGGTTCGCCAGTTCGGAATCGATGTACTCGACGATGTGATGCCTGAGAACGTCGAGATCGACGTTGCAGGCGCGCATCACGGCGGCGGAGTCCTGATCGTCCATGAGAGCGAGCAGAAGATGTTCGAGAGTCGCGTATTCGTGACGCCGCTCTCCCGCGAGAGCGAGGGCACGATGGAGGGCCTGTTCGAGGCTGCGTGAGAAGCTAGGCAATGGCCCACTCTTTTCCGGTTATTTCTTTTCCATGACGCATTGCAGCGGATGCTGGTGCTTCCGGGCGAAGTCCATCACCTGAGTGACCTTGGTCTCGGCCACCTCGTAGGTGAACACCCCGCACTCGCCGACGCCGTTCTGATGCACGTGGAGCATCACGCGGGTCGCGTCCTCTCGCGATTTGTTGAAGAAGCGCTCCAGCACGAGCACGACGAACTCCATGGGAGTGTAATCGTCGTTGAGAAGCAGCACTCTGTAAAGGTTCGGCCGTTTGGTTCGCGGCTTGGTTTTCGTGATGATCGCCGTGCCACTGCGATTGTCGTCGCCATCGGCCTGACGTGGTCCTGCCGCGGCGTCACGCGAGCGTTCGACGCCGGACCCCTCCAACATGCTTGACGTCGCACCGGACCTCAGGGCCGAACCTCCTCAAGCCAAGCCACGCAAACCGCGGCTGAACATCAATCTAGAGACCGGTCATGCGTTACGCCAGATGGCGTGCCAGTTCAGCGCAGTTTTTTGAGCTGCGTACCCGACGAACGAATGGGACCGTACCCGGGCGGTGGCCCGTCGACAAAGAGGGTAACGTGCTCAGCCGTCTTGGTCTGTGCCGAACGCCAGGCTTTCGAAGGTTTCAGCCCAACGGCGATCACGATCCCGAATGGGCGGATCAGGCCTTCCTGCGTCACAAGGCCTTCGCCGGCGTCCCACGATCCTTCGCCATGGATGGCCACCACGCGTCCAGTTGCGTCGCGTCTGCGCCACGACGACATGTCAAGGATCCTGTACGTGCGATCAGGGCGCTCGAACGCGGACACTTAACCCATCCGTAACGGCGTCGGCCTAACTTTCCACAATGTGTCGCTCCGGGCTCAACAGCTTTCCAACAGGATAGCTTGACGAACCGAAGCATCCAATCCTGGTTAGGGGCGGACGTAATGTTGCGTTGCGTTGGTGTAGGTCGTGCTCGTGTCGCGGTGTTGACCGCGATGCTCGGGGTGGCGGCATCTTCGGCGCTCACGTCTCCGGCCGAAGCCCGACGTCACCACCGCGCGAAGTCCCATTCAGCGTCCCATTCCGCCCGCGGCGGCGGCTACGCGCCCCCCTTCTCAGCCATGGTGGTGGACGCCAATACCGGCCGCGCGATGTACGCCGTCGACGAGACAGCGCCGCGCCATCCAGCCTCGATCACCAAGGTCATGACGCTCTACCTGCTGTTCGAGCAGCTGGAGCGCGGCACCCTCTCGCTCGATTCGGAGCTCCGCGCCTCCTCGCGTTCGGCCGCCCAGGCGCCGTCCAAGATCGGCATCCGTCCGGGCGAGACGATCTCGGTGGAGGACGCGATCAAGGCGATCGTGACGAAATCGGCGAACGACGTGGCCTGCACGATCGCCGAGAACCTCGCAGGCAGCGAGGAGGAGTTCGCCGAGCGCATGACCCGCAAGGCGCGCCAACTCGGGATGACGGGAACCGTCTACCGTAACGCGTCCGGATTGCCGAACCCGGAGCAGATCACGACCGCCCGCGATCTCACGATCCTGGGTCGCGCGATCCAGGAGAAGTTTCCTCGCTACTACAAATATTTCCAGACGCGCTCGTTCGAGTGGGCCGGTCGCAACATCGGGAACCACAATCGGTTGATCGGCCGCGTCGAGGGTGTCGACGGAATCAAGACGGGCTTCACGAACGCGTCCGGCTTCAATCTCCTCACGTCCGCGCGGATCGATGGGCGTCACGTCGTCGGCGTCGTGCTCGGCGGCCGCTCGGGCGCAAGCCGCGACAACATCATGGCGAACCTGATCCGGACAAATCTCGCGCGAGCCTCGACCAGCGGCTCGTCGAGCGTGTTCGCGGAGGCCGACGAGCGGCCCGCACCGCCGGCCCGCGAGAGGACCTCGGCCGAGGACATCGACACCACGGCCTCGATGGCACCCGAGCCGAAGCCGGTACGATCCCCCCGTCCGCTCGACCTCGCGGCGATGCGACCGGCGGTCGCCTCGGCGACCGGCGGCTCGTCCACGACGACGCCGAGCCCGCAGCGTTCCGTGCCGGGCGTAGCCCTCGCATATGCGTCCGCCTCGCCCTCCGACGTGCTCCCGTTGCCGCCCTCGACGTCTCAGAAGATCGAGGCCCGGCTGCCCCCCGCGTCGGTGGCCGTCATGCGGGTGGAGCCACCAGTGCGCGAGACGAAGAGCGAGCGTGCACCGGAGATCGTACGCCCCGCGAAGGTCAGCCCTTGGGTGATCCAGCTCGGAGCCTCCGAGGCCGAGGGCGAGGCCCGGGCCATCCTCGACGAGGCGCGCTCGAAGTCGGGCCGCCTCCTCGCCAAGGCCGCGCCTTTCACGGAGAAGGTCGTGCGGAGCGGCGCGACGCTCTACCGCGCCCGCTTCTCGGGCTTCAGCGAGGCGGACGCGGCCCAGGAGGCCTGCCGGACGCTGAAGCGTAGCGGCTTCGCCTGTTTCGCGACGCGAAGCTGAACCCGACGAGGCGCGGGGAGCGCGTCCGCGCCGCCCCGCCCTCCCCCGATGTTCCGACGCCGGTCCGTTCGACCGGTTGCGCGTGGAGTTCAGCGATGTCGGTCCAGAAGGAGGTCCTTCGCCTGGTTGACGCGGCTCGCAAGATAGGTCGAACCACCCCCATCGGGATGGAGCCTCTTGATCAGAGCCCGGTGCGCGTCACGGATCGCGGCCGTATCCGCGCCAGGCTGAAGCCCCAGGATCTCGTGAGCTTCCTGCTCAGACATCGGGCTGCGCTCCGGATCGGACCACCGCCTCGCATCCGGACCCTGATGAGCGTCTTCACGCCATCCGGGAAAGCGGCAGTCGAGCTCGGCTTCGACCCGTCCTGCCGCGTCCGGTCCGCCAACGGCCTGCTGGCCCCGCAAGGCCAGGAGCTCGCCTAGGCTCAAGGGCCCCGGCGGGGGCGGTACATCCGCCTGTCCGGACCTCACGCGGGTCCATAGGCCGATCCCGAGGCCGACTAGCGGATAGCGCCGCGCGATGAGCGACGTGCCGATCCCGCCCGCGAGCCCGCTGAGCTTGCGGCCCTCTCGAACCACGCGCGACACCTTCTGGGGGCCGGCCCGTCCGGCCCACCTCAAGGAAGCGATGACGACGACCGCGGCGATCAGCCCGAACAGCATGGCAGGTCACCCGACATCATCTGCGCACATCGTAGTCGAGACGAGTCCTGCCGCCGATCCGGACCTCCGTGCCACCGAGATCGACGAAGCCCGGCATGCGACCTGCTCGCACGGCGTCCGCATCATAGGGCGTCAGGCGCTCGGCCGGTGGGCAGGGCGACGTCGCGCGCCCCGCCATCTTTCGGTCCGTACGGTCGGCGACGCGGCAGGATTCGGCCAAGGCCGGAGCGGCCGCCAGCAGGAGCGAACCGGCGCACAGACGGGCGAGCGACGCCCTCACAGCAGCCCCAGGACCGCGAGTTCGCGCCGCATCGTCTCCGGCATCGCGCCGATCGCGGCGGCATTCGCGCCGAGATCGCCGGGTGCGTCATCGAGCTCGAGGTAGCGCCAGCCCTGGAACGGGCGGACCGGGCGCGGCGAGACGGGCACGACTTGGGATTCGAGCACGAGGTGGCACCGTGAGACGCCGCCCTCATCGATCACGCCGCGCACCGCGACGAGCCGCTGTCGGCAACAGAGCTGGCCACGAATCACCCAATAGAGCGAGCCGCCGTCGACGAGTTCGGGATGACGCTTGGGCATCATGCGCGTCACGTGAACATGCTCATCGGGGCTCGACCGGGAGCGTCGCCTTCGTTCGACGATCCAATCCTCCAGGTCGCCGATCGCGTCGATTCCGACGCAGAGCTTGATCAGATGAAGCGCCATGCGCGCGAACCTAGCCTCCGGACGGTCGATCGTCGCTGCGGCGAGACGCCGTTCAGAGCTCCATCAAGTCCTTTTTCGGAGCCGGCTTGTCTGTCACGTTGATCTTGACCGTGAAGTTCTCCGTCGCCCCGTCGGTTCCCTTGGTCTCGTAGGCGGCCTCGTCCTGTCCCGTGAACTTGCCGTTCGGCTGATAGAACAGAGCCTGGACCGGAGTCTCGATGTTCGGACAGCGGAACGAGGCCGGGGTCCTGGTCTTGCCGGTCCTGATCACGAGCGAGCCGCTCTTCGGCGGCGTCACGATACGGATGGAGCCGACCTCGCCGATCGAGCAGTCCTTCTTCAGCGCCGTCACGACCGCGAGGCGGGCCGGCTTGCCGGGCGCGATCGTCGCCGTGCGGTTGACCACGCCCTGGGCCAGTGCAGACCCCGCGACGACGAGCAGCGGCAGGACGAACGAGAGGGGGACGTGACGGGAGCGCATCATGGTGTCCTTGACCTTCCGCATCGACATAAGCGCGACCGGAGCGTTCTGCGAGGCGTCCGACGGCTCATCCCCCGCTGAATCGGTCTGGAGGCCGACGATGACGGGACGGTGCTCGCTGTCATTCGCCGCCGGAGGCGGCAGCAGCGCATCTTCGATCTTACGACGAGCCGCGCCGCGATACCGCGAATCGGCCGAAGCGTGAATCGAACCAGCGCGCCAGCATGGCGGTCTCATAGCGCAGCGTGTCGCTCGAGATGTGGGTCGTGCCGTTCTGAAGGTAGGTCGGGTCCGTGACGTTCTCCCGGCCCGTGGCGAGGACGCGCCCTCCCCGGCTCAGCCGATAAGCCAGCCGGATCGCCGGGCGAGTGTTGTCGGTGAGGACGCGTTGGGAGGACATGCCTTGCCGGGACGGCAGCACGAGCCCCGCGAGATCGACGTCCGTGACCTCGATGTCGAGCACCTGATCGGCCGGCAGACGACGTCCGAGATCCGCCAGCACTTGACGGATGCGATCGAGCGTCGCCCGCACCGTCAGCGAGCTGCCCTCGGTATCGATGTCGGTGAACCCCTCGGGCGACGCGAACGAGACGCGAGTTTCGGCAGCCTCCACTGCCGGGGCCGCGGCCGAGCCTGCCATCAGCACCACGGTCAGGATCATTCGGCGTCGCATGTCGCTACCCTTCGACCGAGAACGCCGCGAGAACGTCCGTGTTCGCGGCGTCCTCTACAAGCCAACGTGAGCGAGGCGGCGGGCTCGTCGCCTGCCGCCTCGGATGTCACAGAGCCTGATCAACCGGCCTTGGGCAGCGCGATGGCCACGAAGCGCACACCCTGCCGGCTCTTCACCCGCATCAGCACCGCGCTCTTGCCGGCATCCCGCGCCGCCTTGATCCCGGTCGCGACGTCGGCCGGCGAGGAGACCGCCCGGCCGCCGATCTCCAGGATCACGTCGCCTTCCGCGATCCCCTTCGCGGCCGCCGGCCCGTCGGGGTCGACATTCACGACCGCGACACCTTCGTCGCCGGCCCCGACGCGATCCGCCGGGGCGAGCTGAAGGCCGAGTCGCAACGCGCTCGACTTCGTCTCCCCCGTGTCGAGCGCGGCCGTCTCGGTGTTCGGCAACGTGCCGAGCTCGACCGAGGCGCTGCGCTCGCGCCCGTCACGCAGGTAGCCGAGCTCGACCGAGGCGCCGGGCCGCATCGCGGCGATCCGGCGGGTCAGCTCGCGCGCGTCCGCGACGCTCTCGCCGTTCACCGCCACGATGACGTCACCCGACTTGATGCCGGCCTTCGCGGCCGGCGTGTTCGGCTGGGCGGCATTGACGAGCGCGCCGTGCTCGGTCTTGAGGCCCAGCCCCTCCGCGAGATCCCTGCTGAGCGGCTGGATCGCGACACCCAGATAGCCGCGGGTGACCTGTCCCTTCTCTTCGAGCTGAGCCACCACGTTGCCGACCGTCGCGGCCGGGATCGCGAAGGCAAGCCCGACGCTGCCGCCGGACGGCGAAGCGATCGCGGTGTTCACGCCCACGACCTCGCCCCGCAGGTT
>CAXUHE010000034.1:8715-23953 GCA_964250725.1 uncultured Enterovirga sp. | reverse complement strand
TTCCGGCTATCGCTCGATGATGAGCGTGCAATCCTCGCTCGTCATGTACCCGATCTACGCCTACGGGGACGAGACCCAGCGCAAGAAGTTCCTGCCCAAGCTCGCGTCGGGCGAGTGGGTCGGCTGTTTCGGGCTGACCGAGCCCGATGCCGGCTCCGACCCCGGCGGCATGAAGACCCGCGCGGAGAAGACCTCGTCGGGCTACCGCATCTCGGGCGCCAAGATGTGGATCTCGAACTCGCCGATCGCGGACGTGTTCGTCGTGTGGGCGAAGTCGGCCGCGCATGGCGAGGCCATCCGCGGGTTCGTCCTGGAGAAGGGCATGAAGGGCCTCTCCGCCCCGAAGATCGGCGGCAAGCTGTCGCTGCGCGCCTCGGTCACGGGCGAGATCGTGATGGACGGCGTCGAGGTCGGCGAGGACGCGCTCCTGCCGAACGTCTCGGGCCTCAAGGGTCCGTTCGGTTGCCTCAACCGCGCGCGCTACGGCATCTCCTGGGGCGCGCTCGGCGCGGCCGAGGATTGCTGGCACCGCGCGCGCCAGTACACGCTCGACCGCAAGCAGTTCGGCCGCCCGCTCGCCCAGACGCAGCTCGTGCAGAAGAAGCTCGCGGACATGCAGACCGAGATCGCGCTGGGCCTCCAGGCCTCGCTGCGCGTCGGTCAGCTCTTCGACCAGGGCCGGATGGCGCCCGAGATGATCTCGATCGTCAAGCGCAACAATTGCGGCAAGGCGCTCGACATCGCGCGCCAGGCCCGCGACATGCTGGGCGGCAACGGCATCATGGGCGAGTACCACATCATGCGCCACGCCCAGAACCTCGAGACGGTGAACACCTACGAGGGCACCCACGACGTCCACGCGCTGATCCTCGGGCGCGCGCAGACGGGGCTGCAGGCGTTCTTCTAGGGGGCGGGCGGTTCGAGGTCGGGGCTTCTCCCTCGTCATGGTGACGAGCGGCGGAGCCGCGTCTCGAACCACGCACACGGTTCGGGTGCGTCCTTCGAGACGCCCGCACCGGCTTCGCCGGACACGCGGGCTCCTCAGGATGACGAACTGGGAGCCATACGCTGAGTAAGGTTGCGCTTCCTCTCGTTAGAGGCGCCGAGCCGGCTCCCGTCAGCCGGAGAGCGATGCTATGACGATCCCATGTCAGCCGCCGTCGCGTATCCGCCGCAGGACGATCGCCCCGCCGACGTGACGGAGGCGGCGGCCGAGCCGCACCGCGTCACGCCGATGATGGCGCAGTACGTGGAGATCAAGGCTGCGAACCCCGGCTCCCTCCTGTTCTACCGGATGGGGGACTTCTTCGAGCTGTTCTTCGAGGACGCGGAGATCGCGTCCCGCGCGCTCGGCATCGTGCTGACGAAGCGCGGAAAGCATGCGGGGCTCGACATCCCCATGTGCGGCGTGCCGGTCGAGCGCTCGGACGAGTACCTGCACAAGCTGATCGGCCTCGGCCACCGCGTCGCGGTCTGCGAGCAGACGGAGGACCCGGCCGAGGCGAAGAAGCGCGGCGGGAAGTCGGTCGTGGCCCGCGCGGTCGTGCGCCTCGTGACGCCGGGCACGCTGACCGAGGACCGGCTGCTCGACCCGGCGCGGCCGAACCTCCTCGTCGCGGTCGCGCGGCGGCGCCTCTCCGACACCGCCTGGTGCTACGGGCTCGCGCATATCGACATCTCGACCGGTCGCTTCGGCGTGGCCGAGGTGCCCGGCGAGGAGCTCGCGGCCGAGTTCGCGCGCCTCGACCCGAGCGAGGTCGTGGTGCCGGACACGATCCACGACGATCCCGAGCTGAAGCCGCTCTGGCGCGACCTCCGGGCCGCCGTGACGCCGACCGCGCGCGACGGGCTCGACCCCGCCTCCGCCGAGCGGCGCCTGCGCGAGTTCTTCGGCGTCGCGACGCTCGACGCCTTCGGGACCTTCGGCCGGGCCGAGATCGCGGCCGCGGGCGCGGCGCTGGCTTATGTCGAGCGCACGCAGTTCGGCTCGCGCCCGAGCCTGACGCCGCCCGCGCGCGCAGGGTCGGGCTCGCTCCTCATCGATCCCGCGACGCGCGCGAACCTCGAACTCACCCGCAGCCAGACCGGCAGCCGGGCGGGCACGTTGCTCGAGGCCGTCGACCGTACGGTGACGGCCGCCGGCGCGCGGCTCCTCGCCGAGCGCCTGGCCGGGCCGCTGACCGACGTCGCGGCGATCTCGGGCCGCCAGGAGGCGCTCGAGCTCTTCGCGGAGGACCGCACGACGCGCGAGGCGGTCCGTGCGGAGCTGCGCCGCGCGCCCGACATCGCGCGCGCCCTGTCGCGGCTGGCGCTGGGGCGGGGCGGACCGCGCGACCTCGCGTGCCTGCGCGACGGCCTCGAGGCCGCGGCCGCCGTGGCGGCGATCCTCACCGCCTCGGGTCCGCTGCCGGACGAGCTCGACTTGGCCGCGCGGGCGCTCGCCGCGCCGGATCCCGCGCTCGCCGCCGCCCTGTCCGACGCACTCGTGGACAGCCTGCCGCCGCTGCGGCGCGACGGCGGCTTCATCCGGCCGGGCCACGACTCGGCTCTCGACGAGCTGCGCGAGCTCGCCCAGGATTCGCGCCGCGTGATCGCGGCCTTGCAGGCGCGCTACGCGGCCGAGACCGGCTGCCGGACGCTGCGCATCAAGCACAACAACGTGATCGGCTACTTCGTCGAGGTGCCGCAGGCGACGGGCGAGATCCTGACCACGCCGGAATGGCGCGCCACCTTCGCGCACCGCCAGACGATGTCAGGCGCGATGCGCTTCTCGACGGTCGAGGTCGGCGAGCTCGAGGCGAAGATCGCGTCCGCCTCCGACCGCGCGCTCGCGATCGAGCTCGCGCGGTTCGACGCTCTGGCGGACGAGGTCGTCGCCGCCTCGGCCGAGATCGCGGGCGCGGCGGACGCGCTCGCGGTGATCGACGTCGCGGCGGGGCTCGCCGACCTCGCGGCCGATCTCGGCTGGACCCGGCCGCGCATCGAAGACGGGCTCGATTTCGCGATCGCGAAAGGGCGTCACCCCGTGGTGGAGGCGGCGCTCAGGCGCGACGGCCAGCCCTTCATCGCCAACGAATGCGACCTCGGCGGGCAGGGCGGGGCAGGGCGCATCCTGCTGATCACCGGACCGAACA
The DNA here is from genome assembly GCA_964250725.1 of uncultured Enterovirga sp. Classification (GTDB taxonomy): domain Bacteria; phylum Pseudomonadota; class Alphaproteobacteria; order Rhizobiales; family Beijerinckiaceae; genus Enterovirga. The sequence continues at coordinate 20,819 of CAXUHE010000034.1, read as the reverse complement.
TGGGCGGCAAGTCGACCTTCCTGCGCCAGAACGCGCTCATCGTGGTGCTCGCCCAGATGGGGTCCTGCGTGCCGGCCGAGAGCGCCCGGATCGGCATCGTGGACCGGCTCTTCTCGCGTGTCGGCGCGGCCGACGACCTCGCGCGCGGGCGCTCGACCTTCATGGTCGAGATGGTGGAGACGGCCGCGATCCTGAATCAGGCGACGGATCGCTCGCTCGTCATCCTCGACGAGATCGGGCGCGGCACCGCGACCTTCGACGGCCTGTCGATCGCCTGGTCGGCGATCGAGCACCTTCACGAGGTGAACCGCTGCCGAGCGCTCTTCGCGACGCATTACCATGAGCTGACAGCGCTCGCCGAGCGCCTGCCGCGGCTCGCCAACGCGACGCTCAGGGTCACGGAGTGGAACGGCGACGTCGTGTTCCTGCACGAGGTCGTGCCGGGCGCGGCCGACCGGAGCTACGGTCTCCAGGTCGCGCGGCTCGCAGGGCTCCCGCCCGCCGTGATCGACCGGGCGAAGACGATCCTGACCGAGCTCGAACGCTCCGACCGCGAGCGCCCGCGCGCGGCGCTGATCGACGACCTGCCGCTTTTCGCGGCCGCGCGCACCCCGCCCCCGAAAACGGCCGCGCCCGCCTGCGACCCGCTGCGCGATCTCCTGGCCACCATCGACCCGGACGACCTCACGCCGCGCGGCGCGCTGGAGGCGCTCTATCGGCTGAAGGCGGTGCAGGCTTAAGTCACGCTTCCGGCACGTTGCGCTCCAGCTCCGCGATCCAGGCATCCGCGTTGCCGTCGGAAGGGGCTCGCCAGTCGCCGCGCGGCGAGAGCGAGCCGCCGGCCGCGACCTTGGGGCCGTTCGGCAGCGCGGAGCGCTTGAACTGCGCGAAGGCGAAGAAGCGCCAGAGGAACGAGCGCAGCCACCGGCGGATCGTCGCGAGGTCGTGGCCCTGCCGGCGGTCTTGCGGGAAGCCCGGCGGCCATGCGCCCAGCGCCGGGTCGCGCCAGGCCTGGAGCGCCAGGAAGGCGATCTTCGAGGGCCGGAACCCGTAGCGCAGCGTGTAGAACAGGTTGAAGTCCTGCAACTCGTAGGGTCCGACCTTGGCCTCAGTGCTCTGCGGCGTCTGGCCCGCCTCGACCGGCACGAGCTCGGGCGAGATCTCGGTCGACAGGATCGCGATCAGCGTGCGCCCGACCGCCTCGTCGAACTGGCCGGAGGACACGACCCAGCGGATGAGGTGCTGGATCAGCGTCTTCGGCACGCCCGCATTGACGTTGTAGTGGGACATCTGGTCCCCGACCCCGTAGGTGCACCAGCCGAGCGCCAGCTCGGAGAGGTCGCCGGTGCCGATCACGATGCCGCCGTGCTGGTTCGCGAGCCGGAACAGGAAGTCCGTCCGCAGGCCCGCCTGCACGTTCTCGAAGGTCGTGTCGTAGACGGGCTCGCCCCGCGCGAACGGGTGTTCCATGTCGGCGAGCATCTGCCGGGCGGCAGGCCGGATATCGAGCTCGCGCGAGGTCACGCCGAGCGACGTCATGAGGTCGACCGCATTCGTCTTGGTCTCGTCCGAGGTCGCGAAGCCCGGCATCGTGTAGGCGAGGATGTCGGTGCGCGGCCAGCCGAGCCGGTCGAAGGCCTTCGCGGTCACGATGAGCGCGTGGGTCGAATCGAGCCCGCCCGACACGCCGATCACGGCGCGCCGCGTGCCGATCGCTTCCATGCGCTGGGCGAGGCCCGCGACCTGGATGCTGTAGCCCTCGTAGCAATCCTGCGCGAGCCGGGCGGGGTCGGCCGGCACGAACGGGAAGCGCTCGACCACCCGCGCGAAGCCGATATCGCCCGCCGGGGGGGCGAGCCTGAACGTCACGCGGCGGATGCCCGCGAGCCGTCCGGCATGCGCGAGCCGGTTGTCGTCGAACGAGTTCATCCCCGCCCGCTCCTGGCGGATGAGGTCGAGGTCGACATCCGCGACCGTCACCACGTCCTCGCTCGGGAAGCGCTCCCCCTCGGCCAGCAGCACGCCGGCCTCGTGGATCGAGGTCTGGCCGTCCCAGGAGAGGTCGGTCGTGGACTCGCCCGGGCCCGCGGCCGCGTAGAGGTAGGCCGCGAGGCAGCGCGCCGAGGTCGATCGGCAGAGCAGCTCGCGGCTCGTCGCGCGGCCGATCGTGATCGGCGAGCCGGACAGGTTCACGAGCACGCTCGCGCCCGCGAGCGCCAGCTCGGCGGCGGGCGGGATCGGCACCCACATGTCCTCGCAGATCTCGACGCCGAGCACGAGGCCCGGCACGTCCTCGGCCTCGAACAGCAGGTCCGCGCCGAACGGGGCCTCGTACCCGCCGATCCGGATCGACCCGCCGACGCCGTCGCCGGACGCGAAATGGCGCTTCTCGTAGAACTCGCGATAGGTCGGGAGGTAGGTCTTCGGCACGACGCCCAGCAGCGCACCGCGATGGATGACGAGCGCCGCGTTGTAGATCCGCGCGCCATGCCGGAGAGGCGCGCCGACGACGAGCACGCTCATCCAGTCGGCCGAGCGGCGCACGAGGTCGGCGGCCGCCGCCTCGACCGCGTCGAGGAGCACGTCCTGCATGAGCAGGTCCTCGATCGCGTAGCCCGAGAGCCCGAGTTCGGGAAACAGCGCGACCGCGACGCCCCGCGCGTGGCAGGTCTCGGCCAGGGCCGCGTGGCGCTCCGCGTTGACCGCAGGGTTCGCGATCGCGACGCGCGGCACGCAGGCCGCGACCCGCGCGAAGCCGTGGGCGTAGAGGGAGTGAAACGACATCGGTGCTCCCGGCCGACCGCGCCCATCCGCGTTGAGCGATCCTATACGCCTGGGCGGTGCCGGATGCACGGCTCGCAACTGCCTTGACGCTCGAATTGATGTCGCTACATTTAAGCCGTGGCGATCACCTTCGACCCGGCGAAGCGGGACTGGACACTTAGGGAGCGCGGCCTCGATTTCGTAGCGGCGGCTTCGGTCTTCGAGGGCCTCGTTTATGATCGCATCGATACGAGGCGAGACTACGGGGAAACCCGCATCATGACGGTCGGCCTAATTGGAAGCCGGATGATCGTCGTCGGCTGGACACCGCGTGGCGCGGATCGTCATGTTTTCTCGATGAGGAAAGCCAATGGTCGCGAGCAAGCCAAATACGCCGATCGTCTCCGATAGTGTCTATGGCGAGACCGACTTCGCGAAGGTCGATGCCCATGTAGTTCAACCGGAGGAGTACGAAGACCTTCCCGAACTGACCGATGAATGGTTCGCGCAAGCGGATTTCTACCGTGGCGGTATCCTGATCCGCCGCGGCCGGCCGAGATCCGACAGCCCGAAGAAGCAGGTCACGATACGGCTCGATGCCGACCTGCTGGAGGGTCTGCGCGCGACCGGCGCCGGCTGGCAGACGCGGATCAACGACGCTCTGCGGATCTGGCTCCTGGCCCGCTCCCTCGACGAGGACGCATCGCGGTCCAGACAGGGAACGACGCCGTGAGCGACCCCCACGACCACTCGCACCCCCACGAAGGCGAGCCGCGCTGGAAGCATGACGGCGTGCGGGTGATCCCGGGTGACGGGCTCGACCCGAACACCGCCCAGACGCCCGGCATGTTCCGGCAGGCCGCGATCAACCACGCGCGCGTCGGGGCGCAGAGGATCTGGGCCGGCACGGTCGCGATCCAGCCGAACGCCAAGACCGGCGTCCATCACCACGGCGAGCTCGAGAGCGTGATCTACGTCGTGCGCGGCCGCGCCCGGATGCGCTGGGGCGAGCGGCTGGAATTCGTCGCCGAGGCGGGGCCGGGTGACTTCATCTTCATCCCGCCCTTCGTGCCCCACCAGGAGATCAACGCCTCGCCGGACGAGCCGCTCGAATGCGTGCTCGTGCGCTCGGACAACGAGGCCGTGGTGGTCAACATCACCGATGTCGATCCCGTGGAGCCGCCCGAGGCGGTGCCGTGGATCGATCCGATCCACAAGCACCCATAGCCGTCATCCCTGTCCTGGATTTCGGGTTCGGCCTTCGCCGCCCCGGAACGACAGAGGAAGCTCAGGCCTCGTGCTCGTTGCCGGGCCGTGTCTTCGGGTTCGTGGCCGGCTCCCCGCCGCCCGTCGGCATGCGGTCGCCCTGGCCCTGTGAGTTGCCGCCGATCGCGACCGGCGGACGTCCGGGTTCGCCGCCCGCCGCACCGCGCGCCGCCCAGTCGCCGGCGCTCTTCGGCTCGGGGATCCCACCCTCCTCGCCGCCGCCGCCGAGCACGGCCTTCTGAGCCGCCGTCTGGCGGCCTGAATCGATGCCCTTAGGCTCGCCGACCTCGTCGTCGGGTTTCTTCATCGGCATGATGGTCGATCCTTTAGTTGATATACGATGTCAGATGCGCGGGACCGCCATGCCGCGCCGGACGGCCGGGCGGCTCTCGATTTGAAGGAGCCAGCGGTCGATCTGAGGTGTGGCGCCGAGCCGTTCGCCCGCCACCTCGCGCAAGGGGCCGAACACCGCCTTCGTCCAGGTATAGGCGGAGATGTCCGCGATCCCGTAATCGCCCGCGAGGTAGCCCGCCTCGTCGAGTCGGCCTTCCAACACCTTGAAGAGGCGCACGGCCTCCGCTGTGAAGCGCTCGGTCGCGGCCGGGACCGGCTCCGGAGCACGCTTCGCGAAGTAGTTCCACTGGCCGAGCATGGGCCCGAGCCCCGCGACGGACCAGACGAGCCATTCGAGCGCGCTGTCGCGCGCGACGCCCTTCGCGGGAAGCAGCTTCCCGGATTTCTCCGCGAGGTAGATCAGGATCGCGGCCGTCTCGAAGATCGTGCGGACCTCCTCGCCGTCATGGTCCGCGATGGCCGGAATCTTGTTGTTCGGCGACATTGCCAGGAAGGCCGGGTCGAACTGCTCGTTCTTGGCGATGTTGACCGTCTTCACCTCGTAGGGCTCGCCGATCTCCTCCAGCATGATGGATGCCTTGCGGCCGTTCGGCGTCGCCCAGGTGTAGAGCGTAATCATCTAGCCGACGCCCGGATCGACGTCGTCGCCCTGCGCGCCGTCCGAGAGCGCCCCCTCGCCCGGCGTGGAGGCGTCACGCCGCTCGGCGGCGGCGGCCGGAGCGGAGGACGGGGCGGCGTTCGTCCCGTCCTCCGGCACCTCGGTCTTCGCTGCCCCGGGTGTCTTGCTCTCCGCGTCAGGCGGGGGCGCGTCGTGGTTGCCGTAGCCCGCGTTGCTCATTGGATCTCTCCGTTCCGCCTGACAACGCGGGGTCACGGAGAACGTTCGGGCGGCGCTAAAGTGCGGCGATCACGGAGATCTCGACGCCGAATTGCGGCCCCGCGAGCGTCGCCTGCACGGTCGCGCGGGCTGGCGCGCAGCCGGGAGCGAGCCATGCGTCCCACACCGCATTCATCTCGGCGAAATGCGCGATGTCCACGAGGTAGATCGTGGCCGACAGGATCTTCGTCTTGTCAGTGCCGGCCTTCGCCAGGATCTCGTCCACGGAGGCGAGCACGTCCCCCGTCTGCTCCGCGATACTGCCGCCCGCCTTCCCGTGCGCGACCTGGCCCGCCAGGTACACGGTCGCGTTATGCACGACCGCCTTGCTCATCCGCGCCCCGGCCTCGATTCGCTCGATCGTCATCCCGTATCCTCCGATGACGCTCGCCGGCGCCGGATGACCACCCTTAGGCGCTCCCCCGGCGGGTGTCAGCGCCCGTGTGCTCCCATGTTCCGGTTCAAATCTCCGGACCGCGGTTCAAACTTTTCGCCAAGCTTGACCGTTTTGTCGCAACCCCGGGGCGCGACGCGCGTTTGAGGCGCATCGGATCGCCACGGAGTGCGCAACATGGGTATCATCTGGACCATCATCGTCGGCTTCGTGGTCGGCCTCGTGGCGAAGTTCATCATGCCGGGACCGAACGAGCCGCAGGGCTTCATCCTGACCACGATCCTGGGTATCGTCGGCATGTTCGTCGGCACCTACCTCGGCCAGATCGTCGGCTGGTACGGACCGAACGACGGCGCGCGCTTCATCGGCGGCATCGTGGGCGCATGCGTGGTCCTGTTCCTCTATGGCCTCATCGCTGGGCGCCGCCGCACGGTCCTTTGACTGACCGACACACCATTGCGACGTTGGGACGGCTGGATCTGTGTCCAGCCGTCCTCGTTTGATCAGGCCTTCTCGCCGTCCATGATGGCCTTGACGGCGCAATGGCCGGTCGCGCCCCGTATCGCGAGCGCGGAGCCCGCCAGGACCGCGATCAGGCTGAGCCACTTGTTGGGACGCGGTTTCGCCCCGACGGCCGCGATCGCGAGCCCGCCGATGACGGACAGGGTGCGCTCGGTCATGGACAGGTTCGCGTCCCCCGAGATGAGATGGTGAGCTTCGTCGACGATCGAGTTCGGCACGTGTGACCTCCAGGTCGCTGCGGATGGTGATGGCGTCCGAACGCCCCGTCGCGGTCGGCGTTCCATGCCGGACGGCGCGTGGAGAGCCGGGTGGCATACCGGTTGCGGAGCGCCGGTCCTCGTGATCCGTCGCGACGGCGAGGGACGCCCGGAAGGAATGCCGATGCCACGTCCAACTTCGATCGCCGCGGCCGCGGCCCTGGCCCTCCTGTCCGGCGGGGCCTCCGCGGCGACGCTCGACACGATCCGCCAGCGCGGCGTGCTGATCTGCGGCGTCCACCCCTCGCAGCCGGGCTTCGGGCAGATCGACTCGACCGGCCGCTACAAGGGCCTCGACATCGACCTCTGCCGCGCCATGTCGGCCGCGATCTTCGACGACATCGAGAAGGTGCGCTTCATCCCCACCACCGCGACGGGCCGCTTCCCGGCCGTGCAGTCGGGCGAGGTCGACGTGCTCGCCCGCAACGCCACCTACACGCTCTCGCGCGACACCTCGCTCGGGCTGAACTTCCCCGCCATCAACTTCTACGACGGCCAGGGCTTCATCGTGCGCGCCTCGGCGAAGATCGGGAGCGTGACCGAGCTGTCGGGCGCGTCGGTCTGCGTGGCGCAAGGGTCGACGACCGAGCTGAACCTCGCGGACTATTTCCGTGTCCATGCCATGAAGTACGAGGGCATCGCGTTCGGCAACCTCGACGAGGCCTCGAAAGGGCTGGAGAGCGGGCGCTGCGACGCCTTCACGACGGACTCGTCCGGCCTCGCGGCGCAGCGCCTGAATTTCGCGAAGCCGGACGATTTCGTCATCCTGCCCGAGATCATCTCGAAGGAGCCGCTCGGCCCCGCGATCCGCAAGGGCGACGAGCAATGGACGACGATCGTGCGCTGGACGCATTACGCCATGCTGAACGCCGAGGAGCTCGGCGTCACCCAGGCGAATGTCGAGGCGATGCTGACGTCGCCCAATCCCGAGATCCGGCGATTGCTGGGGGTGGAGGGCAATTTCGGCGAGGCGCTCGGGCTGACGAAGGACTGGGCCTACCGCATCGTCAAGCGCGTCGGGAACTACGGCGAGAGCTTCGAGCGCAATGTCGGGCCGAGCTCGCCGCTCAAGATCCCGCGCGGCATCAACGCGCTCGGCTCCAAGGGTGGGCTGCAATACGCGTATCCGATCAGGTGACAGTATCTATTAATTAATCGCTATTGTTTTCGATTTCACGTCCAATAATGTGTAAGCTCTATCAATATCGTTCGTAGAGCGATTGATTGTTTCAACCTCCCGAATAAATAGTTTAACCGTTTTTGCAAAATTATCCTTTGTTACTGCAAACGCTTGCCTTGAAATTCTCCCTTCGATAATATCTCTCGTTTCCAAATTTACAGCTTCGAAACGCTGTCGGATGAGGCTCACGCCTCCAAGATACGCATCTATTTCAAATTCTCTCACTGTACTAGATCTTAGATTTTGTAGCCGGCTTGAGAACTGCGCTAGTTTGCTGCTGCTCTCGCTCCATTCATAGGATGTTCCCCCGACGTCCTCCCAACGCAAAGCGAAATCGTCGCTGCTTTTTACTAAATCGTCAAGTAGACGTCTCAAATGACGAAAAGTCCGCTCGCCCAACTCTCCTAGCTGGCGTCTTGTGGCCGCCTCTTGATCTTGGCTATTAAGCATCTGAAAAAGGGATCTAACAGCAGAAACCGATATACTTTCACCAAATAGATCATAGTTTGAACGAACGGTTAGTTGTATTCCAAACGAAGAAGCAAAACTTTCCTGAAAACGAAGTTCAGTAAGTCGACGAGTCTCGTTTGCTATTGGACCGCGTCGGGTCGGCCCAGATGATATAGCCTGTCCAACAGCATCGAGCAGTTTTTGGAAACGAACCAAAAACCATCCTAAGGCCTCAAAATTTGCGGCTTTCTGCTCAAAGGCCTTTCCATCAAAACGAATTTTTATGACCTCAAATTGCCTGTCTCTTAAAAGCTGAGCGCGTTCATTAAGAAGGTATTCTTGCATTCGAAGTAGGCCTACGAGGCTCAATCGAGCGGCAAACGATGTGGGGTCAGACTCGCTAATTCTCCCCTGGGCTGCCAGAGCCGCTTCCAAGTCAACGAGCCTGCGTTGTAAGCCGCGAAAGTGAGCTTCTGCCTCTTGATCTTCGAGCGTGCGCCATTGACTTATCATGGCGTCAGAATCCTTCTCACAATCCCTTTTGGGTTTTCGGTGCGATCGAAGGAGAACTCCCCGAGCCAATACTTCCGCAACTTACGAATTTCCTCGAAAAGAGGATGGCCAATGGGGACCGTCGGAACGAAATATGAATCACAAAAATGCGTGGACTTGGTGCTTTTTCCCGAAACCAGAGCAGTGAACTTAGCCTGATCTACTAGAGAAAGATTATCGAGCTCATCTTTGTCCACAAAACATACCAGATCGACATCACCCGGATCGTTTTTATTCGTGACGAATGAGCCGTCAATAAGCTGTTCGCACCTATCGACTATTTGAAGCAAATCCGAAGCGTGACGCATGTAGCCTGCGAAGATGTTTTTTCGCGTCACGCTACTGGGAAAAGCTGTTACGAAATCGCTTTCAAACTGCCCCTCGTCATAGTCATGGATCCCGCCAGCTAAATAGCCGTTAGCGTCAAACATCCAGACCTCTCGCAAATCACGCGGACATGATATCCGCGTGATTCGCTGAAACAACCATTAGTTACTCCCCGGCGTCGACCGGCTCGTCGCGGGGCGCGCGCTCGCCCTCGGCGCGGGGCTCGCGGTCCTCGCGGGGTCCGCGATATTCGCGGCGCGGGCCGCGGTCGCGTCCGCCGCGGTCGTCGCGGCGCGGGCCGCGGTCGCCCCTGTCCTCGCGCTCCTCGCCGGTCTCGCCGCGCTCCGCCCTCTCGGTGTCGCGTTGCGCCTTGACCTTCTCGGTGATGTCCTCGCCCGTCTGCTGGTCGACGACCTTCATGGAGAGGCGGATCTTGCCGCGCTCGTCGGCGCCGAGGAACTTCACCTTCACCTTGTCGCCTTCCTTGACGACGTCGGTGACCTTCTGCACCCGCTGCGGCGCGAGTTCCGAGATGTGGACGAGACCGTCCTTGGGGCCGAAGAAGTTCACGAAGGCGCCGAACTCCATCGTCTTCACGATGGTGCCGTCGTAGATCGTGCCGGCCTCCGGCTCCGCGGTCAGCGAGCGGATCCAGTTCTTCGCCGCCGCGATCGACTTGCCGTCCGCCGACGCGATCTTGATCGTGCCGTCGTCCTCGACGTTGATCTTGGCGCCCGTCTTCTCGACGATCTCGCGGATCACCTTGCCACCGGTGCCGATCACGTCGCGGATCTTGTCGGTCGGGATCTGGATGACCTCGATCCGCGGGGCGTGCTCGCCGATCTCGGAGCGCGCGCTCGTCAGCGCCTTCGACATTTCGTCGAGGATGTGGAGCCGCCCGTCCTTCGCCTGAGTGAGGGCGACCCGCATGATCTCCTCGGTGATCCCGGCGATCTTGATGTCCATCTGGAGGGACGTCAGGCCGGTCTCGGTGCCCGCGACCTTGAAGTCCATGTCGCCGAGTGCGTCCTCGTCGCCCAGGATGTCGGACAGGACCGCGAAGCGCTCGCCCTCCAGGATGAGGCCCATCGCGATGCCCGCGACCGGGCGACGCAGCGGCACGCCCGCATCCATCAGAGCGAGGGACGAGCCGCAGACCGTCGCCATCGAGGAGGAGCCGTTCGACTCCGTGATCTCGGAGACGAGCCGCACCGTGTAGGGGAACTCGTGCGCGGGCGGCAGCATCGGGTGCAGCGCGCGCCAGGCGAGCTTGCCGTGGCCGATCTCGCGGCGGCCGGGCGAGCCCATGCGGCCCGTCTCGCCGACCGAGTAGGGGGGGAAGTTGTAGTGGAGGAGGAAGTTCTCCTTACGCGTCCCCTCGAGCTGGTCGATATACTGCTCGTCCTCGCCGGTCCCGAGGGTCGCCACGACCAGCGCCTGCGTCTCCCCGCGCGTGAACAGCGCCGAGCCGTGCGTGCGGGGCAGGATGCCGACCTCGGAGAGGATCGGGCGCACCGTCTTCACGTCGCGTCCGTCGATGCGCGTCCCCTCGTCGAGGATGTTCCAGCGCACGATCTTCGCCTGCATGGCCTTGAAGGCGGTCTTGACCTTGTCGACCGGGAAGCGGGCCTCGCCGTCCGCCGGCACCAGAGCCGACATGACCTTTTGGCGCGCGGCGTCGACCGCCACGTAGCGATCGGCCTTCTGGGTGATCTTGTAGGCGGCGCGCAGGTCGTGCTCGGCGATCTCCAGGATCACCTTGTCGATCTCGGAGAGGTCGGGCGCCGTGTAGTCGCGCGGCTCCTTCGCGGCCTTCTCGGCAAGGCGGATGATCGCCTCGATGACCGGCTGGAAGTGCTTGTGGCCGAACATCACGGCGCCGAGCATGATCTCTTCCGAGAGCTCCTTCGCCTCGGACTCGACCATCAGGACGGCGTCCTGCGTGCCCGCCACCACGAGGTCGAGCTGGCTCGCCTCCATCTCGACCAGCGGCGGGTTCAGCTTGTAGCCGCCCCCGATATAGCCGACGCGTGCCGCGCCGACCGGGCCCATGAAGGGCACGCCCGACAGCGTGAGGGCGGCGGAGGTCGCCACCAGCCCGACGATGTCGGGATCGTTCTCGAGGTCGTGCGACAGAACCGTCACGACGATCTGCGTGTCGTTCTTGTAGCCCTCGACGAAGAGGGGACGGATCGGCCGGTCGATGAGGCGCGAGGTCAGCGTCTCCTTCTCGGTCGGGCGGCCCTCGCGCTTGAAGTAGCCGCCCGGGATGCGGCCGGCCGCGTAGGTGCGCTCCTGGTAGTTCACGGTGAGCGGGAAGAAGTCGAAGCCCGGCTTCGGCTCCTTCATGGACACGACCGTCGCGAGCACGGCGGTCTCGCCGTAGGTCGCGAGCACCGCGCCATCCGCCTGGCGGGCCATCTTGCCCGTCTCCAGCACGAGCTTGCGCCCGCCCCACATCAGCTCTTCGCGTTGAATGTCGAACATCTGTCTCTCGTCTGACCGGCCGGACCCCTGTCCGGTCGGCGGTGGCGGCAGATCCGCGTCCGTGCGACGCTTCCGTCGAGAACGACGTGCCATGAACAAGATGGCCGGGCGCTCGGGGCGGGCGGGCGCTCGCGTCGGGGCTCGATGTCGAGCGCCCGGCGATCTTGACCATGGCGGGCGGACCCGCCTGGTTCGGCGCGCCGGACCATTCCGGCGGTGCCGTCAAGCGCGCCGGCTGTGTGCCGGATGCGCGTCGTTGTCCGGACTGGTCCGGGGAAAGCCGGGCGATGTAGCCGCCCGCGGGACGGTCAGCCGCCCCGTCGATCGGTCAACGGCGGATGCCGAGCTTCTCGATCAGGGACCTGTAACGGCCCTCGTCCTTGCTCTTCAGGTAGTCGAGGAGCGAGCGCCGCGACGAGACGAGCTTCAGGAGGCCGCGACGGGAATGGTTGTCCTTGGCGTGCGTCTTGAAATGCTCGGTCAGGTTGGTGATCCGCTCGGTCAGGATCGCGACCTGGACCTCCGCGGAGCCCGTGTCGCCCGACTTGCGGGCATGTTCCTTCATGAGCGCGGTCTTGCGCTCGGCCGTGATCGACATCGTGCATCCTTGGTCTGGAAGGTGTCGGGATGGGCGTTCCGTGTCCGGATCACCCTTCGCGACGGACGGCCGGGCCG
>CAXUHE010000034.1:1924-8705 GCA_964250725.1 uncultured Enterovirga sp. | reverse complement strand
TCGTGGATCCTTGTCTGGAGGGAGTCGGGGCGGGCGCGCCGTGGCCGGTGCGACCTTCGCGGCAGTCGGCCGGGCCGGGATGTCGTCCAGCACGGTCGGGATGTCGCGAGATGAGCCCACGGGCCGGATCGACCTCGGCAGGCACCGCCCTTATACACGACCGCGCGGGCTTTGCCAGACGCTTCCTTGGCCAGCCGCTTCCCTGGCCGATAGGGTGGACGGAGGCTTGCCTGAGCAACGCCTCGTCGCGACGGCCGATCCGGCTTGTGTTGAGGCGGGAACGGCTCTATACGCCATCGAGTCAATCTTGGCCAGACTACTGGGCCGTTACGCCCGGCTGAGTTCGGCGCGCACGATTCAGCTTCTATCAACATTGATTCCCCGGCCGCGCTCAAGTGGTCGGGGGTCGTGCGACTACTGACGAAAGAGATTGTTATGGCGACCGGTACTGTGAAGTGGTTCAACGACACCAAGGGTTACGGCTTCATCCAGCCGGAGAGCGGCGGCAAGGACGTGTTCGTGCACATCAGCGCCGTCGAGCGCTCGGGCATGGGCGGCCTCGCCGAGGGTCAGAAGATCTCCTACGAGGTCGAAGCTGATCGTCGCAGCGGCAAGGAATCCGCCGTGAACCTCAAGGCGGCTTCCTGAGCCGGTAGGGTTTGCTGGGCCGTTACGGCCTGATGAGCCTTCAGGTGGCGTAAAGCCTCCCTGCCCGCACCTTCCAAGGTTCGGGCTCAATTCCGATCAAGGGTGACAGACTTGCAGGTTCTCGTTCGTGACAACAACGTCGATCAGGCGTTGCGTGTGCTCAAGAAGAAGATGCAGCGCGAGGGCGTGTTCCGCGAGATGAAGCAGCGGAGCGCCTACGAGAAGCCGTCCGAGCGCAAGGTGCGCGAGAAGGCTGCCGCCATCCGCCGCGCCCGCAAGGTGGCGCGCAAGCAGGCGATCCGCGAGGGCCTGATCGCTGCCCCGAAGCCGAAGCCGCGTTTCGCACCGGGTGGGGCTCGCAAGCCGATGGGTCCGGGTGGTGCTCCCTCGGTCGGCGGTGACGGCGCCGCCATGACGCCGACGCCGCGATGAGCGTCGCAGCCGGCATCATCGCCTCGGCGGACACCGGCGGGACTGATAACGATCTCCCCGACCAGCATGCCGCGACGGACGTCGATGACGTGATGCAGGACGGCGTCCGGGACAGCTCCGAGGACGAATCGCCCGACGACACTCCGAAGGACGCGCCCCCGGTCGATGACCGGCCGCCTGCCGTCTTGCGGCTGGAACGCGCGCAGCGCTTGAAGCGCGAGGGCGAGATCGCTCGCGCCGAGCACGACGCTGCGGTGATCGCGACGGATGCGAAGACAGCGCGGCTCAAGGCTTTGCGCCTCGAACGCGAGGCGTCCGATCGCATCGTTGCCGCGAAGGAAGCCGCCGCGAAAGCTGAACTGAAGCCGGCTGCGAAGCGCAAGCGGGTCGTAAAGGCGCCCGCCTAGAAGCCTATCCAAGCATCGTCTCCGGAGGATGATGGTTGGGAAGCGCGTGAGGCAAGAGCAGGGTGTTGTGTTCTTGAGCTGATGCTTGCGCCCCATCGATGTAAGGTCGACAAAGTCAAGCCCGTGTCGCCGCCTTCGGATCGTCGGCCACACGCGAAGCCCAGATGGCTTGAACAGGCCGCCAAGTGGCGGATCAAATCTCACGGCGCGTGGATGACGGCGAGAGATGTCGGGCGGACGCTCTGCATCCGGCTACCACGCCGACCGCAGCAGATGGGCTCCCGCCGGCCGTGCCGATCGGTCAGACGCGCGACCCCAAGGTCCTCGACGTGCGGTCGAGACCACCCTGAAGCGCATCCGCGACGCCGGCCGCATCCCCGGCACGCTGGTCGTCGAGGACGATATCGGGTACTACGCGTCGATCGGGACACAGTTCTTCTACATCCACTCCGATCCGTTCCTCAGGTCGGGAATCGGCCGCATGAAGAACCTGGCGGGTGCGGGCCGCGTTCTGCTGGGCCAGCCATGAAGACCGTCGTCATCCACCCGCCCCACGAGTTGCGCATCGACGAGGCCGAACCCGACGCGATGGGTCCGGGACAGGTCACGGTCGCGGTCCGGGCCGGCGGGATCTGCGGCTCCGACATGCATTACTACCGCCACGGCGGTTTCGGGACGGTCCGGGTGCGCGAGCCGATGGTGCTCGGGCACGAGGTCGCGGGCGAGGTCGTGGCCGTCTCGCGCGAGGTCGCGAGTGCGACGGGCGAGGTCGTCCGTGTCGGCGACCGGGTGGCGGTCAACCCGAGCCGGCCTTGCGGGCACTGCCGCTACTGCCTCGCGGGCCTGCCCATGCATTGCGAGCACATGCGCTTCTACGGCAGCGCGATGCCCTTCCCGCACGTCCAGGGCGCCTTCCGCGAGCTCCTCGTCTGCGACGCCGCGCAATGCGATGTGGTGCCGGGCGACATCCCCTTCGAGGAGCTGGCGCTCTGCGAGCCGCTCTCCGTCGTGCTGCACGCGGTCGAGCGGGTCGGGCCGCTCATAGGCCGGCGCGTCCTCGTCACCGGCACCGGGCCGATCGGCGCGCTCGCGGTCGCGGCCGCCCGTCATTTCGGCGCGCGCGAGATCGTCGCGACGGACGTCATGCCGGAGCCGCTCGCCGTCGCGGCCCGGCTCGGGGCGGACCGGACGATCGACGTCGCGGCCGATCCCGGCGCGCTCGCCGCCTACGCGACGGGCAAGGGCACCTTCGACGTGCTGTTCGAGTGTTCCGGCAACGAGGCCGCGCTCCGGGGCGCCATCCCGGGGATGCGCCCGCGCGGGACCATCCTCCAGCTCGGCATCGCGGGCGGCGAGGTCTCCGTGCCGCTGAACGTCATCGTGGCGAAAGAGCTCGCGCTCCTCGGCTCCTTCCGCTTCCACGCCGAGTTCGCGCTCGCGGCCGAGCTCATCGGATCGCGCCGGATCGACTTGAAGCCGCTGCTCAGCCGCACCTACCCGGTCGAGCAGGCTCTGGCGGCCTTCGAGGCGGCGGGCGATCGGCGCCAAGCCATGAAGGTCCATCTCGCCTTCGCGTGAGGCTCACGGTCAGGCCGTGATGCCGCCGTCCACGACGGAGGGGGCATCGAAGGCGAGGACCACCGCTGCCCGACGAGTTCCTCAACGTCGCCCCATCGGGAAAACGCACACGCGGCACGGCCTGCCGACGGGTCAGGCAGCGCGGGCGAGGGTCTTGAGCGAGGAGGCAGCGGCGAAGACGAGGGCCGAGATCCGAACGATCTCGGGAGCACAGATCAGCTATGGGTGACGGATATGCCGGTGACAGGTCGATACGTGACCGGCAAAGCGCCGAGAATCAGCTTTGCGGCGACCTGATCGGCCCGTTGCCGAGCGGCGTACCTACATGACGCCGTCTCTGAACAACGCTCGGGAGATACCTCTCACCCCGTAGCTGCGTTGGACTTAGCTCACAGCCCATCGACTTTCATCTCATTCGCCCGCGGACGCGACCAGGACGGGCTTCGCGGCGTAGAGATCGGGAAAGAACCTGCTCAGCGCCTCGACCTTGGGAAGGTCGTTGATCGCGATGTAGGGCTGGTTCGGATGCAGCGTCAGGTAGTCCTGGTGGTACGCCTCGGCCGGGTAGAAGGCGCGGTCGGGCTCGATCTTCGTGACGATCGCGGCGTCGTAGACGTGGGCCTGATCGAGCTGCGCGATGTAGCTGCGGGCGACGCGCGACTGCTCCGCGTCGGCCGGGAAGATCGCCGAGCGGTACTGCGTGCCGCTGTCGGGACCCTGGCGGTTCAGCTGCGTCGGATCGTGGGCGACCGAGAAGTAGATCTGCAGGATGCGCCCGTAGCTGACCCGGCGCGGATCGTAGGTCACCCGGACCGCTTCGGCGTGCCCCGTGCTGCCCGAACTCACGGTCTCGTACACGGCCGTGCTCTTGTCGCCGCCCGCGTAGCCGGAGACGGCGCTCGTCACGCCGGCCGTATGCTGGAAGACCCCCTGGACGCCCCAGAAGCAGCCGCCCGCGAGCACGACCGTCTCCTGCTCGCCAGAGGGCGCGAGGTCCGCGACGGGAGCCGGGATCGCGCGGACCTCGTCCGCGCTGCTCCGCGACGTGGCGAAGCCGATCGCGAGCGCCGCCGAGAGCACGACCGCCGCGATTCCGAGGCGCCGGATGGACATGGATGAGCGCATGGGTGTCTCCTGGTCAGCCGAAGGTGAACGCATACGCCTGAACGCCGGGATCGAGAAAGCGGATCTCGAAGGTCCGGTCCGCGATCGGGCCTGTCTGCCTGACGAGTCGATCGAGGCGCTGGTCCGTGACGATGCCTGCGCCGTCCGCGCCGGTGTCGACGCCGTGGCCCTGGCCCGGCGGCTGGCCGTCGATCGTGACGCGGAAGCGCACCGGCTTGCCGTCGGCCGCCTAGACAGGCGAGCAGGAACAGGACAATCGGGGCGGCCTCACGCGGCCGCGGGTTTGAAGGTCAGCGCCAGGCCGTTCATGCAGTAGCGCAGGCCGGTCGGCTTCGGGCCGTCGTTGAAGACGTGGCCGAGATGCCCGCCGCAGCGGGGGCAATGGACGGATGTGCGCACCATGCCGAAGGAGGTGTCCTCCTCGGTCGCGACCGCGCCCTCGATCGGCGCCCAGAAGCTCGGCCAGCCGGTGTGGCTGTCGAACTTGGTCTCCGACGAGAAGGCCGGGAGATCGCAGCCCGCGCAGGCGAACACTCCTGTCCGGTGCTCGTCGTTCAGCGGGCTGGAATAGGGTCGCTCCGTGCCGCTCTCGCGCAGCACGGCGTATTGGTCGGCGCTCAGCCGCTTTCGCCATTCTGCGGGCGAGTAGCTGACCGCGAAGGTCCCGGCCGCACGGGACCGCGCCGGCCACAAGGTCGAGCCGACGTACATCGCGACGCCGGCCGCACCGCTCGTTACCAGGACGCGTCTCGACACCATGGATTGGATCTCCTCGAGCGAAGCCGGCCAGAGACACTTTTCTCTGTCGCGCTATGACTGGCCATTATCGGCCCAGAGATAACAATCAAGCTCTTTATCACAGGCTTCAAACAAAGCGGCTATCCCTGATTGTTCCATGGATATTACCATCGTTGTTTTAAAACATTCTGCATGTGAGTTCGTGACCATTCAAGGTGAACGGTCGTTGTAAGACGCACCTGGATTTCACGACATGCCGAACGAGCTCAAACTGACGTTACTTGCATGTACGGCTGCGATAGCAGGGGCGGTCTGTACCATTCCGGCATCCGCGGCTTCTCCGGCTTGCGCGACGCTGCCGGCGGGTGCCCCGGTCGTGAGGCCAGGCGATCTGCTGGGTCGGTTTCCGAATGGCGGGGGCGGAATGGTGTCCGAGGTCCGCAACATGGTGGCAGCCAACCCTGACTCGGTGGACGGGATCGCGGCGATCCTGGATGCGGCGAACGCCGAGCAGAAGCAGGCGGTCGGTGCGGGTCTAGGGCAGGCCGCCAAGCTGTGTGCCCGCGCAGAACCGGGCTCGGCGCAGCACATCCAGGAAGCGGTCCTGAAGATGAACAAGGATGTCGTGCTGTCCTATCGGGTCGTGACGGGCGATAATCAGACGGCGTCGACGGGAGGTGGTGCTGGTGGCGGCGGTGGCGGTGGCGGTGGGACGGGCGTTTCTCTTCCCACCCCGTCGGGCGGATCGAGTTCTTACTTCGTGTCGGGTACGTCGATCTTCCCAAATTTGGTGTCGTCGTTCTCTGGGGGTTCGGGTGGGTTTGCGGGTCTGGTCACGGGAAATTCGACGATCACGACAGGCACAAGCAGTCCGACCTCGGCCGGAGGCAGCCCGGCCGTGGCGGGCCGCGTCCCATCGAGCGTAAGCAGCCCAAGCGCCACAGTAAGTCAGAATCAGTAGATCGCCTGACACAGGCGCTTGGCTTCCGTCCGAGAGGATGCTCGTTCCGCAACCGGGCAACCCCGACACCCGCTCTGAGCGTCGACCATCACGAGCCGTCGGCCTTCGGTCGACGGCTTTCGTCGTTCGCGGTTCCATGTCTGCGGCCCGAAGCGCCACGACGGTCTTCCAAAGCGCTCGCCTCACATCACGCCGATCCCTTGCTCGAGCAGATGCGGGCCAACAAACAAAGGTCCTGGTCGACGCGATCCCTCATTCTCGGACAGCCTATAATCGGCCATTCTTTTCGCTCCAACGCGATGTTGTCGAACATAACTCGGCGCTTGATCTTAATGGGATCCTTATAGGCAGCGCTCGCCTTGAGCTTTAATCGGGTTCTGTGCGCATCGCACGATGCACGTGTACGGTTCGGACACGACGACGGGGACTGCGATCAGATGGCCCGCCTTTTCACGACGATTTCGACGTCCCTCCTCAGCCTGTATATGATTGCGGGCTCGACAGCGGGGGCAGCCGACCTGACTACGCCGAAAGCGCCGGCCGCGACGCCCGAGGCCTGCAAAGCCACGCTCTCGTTCCCGGCTTTCGGAGGCGTCATCAAGCAGAACCCGAACCCTGTCTGCTTCACCGTACCGGGGGTCGGCGACATCTATGTCGGCGGCGCGCTCACGGGCTACGCCTACACGCAGTCGCGTTCGCTCCCCTTCTCGCCGGCTCCGTTGCCGAGCGACCGGGGAGATCGAGTCGATTTCTCGAACATCCAGGGTTTCGTTCAGAAGACGGACGGCACGTTCCAGTTCTACGTTCAGGCCGGCGCCTATGCGATCCCGGCCCTGGGCATCGTCAATTATGGCGTGTTCGACCAGACGGACCTGCTGTTCACGCCGTTGCC
>CAXUHE010000034.1:0-1914 GCA_964250725.1 uncultured Enterovirga sp. | reverse complement strand
CGGTCGCGTTCGGCAAGATCGCGATCAACGATAACTGGTCGATCCAGGGCGGCCGGATGCCCACCCTGATCGGCAGCGAGGCCCCCTTCACCTTCCAGAACCTGAACATCCAGCGCGGCCTCCTGTTCAACCAGGAGAACACGATCAACCATGGCGTCCAGGTGAACTACGCGAACGGACCTCTGTCCGTGTCGGTCGCCGGGACCGACGGGTTCTTCTCGGGCGACCTCACCTGGTTCACCGGCGCCGTCACCTACAAGCTCGACGACCAGAACACGCTCGGCATCAACGGAGGCGTGAACCTCGGCCGCACCAACGTCCTCGGCCGCAGCATCCGGGACCAGTTCGTCACGCCGCTCTTCCAGCAGAACAGCGGCATCCTCAGCGTGAACTACACCTACGCGAACGGTCCCTGGACGATCACGCCCTACTTTCAGTTCACCAACGTCGAGCGCGACATCAATCTCGGCATCCTGACCGGGGCCTCGACCTATGGCGGGGCGATCCTCGCGAGCTACGCCTTCACGGACAACTTCGCGCTCGCGGGTCGCCTGGAATACGAGGAGCAGACGGGCGTGCGCGGCTCCGGCACCACGAGCCTCCTCTACGGCGCGGGCAGCTCGGCCTTCTCCGTCACGATCACGCCGACCTACACGGTCGACCGCTTCTTCCTGCGCGGCGAGTACTCGCATGTCGAACTCGGCGGCACCACGCGAGGAGACCTCGCGCTGACGACGCTCGGCACGGGTTTCGGGCGCTCCGGCAACGCGACGTCTCAAGACCGCTTCATGGTCGAGACCGGCGTGACGTTCTAAGCCCCGATCACCTCGATGCCCGCCTCGTACCGGCCAGGCCGGCTCTTCCGGGCGGCCCGTGAAAGCTGTACTCCCGGCTAGCGGCGCAGAAGACCGCCGGGAGGACGACATGGCCGAACAGAATAGCGTCACGAGCTTGGTCGTCGAGGACGGGACCGCCGTCCTGACCGTCGATTCGCCGCCCGTGAACGCGCTCGGGGCCGCGGTGCGCGACGGGGTCGCGGCCGGCATCCGCGAGGCCTGCGGCCGTTCCGACGTCACGGCGATCGTGCTGATCTGCGCCGGGCGCACCTTCTTCGCGGGCGCGGACATCTCCGAGTTCGGCAAGCCGCCGCGCGGGATCCCGCTCGGCGAGATGGTGGGCGTCCTCGAATCCGCCACGAAGCCGGTCGTGGCGGCGATCCACGGGACCGCGCTCGGCGGCGGGCTGGAGACGGCTCTCGGCTGTCACTACCGCGTGGCGATCCCGTCCGCGAAGGTCGGCCTTCCGGAGGTCAAGCTCGGGCTTCTGCCGGGTGCCGGCGGCACGCAGCGCCTGCCGCGCGTCGTCGGCGTCGAGCGCGCGCTCGACATGATCACGTCCGGCACGCCGATCGGCGCGAAGGCGGCGCACGAGGCGGGGCTCGTCGACGAGATCGTGCCCGAGGGCTGGCTGCGGGAGGGCGCGATCGCTTTCGCGAAGCGCGTCGCGGCCGAGGTCCGGCCGCTCACGAAGGTGCGCGATCAGAACGCGAAGGTCGAGACGGCGCGGGGCAAGCCGGAGATCTTCGCCGAGTTCCGGCGCGCGAACGCGCGCAGGTTCCGCGGCTTCGAGGCCCCTGAGGGCTGCATCGAGGCGATCGAGGCGGCCGTGAACCTGCCCTTCGAGGCGGGGCTCGCCAAGGAGCGCGAGATCTTCACCCGGCTCGTGGCGGGCACGCAGTCCAAGGCGCAGCGCTACGTGTTCTTCGCAGAGCGCGAGGTCCGCAAGGTGCCGGACCTGCCGCCCGACACCGAGACCCTGCCCGTCGCGTCGGTCGGCATCCTCGGGGCCGGCACGATGGGCGGCGGCATCGCGATGAACTTCCTCAACGCGGGCATCCCGGTCACGATCGTCGAG
>CAXUHE010000033.1:0-24551 GCA_964250725.1 uncultured Enterovirga sp. | reverse complement strand
ACCAAGGTCGGCATGGACATGGGCGACGGCAAGGTGGGGCTGAAGCCCGACTACATCGCGCGCGCGGTCGAGGACTCGCTGCGCCGGCTCCAGACCGACCGCATCGACCTCTACCAGTCCCACAAGGACGACCCGGACACCCCGCAGGAGGAGACGCTCGCGGCCTATGACCGGCTCGTCAAGGCCGGCAAGGTGCGGGTGATCGGCGCCTCGAACTTCTCGGCCGAACGGTTCGCGGAGGCGTTGAAACTGGGCGAGACCGGCGGCCTGCCGCGCTACGAGACGATGCAGCCCGAATACAACCTCTACGAGCGGGCGGGCTACGAGGGCGGCCTCGCGGCGGTCTGCGCCGAGCACGATGTCGGGGTGATCAGCTACTTCTCGCTGGCGTCCGGCTTCCTCACCGGCAAGTACCGCTCGGAGGCGGATCTCGGCAAGAGCCAGCGCGGCGCACGCTCGATCGGCAAGTACCTCAACCCGCGCGGGATGCGGATCCTCGCGGCGCTGGACGAGGTCGCGGCCGAGGCGTCCTCGACGCCCGCCGCGGTCGCGCTCGCCTGGCTCATGGCGAAGCCGCACGTCGTGCCGATCGCGAGCGCGACCAGCCTCGACCAGCTCGCGAGCCTGGTGGCGGCCGCGACGCTCGAACTGCCTGCCGGGGCCGTGGCGAAGCTGGACGCGGCGAGCGCCGCCTGACGCGTCAGATCGTGCCGCTCAGTCCCTGGCGGACCTTGTCGAGCTCCTCCGCGTAGCGGCGCAGCGCGTGCTGCTCGGTCAGGAGGCCGAGCACCTGGCGGGACTCGGCCGTGTCGACCACGATCATGGCCTCGCTCTCCGTGCGGTCGAAGGCCTCGATCGCCTGCTTGACGTTCAGCTCGGGCGTCAGGAAATCGGCCTGGTGATGGAGCAGGTCGACGACGCGCGAGGCCTTCGGGTCCGTCCCGACCGCGGTCGAGTAGGCGTCGGGCACATGGACGAGCCCCGCGTAGCGGTCCATCGCGTCGAGCGCCACGACGCGCTGCTTCGACCCGATCGGGAATTGGTTGCGGAACTCGGCGAGCGGCATCTCCTCGCGCACCGTCTTCACGTCGTGGCGCATCATCCGCCCGGCGGTGAGCGACCTGATCCAGCCGACATCGTGCGCGGAGCGGATCGTCTCGCCCCGCAGGTGCAGCCGCCACGTCGAGAACGAGTAGCCGAAGAGCTCGCGCACCGTGATGCTCGACACGATCGCGGCGCTGAGCACCGCCCCCGCGATGACGAGGTCGCCCGAGGCTTCGAGCGCCAGGAAGGTCATGGTGAGCGGCCCGCCCACGACCGCGACCGCGAAGGCGCTCATGCCGACCACCGCCGCGAGGAGCGGGTCGGGCGCGAGGGCGGGCGCCGCGAGCGCCACGAGGCCGGCGAAGATCTTGCCCAGCAGCGCGCCCAGGAACAGCGAGGCGAAGAACAGCCCGCCGCGGAAGCCGGACCCCAGCGAGACCGACGCGGCGAGCGCCTTGAGGAGGAACAGGGCCGCGAAGGCCGCGACCGACACCTGGGCGGCGAACACGTGGTGCAGCGCGCCGTGCCCGGAGGAGAGGACCTGCGGCGTGAGCAGCGCCATCGCGCCGACCAGGATCCCGCCCATCGCCGGACGGACCAGGGGCGGGACGCGCATCCACCGGAACGCCGCCTCGACGGTCGTCACGCTGCGCATGACCGCGATGCCCGCGAGCCCGGCCACGAGCCCCAGCGCCACGAATACCGGATAGGCCTCGGCCGAGACCGTCGTGCCGGTCTCCAGCCCGATCGGGATCGGTTCGACCCCGAAGGCGCGGGCGACGAGAGCCGCCGCGATCGCCGCGCCCATCACGGGCGCGACCGTCGCGACCGAGTAGGTGCCGACGATGAGCTCGAACCCGTAGAACGCCCCGGTGAACGGGGCGCCGAACGCGGCCGCGATGCCGGCGGCGGCCCCGGCGCCCACGAGCACGCGCACGTCGTTGCGCCTGAGTTTCAGGAGCAGCCCGATGCGGGACCCCGTGACAGATCCGACCTGCGTGTAGGCGGCCTCGAGCCCGACCGAGGCTCCGAACCCGCTCGACAGGATCGTCTGCGCCATCACGACCGCGCTGTCGATGATCGACATGCGCCCGCCATGCAGCGCGTTCGCCTCGATCGGATCGACCACCGGGTTGCGGCGGACCCGCAGGATCGCGAACGACATGAGACCGAGGAGGATGCCGCCGAGCGCCGGCATGAGAGCGCCCGGAAAGGTTTCGATGAAGGCCGTGGAGGAGAGCCGCTGCCCGGGCGGCAGGCCGTAGAGCAGCGTGTGCATCGCCTGCGTCAGCCGCCCCATGCCCGCGACCGCCAAGCCGATGACGGCCCCGATGACGCCGGCCACGATCGCGATCCAGACCTCGCGCCGCCGCACGATGCCCCGGAGCGGGGCGGGAAAGTGCGGCAGATGCCACCGGAATGCGCCGGCCCGCGCGCCGGGCGAGGCGGGAGCGAACACCGCGTCCTTCAGCTCGGAAACCGCCATCAGGCCGGTCTCGTCATGGCGCGGTTAACCCGGCGCTAACCATGCACCCGGCAAATCGTGCCGAGCGTGACGAGCGCGTGCGACCCGGGACGTCGGTGACCGACATATGAGCGATACGGCGGTCGCGGCGGTTCAAGGCGGCGGGCTTCCGGCGGCCGGGATGGGCGTGGCCCCGGGCCGGGGCATCTCCTCCGGCCTTGGGGCGCTCCCCTCTTTAGCCGCGCTGGCGGCGCTCGCCAAGCGGCCCGACCTGCTCCTCGCGGTCGGCGTCATGGGCATCCTGGTGGTGCTCGTCTTCCCGCTGCCGGCGATCCTGCTCGACCTGCTCCTCGCCATCTCGATCATCATCTCCGTGCTGATCCTGATGACGGCGCTCTTCATCGAGAACCCGATGGAGTTCTCGATCTTCCCGGTCGTGCTGCTCATCTCGACCATGCTGCGGCTCTCGCTGAACATCGCCTCGACCCGGCTCATCCTGGCGAACGGCCATACCGGCACGGCGGCGGCCGGCCACGTCATCGAGGCCTTCGGCAACTTCATCGTCAGCGGCAACTTCGTGATCGGGGTGATCGTCTTCGCGATCCTCATCATCGTGAACTTCGTCGTCATCACGAAGGGCTCCGGCCGCATCGCGGAGGTCGCGGCGCGCTTCACGCTCGACGCCATGCCGGGCAAGCAGATGGCGATCGACGCCGACCTCTCGGCCGGGCTGATCGATCAGGAGGCCGCGGGCGCCCGGCGCAAGGGGCTGGAGGACGAGGCGAGCTTCTACGGCGCGATGGACGGCGCGTCGAAATTCGTGCGCGGCGACGCGATCGCGGCGCTCCTCATCACGTTCATCAACGTGATCGGGGGCATCATCATCGGGGTGGTGCAGCAGGGCATGTCCTTCGCGGCCGCGGGGCACAGCTACACGCTGCTCACCGTCGGCGACGGGCTCGTCAGCCAGGTCCCGGCGCTGATCGTCTCGACCGCGGCCGGCCTCCTCGTGTCGAAGGCGGGCGTGCGGGGCGCGGCCGCGGGCGCGCTCGGGCGCCAGCTCGCGCATTACCCGAAATCGCTCGGCATGTCGGCCGCCGTCATGGGGCTGATCGGTCTCCTGCCCGGCATGCCGATCCTGCCCTTCGCGCTGCTCGCGGGCGGGGCCGGCTGGCTCGCCTACAGGCTCGACCAGACGAACAAGACGAAGGCGGCCGCCCCTGCGACCGCGGGCGGCGGCACCGCCGGCGCGCCCGGCGGCCCGCCGCCCGAGGAGCCGATCGCGGACGTCCTGAAGATCGACGACCTCAAGATCGAGATCGGCTACGCGCTCCTGCCGATGGTGAACGGGACCGACGGCCAGGACCGCCTGACCGACCAGATCAAGGGGCTGCGCCGCCAGCTCGCGGGCGAGCTCGGCTTCGTGATGCCCTCCGTGCGCATCCTCGACAACGTGGCGCTCGACCCGCACACCTACATCATCCGCGTGAAGGAGGTGGAGGCGGGCTCCGGGCGCGTCTATCCCGGCCTCTTCATGGCGATGGACCCGATGGGCGGCCAGGTCCAGTTGCCCGGGCAGCACATGCTGGAGCCGACCTTCGGGCTTCCCGCGACGTGGATCGACGCGGCGCTGCGCGACGAGGCGGGCCTGCGCGGCTACACGGTGGTCGACGCCGCGACCGTGGTGTCGACCCACCTCACCGAGGTCATCAAGAGCTACACGGCCGACCTCCTCTCCCACATCGAGGTCCAGAAGCTCATCCGCGACCTGCCGAAGGAGCACGGCGACCTCGTGAAGGAGATCGTGCCGTCCCAGATCTCGATCACGGGCGTGCAGCGCGTGCTTCAGCTCCTCCTGTCGGAGCGCGTCTCGATCCGGGATCTCGGCACGATCATGGAAGGGATCTCGGACGTGGTCGCGGCGATCAAGAACCCGCGCGACATCGCCGAGCACGTCCGGACCCGGATCGCCCGCCAGCTCTGCGCGCAGTATACCGCGCCCGCCGGACACCTCGCGATCATCACGCTCTCGCCGACCTGGGAGAACGCCTTCGCGGAATCGATCGTCGGCCAGGGGGACGAGCGCCATCTCGCGATGCAGCCCTCCCGGCTGACGGACTTCGTCACCACGATCCGCGACCGGTTCGAGGACGCGGCCCGGATGGGCGAGATGCCCGTCCTCGTCACCTCCTCGGGCTCGCGGCCCTACGTGCGCTCGATCATCGAGCGGTTCCGTCGCGAGACGCCCGTGCTGGGACAGGGCGAGATCCACGCGCGGGTGCGCCTCAAGACCGTCGGCAGCATCTGATCGGCGACCACTCCGCCTGCGTCTCTTACGCACCAGCGGTTGTCCTTCAACACGTAAAAGCTGCAGTCTAGAGTATGCGCCACTTGCGACTAACGTCGTGTCGCATCACTTTGCGAATCGGTCGTATTGATCTTAATTCAGGGCAATGATGTTACAAACCGGGTAAAACACGCGTCTTTTCTAGATCGAGGCTCGGGGTCTCAAGATCACTCTGACAAGATTTGTAGGACGATTTACATCTTATGTTGCGTTCGCATCATTTCATGCGAAAATCCTCCATTGATGGAGCCGGAAATGCGGAACATGACACAATTCATGTCAAGCGATGCGAAACATAGATCAGGGTTGGCCTGGATCGGGAGATCGGCAGCCGCTCAGATCTGGTCCCAAGGCGTGTTCGATGTGCTCGGGCTGTCGCCGAGCGAGTTCGCGCCCTCGTTCGAACTCCTCTACAGTTTCATCCATCCCGATGACGCATTCGTTCGCGCCGCGCTCGACACGGATGACGGAGCCGGGGTCGAGGGGGAGATCTTCTTCAGGATCGTGCGCCGTGACGGCACGATGCGCCTCGTCTCCGTGATCCGGCCTGCCGCAGGGGCCGATGGTGGGTTGGACTGGCTATGCCTGTTCGACTATTCCAACCAGATCGAGCCGCTCGGCGCGTGCACGCTCTCGAAAGGAAGCTTTGAGCCGGGCGACCCGGGTGAGACGGGGTTCTGGGGGCTCTACGCGATCGACGGCGCTTTCACGCTCTCGGAGAGCGCCGCGAGGCTGTTCGGAGTCGCGCGTGGCGAGCGCATCATGCTCGCCCAGTTCCTCCGGCAGGTCGACCGGACCGAGCGAGAGCATCTCGGCGCGCTGTTCACCCGCGAACGCCACGACGTCACCTCTCCCACGGTGACGATCAGCTTCAACCGCGTCGACGATGGCCGCGTGAGACGGCTCACGATGACGCTCCGGACCGAGACCGACGCCTACGGGCGTTCGCTCGGGTTATGGGGGACGGTGGTCGACGTGACCGCCTCGGCCGAGCGGGATGAGGACCTTCGCCAAACGCGCCAGATGCTGGAGGCGTGTCTCCGGCAGACGAGCGACGGCATCGGGGTTCTCGACCGGGAGGGACGCATCGTGTCCCTGAACCCGGCCGGCTGCAGCCTGCTGGGATTGCAGAATTCGCGCGGGCAGATCCTGTGGGAGACGCGTCCCGATCTCATCGGAGACCGGCTGTGGCACGCGTTCCGCGACGCGACGGCCGGCGGCCTGACGCTTCACGAGGAGCGATACGTGCCGGCCTTCGGCAGATGGCTCAACTACTCGGTCTCCCCGCTCGGCGAGCAGATCCTGCTCATGGTCCGCAGCGTCGACGAGGTCTATCGCCTGAAATCGATGGTCGGCGACATGGCGGAGCGGTGCGGCGCGGCTTTCCGGGCCAGTCGGGTCAGCATCTGGGAGGTCGACCCGGACAGCGACAAGATCTGGTTCAGTGATTCCGCCGGAACCCTTCCCGGTGCCAGCGCCATGGCGTTGTCCGAGTTCCGCTCAGGCGTCTCGGTCGACGATCTCGCGATGCTCGACGAAGCGCTCCAGATCGCCCGGATCGACGGCCGTTGTTTCGAGGTCGATTTCGGTCACCGCAGGCCGGACGGCAGGTTGAGATACTTTCGCGCGCGCGGCGGCATGGTGGAGAGCGGCTTCGATCGGCGGACGCGATATGCCGGCGTCGTGATGAACCTGTCGGACACGGAGCGTCGCGAGAGGGACCCGTCCGGCAGGTTGGCCGCGTCCAAGCCGCTCGCCCTGACGGGATCGCAGGTGCGCGCCGCCCGCGGGGCGCTCAGGTGGTCGGTCCGCGAACTCGCCGAGCAGTCCGATGTGTCCGTCGCGACGATCAATCGCTTCGAGGCGGGATCGAAGGCGGTCACGGCGCGCGATACCAGCGTCGCGGCGCTCGAACGTGTCCTGATCGCCAGCGGGATCGAGTTCTTCGCCCAGGAGGACGGCCGGCCCGCCCTGGCGATCGGCGAGGAGGCGGAGGAGATCAGCCGCGGCCAGATCGCCGCATGATCGGCTCGAGGGATGACGGGGATTGCCACGATCCAGGCTCGATGACCTAAATTCATCCTGTGCCACGAAGTATCTGACCAGTTTCAGCGTGGGATCCAGACGAAGACTGATTTTGCTGAAATGAGTTCGATTCTGCTCCTGTCGACCGACATCGTCGATCAACGCATCGTTTACTTGCAGGCTGTTCCATCCCTGAAGTGACGGGGGCGCAGGATGGCTTGGCTTCGATCGGCTCGCCAATCGGTCATGGGTGGACGCGACGCCCGTTGGCAGTCCTCCCCGTTCGCTGTCGACAAGGCCGGGAACGCCGCCGTCGAGTTCGCCTTGCTGGCGCCCGTCTTCCTGGCGTTGCTCCTCGGCACGCTCGTCTACGGCCTCTACTTCGGCGTCGCGCACAGTGTGCAGCAGCTGGCGAGCGAGGCCGCGCGCGCCTCCGTGCCGGGCTTGACCGAGCAGGAGAGGAGCGCGCTGGCGCAGCAATTCGTCTCCCGCGCGCTCGCGTCCTACGGTCTCCTGAAGCCGAACGCACTCAGGGTTGCGGCGGCCTTCGATCCGGCCGATCCCAACCTGTTCAAGGTCACCCTGACCTACGATGCCTCCGGCCTCGGCCTGAACCTGTTCCAGGGGATCCTGCCCTCGCCCACGAGCCAGGTCGCGCGCAGCGCCACGATCCGACGGGGCGGGGCATGACGGGACCGCGACACGGGCTCCTCCCCGGCCTCTGGGCAGACCGCCGGGCCAGTATCGTACCGCTCGCGGCCGCGATGATGTCGATCGTCATCGCATCGCTCGCCTTCTCGACCGATTACGGCAGCTTGTTCGCCGCCCGGCGTCGCGTCCAGGCCGCCGCCGACATCGCGGCGATCGTGGCGGCGCAGGCCCCCGCCGACGCCGCTCGCCTTGTCAGGCTCTCGCTCGCCGATAACGGGCTGGCGGCCTTCGACGCTTTGACGATCGAACCAGGACGCTACGTGGGCGACGCGACGCTGTCTCCCGTGATGCGGTTCCGCCCCGGTGACACGCCGGTCAACGCGGTCCGCCTCGGGGTCCAGACGCGATCGCCGCTCTACTTCGGCAGGTTCGTGATGGGCCGCGACATGTTGCCGGTGACCGCGACCGCGCTCGCGCTGCGAGCCGAGCACGCATCCGTTTCGATCGGATCCCGCCTTGCGAGCTACGATGCGGGGCTCTTGAACGCCGTTCTCGGCGGCCTTCTGGGCACGCAGTTGACCCTGACCGCCTCGGATTACGGGTCGCTCGCGAGCGCAAAGCTCGACGCCTTCGATTTTACCGGAGCGCTCGCGTCGCGCCTGGACCTGAATGTCGCGACGTTCAGCCAGGTCCTGGCGGGTTCGGTCGGCATCGGACAAGTCCTCGGCGCGACGACGGACAGCGCGGTCCGAACGGGCGTGGGGTCCGCGGCACTCGGCGCGTTGCGGAGCATCGCGACGGCCGTCCAGGGATCGCCCACGCCTGTCGCGCTCTCGCGGCTGTTCGATCCGGTGGACCTCGGAAGCGGCCTCGCGGTCGCAGGCGGCTCGAACGGGATCGTGGGCGTGTCGCTCATCGACTTCGTCCTCAACGCGGCCGAGATCGCCAACGGCTCGCACCAGGTCCAGGTGGCGCTGAGCCCGACCATCCCGGGCGTCGTACGCAGCCGGTTGACCCTCGCGATCGGCGATCGGCCGCAGCCCGGGACCTGGACGGTCGTCGGATCGGTCGGCGACACGGTGCGCACGGCGCAGACACGGCTTCTTCTCGAGACCTGGATCACGGCGCCGCTCGGGCTCGGCACGATCTATCTGCCGATCTACGTCGAGAGTGCGAGCGCGCAGGCGACCATCACGGCGATCGCGTGTCCATGGGCCTTGCCCGACCAGATCGGCGCGACGATCGGCGTCACGCCGAGCCCCTTCGATGCCGCGATCGCCTCGGTCGCGCCTTACGCGGTGACGGCGGCGGGACCGAAGCCCGACCTGACCCAGCCGGCGACGCTCGTCTCGACGCTCCTCGTGAGCGCGCGGGGGACCGCACGGACCTCGCTCGCGAGCCCGACCGCCCAGACGATCGTCTTCACGGCTGACGACATCGCCCAGCATCGCGTGAGAACGGTCGGCTCGACCGGTCTCGGCGGGGCGCTCGCGACGAGGCTCCTCGGCGGCCTCATCCTCGATGTCGACGTCCTCGGGCTCGGGATCGGGTTGCCGGCCTCCGCGATCCGCTCGACGTTGCTCGCGACGATCTCGGCCGCCACGCCCGGCCTCGATGCGCTTCTCGACACCACCTTGCGCACGCTCGGCGTCGGCATCGGGCAGGCGGATGTGTGGATGAACGCCGTGCGGTGCGACCGCGCCGTCCTGGTGCAATGAGGTCGACCTGAGCGGCCACGCGGCGATCTTCATCCTCTCTCAACCAAGCTGCGCGTGCGGGTGGTTGCGGTAACAATCAAGTAAGGCTAACGATCATAGTAGATGGGGCGAGAGCGACCCGGCATTCGATCGGGCGCTCTGGATGGGGTCACGGTATGAGACGTCTCCTGGCGGCGACGGCCGTTGCGCTTGCCCTCGGGGCCTGCAACGATCAATACGCCTCTTCGGGCCGCTCGCTGGCTCCGATCCCGCCGCGCACGATGGCCCTCATGTCCGAGAAGGGCATGTCGAAGAACGATCCGATCCTGGTCAGGCTCTACAAGAAGGAATCCGAGCTGGAGGTGTGGAAGCGCGCGAGCGACGGCAGATATGCCATGCTCAAGTCGTTTCCGATCTGCCGCTGGTCCGGCCAGCTCGGCCCCAAGCGCCGCGAGGGCGATCGTCAGGCGCCCGAGGGCTTCTACACGATCAATCCGAGTCAGCTGAACCCGAACTCGGCCTATTACCTGTCCTTCGATACGGGCTACCCGAACGCCTACGACCGCGCGCATAACGGAACGGGCTCGGCCCTGATGGTTCACGGGAGCTGTTCGTCGCGCGGCTGCTACGCGATGACGGACGAGGGCATCTCGGAGGTGTACGCGCTCGCCCGCGAGGCGATCTCGTCGGGCCAGCGCGGCTTCCAGTTCCAGGCCTACCCGTTCCGGATGACGGCCGAAAACCTCGCGCGCTACCGCGCCGATCCGAACATGCCGTTCTGGAAGAACCTGAAGGACGGGTCCGACCATTTCGAGCTGACGGGCCACGAGCCCCGCGTCGCCGTGTGCGGCGGACGCTACGCCTTCGATACCGTCGGCATGACCTGCAAGGACGACCCCAGCCTCGCGCCGATGGTGGCGCAGAAGCAGGAGCAGGACCGCATCGCGGTGGCCGAGCTCGTCGCGAAGGGCACGCCCGCCGTGAAGCTCGTCTACGCCGATGGCGGCGGTCACGAGTCGTTCCGCCAGAACATGGCGGCGCTCTCCGGAGGCGACGGCCAGAACTTCAGCATCCTGGACGCACGCTCGCGCCGCAGCCTCGGCGACGTCAGCCGGCCCGACGCGCTGGCCGAGGGCCCGCGCGAGGTGCCTGTCGAGGAGAAGACCACGGTCCTGGCGGCCGGCCCTGCGCGGAAGGCGGCGTCGAGCCGTCTCGCGGCGGCTGTCGGCCAGCCGGAGCCCGCGAAGCCGTCCCTCCCGGCCGCGAAGCCCGCGCGCACGGTGCTGGCGAGCGCCGACCCGGACGAGCCCCTCATGACGCAGTCGACGACCGCGACGACGGCCGAAGCCAAGCCTGAACCGAAAGCCTTCTACGAGCGCATGCTCGGCAACGTGCTCGGTCGGTCCGAACCGGCGGTCGCCGCCGAGGCGGACGCCGTCCCGGCTCCGCTCGACGTGCCGTTGCCGCCGCGCCGCCGTGTGGCTGCGCCCGCACCCGCCAAGCCCGCCTCGACCAAGCCGCAGGCCTCAATTGCCGTGCCCGTCCAGCACGCATCGGCCCATTCGATCCCGGGCGCACACGATGCGGCGACGGCAGCCGAAGGCCTCCGAGCGAACTGATCTGTCTCGTGATCCACGCAAATGGCGCTCCCTTGCAGGCTGCGGGAACCGATCGAGCGGGCTGACGTGGGTCGCATGGGGCGGGGGTGCAGCACCTGTCCTACGCTCGGTCCGAGTCCTGGACCGGCATCATGCGAGTCCTGCTCCGGCTGACCTGCGACTTGGAGACGATCCCGCCGGGCGACCTCGCCCGCGACCTCGTGCCGGCCATGATGCCCCGAAGGCTTGGCGGCCGCCCGGAGGACCTTCGACCCGTCGACCGCCAAGCGCAGGACGCTCGCCCATCCCTGCCACGACGACCTCGTCCCGCCCGAGCGGACCAAGGTCTGGGGAATGGCGCGACGAGCGTCTATCACGTCGAGGCGCATCGACGACGTCCAGCTCTCGTGCGCGTTCTGCCGGCGTGAGATTGGATCTCGGATGACGTCGCTCCCGTACTTCGTCTGTGCCGCCTGGCTGACGTGTCTGGTGCCTGCCTTGGCGCTCGACAGTGCTCCGCCGGAACCGGCCCGTCCTGTCTCGCCGGACGTCATGACGGCCCGGCCGGGTTCGGCCGTCGACGTTTCCGGCATGTCGGTGAAGCCCCCGGGTGCGACACGTTTC
Source organism: uncultured Enterovirga sp. (assembly GCA_964250725.1). Lineage (GTDB taxonomy): Bacteria > Pseudomonadota > Alphaproteobacteria > Rhizobiales > Beijerinckiaceae > Enterovirga. The sequence goes on along the minus strand of CAXUHE010000033.1, from coordinate 13,100 downwards.
GGTACGCTCGGCGGCCTTCTCGGGCGAACGGCCCTCCCCGAACTGTTCGGCGCGGTGGGGAACGGCATGGTCGACGACAGCGCGGCGATCGTGGCCGCGGCCAACAGCTTCGGAGGGCAGTGTGGCACGGTCGACCTGACGTGGGGTCGCCGCTACCGGGTCGGAGCCTCGTTCCAGCTTCCACCCTGTATCACGATCCGTGGCGCGAGTTGGTCCCCCGACGATCCGCAGGGATCACAGACGAGCCTCTTCAATGCCGTCGGGGGCCTCTTCGTCGATCCGACGGCGTCCATCACCCTCAACTCATCCTCAGGCATTCGCAACGCGTACGTCGTCCAGAACGGTCTGACGCTTCCGGCGCCCGATGGAGGCGGCTTCTCCGGCACGGCCATCGCATGCTCGGCACCCAGTCCGGCCCGCTCGAACGGCCCGTTCCTGGAGAAGGTCCTGTTCATCGGCTTTACGCAGGTCATCTCCTGCACGAACACGGACCGCCCGCGATTCGATGAGGTGTATTTCGACAGCGTCAACGGCCTGTACTCGTCCGGCAGCTACGACACGTCCTACTTCAACCGGATGCGTGGCTGGCCCTACGCGAGCGTCGGCTTCACCGGATGGAGCGTCACGGGAGCGAGGGGCACGGGAACGACCGCGACACTCTCGATCTCACCGGCTTCGACGCTTCGGGTCGGTACGCACCTCACCGTTTCGGGCATGTCCGCGCCCGGCTACGACACCGCCGATGCGGTCGTGACGGCATCGAGTTCCGGATCCGTCTCGTATGCCAGCACCGCGACGGGAGCAGCGTCAGGCGGTACCCTGATCGACCCGAGCCAGACGTTGGGGCGCCTCGGGACCGCCTTCGACCTCGAGGGTCAGCAGGACGACACACACATCACGAACTCCTTCGCCTTCGGCTACGCCAACAGTTTCACTTTCGGGGCCAACGGGAACCTCATGGGCGACATGCTATGGTCGGACCAGGTCCCGTATCCCGTCACGGGAAGCACCGGCTTCCTGTTCAAGGGTACGATCGGCCGCACGTCGTTCGGGCAGCTCTATGCCAACGGCTCGACCTACGCGTTGAGACATGCGGTCGTCGGCAGCGTCCATGCGGGTGTCGACATAGCGGAGTTGTTCGCTCACACACTCTCGCCCGGAGGCGAGTGCATCAACGTCGCGGCCGGAACGACAGCCTCGCTCAACATCGCGAACGTCAACATCGTCGGCTGCTCGTCCTGGGCGCTCGACATCGCGTCCGCGCCCAACGCGCGGGTCCGTGTCGGCGGCGGCACCATCACCGGTGCTCAAGGCGGCTCGACGACAGGGCCCTACATCGCCGTGCCACAAGTCGGGGCACTGTCGTCCAACATCGTCATCGACACGACGAAGCTCGTGACCGATCTCCAGGCCGGCGCTTCGCTCATCGGGAACGGACAGTTGCGTGATCTCCCGCTCGCCAGCGCGACGACGCTCGCCCCGCCCGCAACCGGCGTCGACGCCTTCGCGCTGTCCGGGACTCATCCGATCACGACGATCCGGGGAGCCTTCGGCGGACGCGAGCTGTTGTTCACCTGCACGGCCGCCTGCGACTTCGCGAACGGCGGCAACATCGCGCTGTCCGCCGGGATCCCCTTCGTCGGCGCGCCCGGTGCCCAGATCAAGCTGCGCTTCGACGCCAACAACACCCCGCCCGTCTGGCGAGAGCAGTGGCGCGCGACACCTTGACAGGTTATCGAAAACGGCTTCGAGGACGGCTTCATCGCCGATGGCGGTACTCGAACTCGATGCGGAATGAGCCGTCGTCCTGGAGTTCTGCGAGCCTGCGGCGGAGTTTTGGTCATCTCGTCGCATCGGGCTCGGCGGAGCCGATCACAGCGGGTCCTTGAACGCGATCCAGGCCGGACTGCACGGCGGTGCAGGGCGCCGGAGGACGTCCCTTCGCCGCCTCACGACGCCGTGCCTCCTCCAGGCCCACGCCGTGCTCCAGGCACACGCCTTGCTCCAGGAACACGCCTTGGCCCGTGAGGCACAGGCCGGGCTGACAGGTCTCGTCGTGTCGACGGACCTGCGCCCGTCGTGTCGAAGGACTTGCGCTCACGGGTTCCCCGACGCCGTTCCGGCATCGGGTCGGACCGCTCGGAGTTGGACCTGCTCCAGCGAACGCGAGGGTCGGAGCCGGCCTGATGCTTTCAGGGGCGAGCTATGATATCCGGCTTGTCGAAATCAGACGAGAGCCGATGCACATACCTTCGCTCCGAGGTGTCTTTCGAAAGAGGAAAACCCAGTTCGACTGGGGAAGTAACGTCGAAACCATCCGTCTTCTGTTCGACGAGGATTTTTATCTCTCCCAGAATCCAGATGTTCAGGCTGCCGGAAAGGATCCGATCGAGCATTATGTCCAACATGGGTGGCGCGAAGGTCGGCGACCGAACGCGATCTTCGATCCCACATGGTATGTGAGCCGATATGCGGATGTCGCAGCTCTGGACCGGGATCCATTCCACCACTTCGTCGAGCATGGCCGGTTCGAGGGCAGGCTTCCCAGCGCCGCTTTCGACCCGTCAGAATATCTGCGTCGAAATCCAGATGTCGGCTCGTCGAAGATGGATCCGAGCGAACATTATGTCCGTTTCGGACGAGCGGAAGGACGATCGGGGGCGGGCTCGAAGGTCGTCTCGGCAGACATCGTCCAGGCGCTGATCGAACGGTCTCGGTCCGTCTCGCCTGATATCGATGACAAGTTCATCCGGTTCGCCGCAAACCGAGTGGCGCTCGAACTCGTCCGTCTCGATTCCGAGCCATCGGATTGGAGAGATGAGGTTCTCGTCAAGCGGATCTATCATGTCGATGATCGGAGGCGACCTGTCCCGGACGGCTTGTCTCTTGCCTACCTCGAATTGGCGGACGCCTTGAACGATCAAGAGAACGCCTACGATGCGCGGATGAGCGACTTGGATTTCGGCTTGGTTCCGGTCGCGGAGGCTTTGATCCAACGTCAGGTCGGCGAGGCCGTGAGGCTCGAGCACAGGCTTCTCTCATCCGTCGCCCGGCTGTCCGATCACGACGATACCCGTCCGTGATGCCGAAAGCCGTTCTTCGCCCGCCGAAGGTGCGACGTGGGAGACCTGTCGGTGACGTCCCGCCCCTCACCGTGCCTGACACCACGCGGTCCGGTCCCCGGACCGTTGCGGCTGATCCGGCGTCGATCTCGACGACGCTCGGCACGACGATCGACGGCGTCATCGCGACGCGGTTGCTGAGATTGAACGATGCCGTGACCTTCGGGCGAACGGGCAATGCCCAGCGTTTCATCGTCGACGACGGCTGGCACGAGGCGGAGGACGATCATCGCTGGACGGCGCGCGCCGCGAGTCTCGTGGTCTTCGACGCCCGGTTCGAGATGGATGCCGTGTTGAAGGTCGATCTCGTGCTGATGAAGGAGCGAGCATGGTCGCACCTGTCGTTCGAGGTCAGTCTCAACGGACATGTGCTCGATATCCAGCATCACGATACCGAGCGTGATCGTATCTCGATGCGTCTGGCCGGGCTGCTCCGCCCGTCCGGCGTCCTCAACGTTCTGGTCTTCCACTCAAACGTCGGCAAGCCAAGCGAACTCTTCGAGAGCTCGGACGACCGGGTGATCGGTGTCGGCGTGAAGCAATTCTGGCTGTCGAAAGATGTTTAGGCACGGGAGCGGCCCAGCTGTCGGAGAGGGCCTCACCTTCGTGATCCGCGGCGACATCATCAGCAGCACGGGTTACGCACGCGCCGCGCGGGCGCTCGCGCGGCTTCTGGCTCGCGACTACGCCGTGCTCGGCGTATCCTTGCAGGAGGATCCCTCCGATCGGGCTGAGGTCTTTCCTGGCAGGCTTATCGATGACGCCGACCTGCCTGTGCTGGCGCGATCCGAGCGGCTGGTCGTCATCAACCATTCGACCCCGGAACACTTCGTTCCGGTTCCCGGCGCGTACAATATCGGCCTGTTCTACTGGGAGACGCTGGCGATCCCACGCAAGTTCTACTGGCAGGAATATATCGCCGCGATGGACGCGATCTGGGCGCCGACGCGGTTCGTCGCTCGTTTCGTCGCGGCGTGCGGCTATCCCGGACCGGTCACTCTCGTGCCTTGGCCTCAGGACTTCGGACCGGCGCCGGCCGGCGAGGCCGCGGATGCGGCAGAACGGTCGGACATACCTGTCGCGACGCTGGCGAAGATGGCCAGGGCAGGCGGGTCCGCGTCCTGGGCATCGGTGCCGCTCGACGAACTCGCACGAGGCCGGGACATCTATCTCGCGATCCAATCGCTCTCGCCGCGAAAGGGCCTTGCGGTCCTCGTTAGCGAGTGGGTCCGCTTCGTTCGCGCCACGCCGGGCGCGGATTCCCTGCTGCTGCTGAAGCTCGGCTTCCGTCATGCACACGGCATCACGGCCGACGTTCGGGAGCACTTCATCCATCTGCTGCGCCGCTACGGCGTGGCCGCCGGTGAGATGGTCCGGATCGGGCTGATCAGTCAGCACCTGGACGACGCCGCGATGGTGAGGTTGACCGGGAAGGCCAGCGTGCTCGTGTCCTCGTCGTATGGCGAGGGGTTCGGCGGGCCGATCGTGGAGGCTCTGATCAACGAGGTGCCGGTCATCGCGTCGCGCCACACCGGGATCGCGGATCTGCTGCCGCCCGACTATCCGCTGCAGTTCGCCTCGGAGGAAGTCCACGTTCAGCTCCGTGACCTGATCGAGATCTATCCTCCCTCTTCGAGCTGGTTCGTCCCCAAACCCGGCGCCTTGTCCGCGGCATTCGCCAGCTTCGCCGCGATGCCTGCCAGCCGTCGAACGGCCGCCATGCGCGCAGGCGCCGATCACGCCCGGGAGTTCTGCGAAACCTCCGTCGTCGGTCGCCTGATCGACGACGCGATCGTCAAACTCGCGTCGGGAGCGGCCTCCCGATGATCATCGATATGAGCCAGACGGTCGTGAACCGGACGGCGATGTACCATATCTCACACCACGTCTACGGCGTGCTCGAGCCGATCCGGTCGGGGTCCCAGTTCTTCGGCCGAACGTTCGACGCTGCGCCGGCGCAAGCGGACCTCAAGATCATGCAGAAGGCCGCATTCGCGGCTGTCCTGTCCGACCCGACGGAATTCACGAGGAGAGACGCCGCGACCGGGCCAGGCGAAACCCGGCCGACCCTCTACCTCGATCCGTTATACGTGCTCTTCGGCAACCTGACGGCCGATGACACGGTCTTCATCCTCGACCTGTCGACGGTCACCACGCCGAGCTGGCACGCCTCCGGCGTCAGCCGTGCTTATGACGAGGCGTTCAATCTGATCTGCGCCCGCCAGCCGAGGGTCATCGCGATCAGCCGGAATACGGCGGATACGCTCTACGCGAATTACGGATATCCTCGGGATCTGACGCAGGTGCTGCCCCTCTATGTGCCGAAACACCTCACCGACGATGTGGGTTTCGATCCGTTCTACTCCCCGGAGCCGTTCGTCCTGTTCGTCGGCAGCCTGGAATGGCGCAAGAACGTCGTCGGCGCGATCGAGAGTTTCCGGCTGAGCGGTCTCGGACACCGGGGATATCGGCTCATCATCGCGGGCGGCGCAGGCCATCGCGATGACGAGATCCGCACCTTCGCGCAGACGGTGCACGGCGTGTTCTTCACAGGCTACGTCAGTGATCAGGAACTGCGTGCGATCTACGGGGCGGCGAGCGCGTTCATCTATCCATCCTACCTGGAGGGGTTCGGTGTTCCGTTGCTCGAGGCGATGAACAGCGCCATCCCGTCGGTCGCCTCGAACACGGGCGCCTGCCCGGAGGTCGGCGGCGACCTCATGCGGTACTACGATCCCGACGATCATGTCGGCTTCGCCCAGGAACTCGTCCATCTCGTCGGGCTCGACGACGCGCAACGCGAATCCTACGCGGAGGCCGCGCGTCGACGGGTGAGGGAGCATTTCTCCATCGAGCGGTTCGATGCCGGCCTCAGGGCGATCTTCGGCCTAACCGCATGAGGCATGCAGCGGACGTGGACACGACGGCGGCCCTCCTGGGGCCGATCGCCGATCGCGCGCGGTCCTGGCTCCTGGACACGGCCTTCCCGGTCTGGTTCGAGCGCGGCATCGATCGTGCGCGCGGCGGCTTCCACGAACGTCTCACGCTGGACGGCGAACCGACGGACGATCCCCGGCGCGCCTTCGTGCAGGGCCGCCAAGCCTACTGCTTCTGCGAAGCGGGCCGTCTCGGGTGGCACGGAGCCTGGGAGGAGGCGGCCCGTCACGCCGCGGATTACCTCATCGACCGTTTCCTCCGGCCGGAGGGAGCGATCATCCATGCGGTCGATCCGGACGGCCATCCCGTCGATGGCTCCGTCGATCTCTACGACGTCGCGTTCGCGCTCTTCGGGCTGGCGCATGTCTACGAGACCTGCGGCCGGGTCCCGCGCGACCGCGCGGCCGCACGGGCGATCCTCGCCTATCTCCGGCGAGACCGCTCGCATCCCCGGATCGGTTTCGTCGAGGCGGACGGCGTCGCGTTGCGGCAGAATCCGCACATGCACCTCCTCGAGGCTGCGCTGGCGTGGATCCGAGCGGACGGCGAGGCGTGCTGGTGGACGCTGGCCGAGGATCTCGTCGCACTCGCGGAGCGTCACCTCATCGACACCAGCACCGGTGCGGTGTTCGAGCACTACGCCACGGATTGGACACCGCTCGGGGGGCGCGAGGCCGCGGTCGTCGAGCCAGGGCACCAATACGAGTGGGCCTATCTCCTCACGGAGTGGGACCGGTTGCGGCAGGTGGATCGCAGGCCGGATTGCGAGCATCTGTTCCTGCTCGCCGAAGAGCACGGGCGCGATCCGCGCAGGGGTGTCGCGGTCAGCGATCTCGACGTCCGCGGCCGCAAGACCAATCGCACCGCCCGGATCTGGGCGCAGACCGAGCGGCTGCGCACCGCCGTCACGCTCCTCCCCGTGATGCCGGCCTGCCACCGCGCGACACCGCTCGGAGCGGCCATCGAGGCCGCGACGGCCCTCGAACAGTTCCTCGACGTCCCCTTGGCGGGGCTGTGGCGGGACAAATGGCTGGCGGATGGCAGGTTCGTCGAGGAGACGGTGCCGGCGAGCTCGCTCTATCACATCGTGACGGGGTACACCGCTCTCCTCAAGCCCTTCGGCCCGCATGACCGCTAGGTCGCCCGCCATCGCTCTCTCGCGTCCGTCCGTCCCCTCCAATCCGTCGGCTGCCTCGTGACCCACGCGATCATCAAGCCGGATCACCTCGGCGATCTGATCCTGTCCTCCCCGGCGATCCGCGCGATCACGGCGCTACACCCGGACTCTGTGCTGTTCGTCGCCTCCAGGAACGTCGCACTCGCGAACTACCTGTTTCCGGGCACCGAGATCCGCACGATCGAGTTCGCCCATCTCTCGAAGGCCAGCGGGGCCGACCGGATCCCGGATCTGCGGGAGTTCGAGACGGTCGCGTTCCTGCGCAGCGACGGCGTCATCACCGAGAACTGGGCCGCCCTGCGGACACACGGTTTCCTGCTGCCCATGGACACTCACGACGCGCACCAGTCGATGATCGATTACACGGTCGCGAGCTGGTTGGTGGGGGATTACGACATCGATGCCGCCTTCTTCGGCGACCGGCTGCGTCGCATCGCGGCCAAGGCCTTGAGCGTGCCGCGCCGCGTGGGGCTGTCGATCGGGTCCGGCTTCCATGCCAACGCCTGGCCGGTGCTGCGGTGGGTGGAGGCCGCGCGCCACCTGTTGACGAGAACGGACACGCTGACGATCCTGTGCGGGCCGGCCGAGCGCAACAAGGCCGCTTTCATCGCGAAGCAGATCGGACAACCCGCGGCGGTCGAGATCGTGGTGGGCGGCGGAGACTTCGGGGCCTTCGTCAGCAGCGTCGACGACCTCGATCTCGTCGTCGCCTCCGATGGCGGCACGGCTCACCTGTGTTCCCTCGTCACCCCCATCGTGTCGGTGTTCGGCCCGAGTCCGTTCCGGCGCTACGCGCCCTACGGCCGGTGGAACCGCCTGCTGACGCGGCAGATGGCCTGCTCGCCCTGCTGTCAATATGCGACAGAACTCGTGAACGGCTGCCTGACGACCGAGTGCATGACCCAGATCACGACGAAGCATCTCGATCGCGCACTGGCCGTGTCTCTCGATGCGCAGCCGCGAGCCGGCGCGCTGCGGATCGATGACGACGTCCACCTTCATGTCGGCGTCAGCCATGCCGCCCGAGAGCGGCATATCGCGCGGTATCGTCGCGACGCGAGGCGCATGGCCATCGCAGAGCCGGAACTGGGCGGCGTGTTCCTGACCGATCAGGACGGCCTGCTGACCGATCTCCAAGCCGCGCGCCTCGCGCTCGTCGATGCCGTGGACCGGCTCAAGCGCGCGCCTGCCGCCGGCTATGCCGCCAGGGTCAGACGCATTCTCCTGCGGTTCGCCGACTTGCAGCAGGCCAGTGCCGACGTGCGGGCCTACCTTGCGCGACGCGAACGCGAGGATCATGGCGGAACGCCGGGGCAAACATCCTGAGGCCGATCGTGTCGTGGCAGATCGGCGCCGGACGGCGAGCGAACCTTCCTCCTCGAACGTTCGTCGGCATCGAGGGCAGTCCGTGAGCGTCAATCACCCCATCGACGCCGACGGTACCTGGATCGAGTGGCGGCGCTCGATGCCGCGTGCCGAGCGGATCCTGTTCTGCGACCGCGACGGCGTGATCATCCACGACCGCAACTACTTGAGCGACCCCGACGGCGTCGAGCTGATCGACGGGATCGTCGACATCTGTCGCGCCGCCGAGGATGCGGGCGTCCCGGTCGTCGTCGTCACGAACCAGTCGGGCATCGGCCGCGGCTATTTCGGTTGGGACGAGTTCGCCGCCGTTCAGGCGCGCATGCTCGACCTGCTGAGCCGGGCCGGTGTCGAGCCCAGCGCGATCCTCGCCTGCCCGCATCACCCGCAGGCCCTGGCACCGTACCGGCACCCGGATCCCCCGATGCGCAAGCCGAACCCCGGCATGCTGCTGGCGGCCGCGCGGATCTGCGGGATCGACTTGACCGGCTCGCTGCTGATCGGAGATCGGCGCGACGATCTGAGGGCAGCCGAGCGCGCCGGTCTGCGACGAGGTATCCTGGTCGAGACAACGTCGCAGGCCGGTTCCTCCTGGGACGGTCGGCCCGACTTCGTCGTCGAGAGGGCCGATACGGTGCGCGCGGCCCTGCCCGTCGTCACGGACTGGATCGGGCAGACCGCCTCATCCCCGCCCTGAACTTGCGAGCAGATCGCGATCCGCGCTCTCGCGGGCGCCCGCCTTGCCAATACGGCCTCGACGAGCGAGACACCGGGTCAACTTCGGCCATGTTTCAAAGTGAGGACATGACAGACCGTCATACGAGCGAGCGTTCCGTCCATCGCGCCGATCTCGACGACAGCGACCTCATCACGCTTGCCGGACGGTTGACGGGCCGGGTCCTCGCCATCGGCGACCTCATGCTCGACGTCTTCCAATACGGCACCATCAGCCGGATCTCGCCGGAAGCCCCCGTCCCCGTGCTACGCCTCCGGAGCGAGAAGCGCATGCTGGGCGGCGTGGGCAACGTCGCGCGCAACGTGGCGTCGCTGCGCGGGCAAGCCGTCCTGCTGGCGCCGATCGGGCGCGACGAGACCGGACGAAGCCTGGAGCGGATGATCGCCGCCGAGGACGGCCTCAGCGCGGCCCTCATCCCCTGCGACAACCGCCCGACGAGCATCAAGAGTCGCTTCGTCGCGAGTGGCCAGCAGGTGCTGCGGACCGATCTCGAAGAGGTCGAGGCGCTTGCACCGCCGATGGAGGCGCTGGTCCTCGATGCGATCGACCGACATGTCGAATCGTGCGGCGCGGTGGTGCTCTCCGACTACGGGAAGGGGGCGCTTACACCCGGCATCATCGCCCACACGATCGCGCGCGCCCGCGCGGCACGCGTGCCGGTCATCGTCGATCCCAAGGGCCGCGACTACCGCCTCTATGCGGGCGCGACCTGCATCACGCCGAACCTGTCGGAGCTCGCCCTCGCGACGGGTCTGCCGACCTCGACCGACGACGACGTCGTGGCGGCCGCACGTGTTCTGATCGTGTCGACGGACGCGGAGTACCTGCTCGTCACGCGTTCGGAAAAGGGCATGACCCTCGTCGCCAAGGCCGGTCCGGTCCTTCACATGCCGGCCCGAAAGCGCGAGGTCTTCGACGTCTCGGGCGCGGGCGACACCGTCGTGGCGACCCTGGCGCTGGCGCTGGCGAGCGGTGGGGCGTTCGCGGAGGCGACGCGCCTCGCCAACGTGGCGGCCGGGATCGTCGTGGCGAAACAGGGGACCGCGACCTGCACGTTCGCGGAGCTCGAGGACGAGCTGCACCTCGCCTCCCTCGACCCGCGCGTGAAGATGCGCGCCCGGACCGACGCGCAGCGCCTCGCCGCCCAGTGGCGCCGGCTCGGCCTGAAGGTCGGTTTCACCAACGGCTGCTTCGACATCCTGCATCCCGGCCATATCCAGATCCTCCAGCGCTCGCGCGAGGCCTGCGACCGGCTCATCGTGGGCCTCAACACCGACGCGAGCGTGCGCCGCCAGAAGGGCCCCAACCGGCCTGTCCAGGACGAGATCTCGCGCGCGACCGTGCTGTCCGCTCTGGCGGCGGTCGACATGGTCGTGCTCTTCGACGAGGAGACGCCCTACGAGCTGATCCGCCTGGTCCGCCCCAGCGTCTTGCTGAAAGGCGCCGACTACAGGATCGATCAGGTGGTGGGCGCCGACCTCGTTCTACAGGACGGTGGAGAGGTTCTGCTCGTCGATCTCGTCGAGAAGCAGAGCACCACGTCGATCATCGCCCGGGCCGCGCAATGACATCACTGCAAGTTCTCGTCACGGGCGGTGCCGGCTTCATCGGCTCCAACGTCGCCAACCGCCTGGTTCGTGCCGGCCACGACGTGACCGTATGCGACTGGTTCGGCACCGGACCGAAGTGGCGCAACATCGCGTCCACGGACCTCGCGGGCGTTCTGCTGCCCGATGACCTGCCGGCCGCGCTGCAACGCCGCCGCTTCGACGTGGTCGTCCACATGGGGGCCATCTCCGCCACGACCGAGAGCGACGTCGACCTGATCGTGCGCACCAATCTCGCGTTGTCGGAGCGACTCCTGGACTTCTGCACGGAGCACGGCGCGCGCTTCATCTACGCGAGCAGCGCGGCGACTTACGGCGACGGGGAAGCCGGCTTCCAGGACGACGATTCTCCGGAGGCCCTCGCGGCTCTGCGCCCGCTGAACGCCTATGGCTGGTCGAAGGCGCTGTTCGATCAGATCGTCGTCCGGCGCAGGACGCGCGGTGCGCCGCTTCCCTCGCAATGGGCCGGGCTGAAGTTCTTCAACGTCTTCGGCCCGAACGAGTACCACAAGGACGACATGCGCAGCGTCGTGCACAAGGTTCACGGGCAGATCCGCGACGGTAGACCCGTCACGCTGTTCAAGTCCTATCGTGCGGGCATCCCGGACGGCGGGCAGGAGCGCGACTTCATCTACGTCGACGACTGCGTCTCCGTGATCGAATGGCTGATCGCGTCGCCGGACGTCACGGGGCTGTTCAACGTCGGAACAGGCCGGGCCCGATCGTTTCATGATCTGGGGTTGGCCGTGTTCCGGGCCCTGGAGCGCGAGCCCGACATCACGTTCGTGGAGATGCCGGAGACGCTGCGCGCCCGCTACCAATACTACACGCAGGCGAGCGTCGGGAAGCTGCGTCTCGCCGGCTACGGCCAGGCTTTCACCACGCTGGAGGACGCCGTATCCAGCTACGTCAGACACTACCTGGAAGCAGACAACCCGTACCGCTGACGGTCATGCCGCACACGGGTGCGTGCCGGAGACAGTCGCGGGTGTCGGCCTCGCCGACCGAGGCCGGCCGCGCGCTCACCGGAAGTAATCCTGGAGCGGGCGCACCTCGAGCTCGCCCGCCAGATAGGCCTCGATGCCCTCCGCGGCCGCGGCCGCGCCCGCGAGCGTCGTGTAGTACGGCACCTTCTGGAGGAGGGCCGCGCGGCGGAGCGAGCGCGAGTCGGAGAGCGCGCCCGCGCCCTCCGTCGTGTTGAAGACGAGCTGGATGTCGCCGTTCTTGATGGCGTCCACGACGTGCGGGCGGCCCTCCAGCACCTTGTTGATGGTGGTCGCCGGGACGTCGTTCGCCACGAGGAAGCGCGTCGTCCCGCGCGTCGCCACGATCGCGAAGCCGAGCTCCCGCAGCCGGCGCATGGCGGGCAGGATGCGCTCCTTGTCGCCGTCGCGCACCGAGACGAAGACCGTGCCGCCGCGCGGCACCGCGGTGCCGGAGCCGAGCTGCGACTTCGCGAACGCGACCCCGAACGAGCGGTCGAGCCCGATCACCTCGCCGGTCGAGCGCATCTCGGGGCCGAGCAGCACGTCGACGCCGGGGAAGCGCGCGAAGGGGAACACCGCCTCCTTGACCCCGATATGGCCGAGTTCCTTCGGCCGCAGGTCGAAAGACGCGAGGCTCTCGCCCGCCATGATGCGGGCCGCGATCTTGGCGATCGGCTCGCCGATGACCTTCGCGACGAAGGGCACGGTGCGCGACGCGCGCGGGTTCACCTCCAGCACGTAGATGTCGCCGTCCTTGATCGCGAACTGCACGTTCATGAGGCCGCCGACCTCGAGCGCGAGCGCCAGCGCGGTCGTCTCGCGCTCGAGCCGCGCGATGATGTCGGGCGGGAGCGAGCGCGGGGGCAGCGAGCAGGCGCTGTCGCCCGAGTGGATGCCCGCCTCCTCGATATGCTCCATGATGGCGGCGACGAACACGTCGCGGCGGTCGCAGAGCGCGTCGACGTCCACCTCGATCGCGTCCGAGAGGTAGCGGTCGAAGAGCAGCGGGTTCTGGCCGAGCACGGTGTTGATCTGCCCGGTCTTGTCGTTCGGGTAGCGCGACTTCACGTCGGACGGGATCAGCGAGGGCAGGGTGCCGAGCAGGTAATCCGCGAACTGCGCCTCGTCGCGGATGATCGCCATGGCGCGCCCGCCGAGCACGTAGGAGGG
>CAXUHE010000032.1:0-24828 GCA_964250725.1 uncultured Enterovirga sp. | reverse complement strand
CCAGATGCGCCGGCACCACCACCACGCCCTCTCCGTCGCCCACCATCACGTCGCCCGGCCACACCGGCACGTCGCCGCAGCCGATCGGCACGTCGATGTCGAGCGCCTGGTGGTGCGTCAGGTTCGTCGGCGCGGAGGGGCGGTGGTGGTAGGCCGGGATCGCGAGTTCCGCGATCTCCGGGCTGTCGCGGAACCCGCCATCCGTCACGATCCCTGCGACGCCGCGCACCATCAGCCGCGAGACCAGGATCGAGCCCGCCGAGGCGGCGCGCGCATCCTTGCGCGAGTCGATCACGAAGACCGCGCCCGGCGGGCACTCCTCGACGGCCTTGCGCTGCGGGTGCGCCCGATCCTGGAAGGCCGAGAGCGGGTTCAGGTCCTCGCGCGCCGGGATGTAGCGCAGCGTGAAGGCCGGCCCGACCATCGTGTCGCCCTTGTGTCCGAGCGGCCGCACGTCCTGGATGAACTGGTTGCGCAGGCCGCGCTTGAAGAGCGCCGTGCAGAGCGTCGCGGTCGAGACGGTCTTGAGCTTCGCGCGGGTGGCGTCGGAGAGAGGCATCGGGTGTCGTCCTGCGATTCCGCTCATCCCGGCGTAAGCCGGGGCGGGCGGTGGTGGCTCCATCATCCGTCATTGCGAGCGGAGCGAAGCAACCCAGGACCTTGCGCTTCTCTGGGTTCCTCCGCTGCGCTCGCAAGGACGATCTAAAAAATCGCCGGCTCCTCGACGGGCGCGCCGAAATCGCTCTGCAGGAAGTCGAAGTCGCAGCCCTGGTCGGCCTGCGCGATGTGGCGGGAGAACATCCAGCCGTAGCCGCGCTCGTAGCGTGGCGCGGGCGGGATGGCCTCCGCGCGCCGCCGGGCGAGCTCGGCCTCGGGCACGTCGAGCGAGAGGGTGCGGCCCGGCACGTCGACCGTGATGATGTCGCCGGTGCGCACGAGCGCGAGCGGGCCGCCGACATAGGATTCGGGCGAGACGTGCAGGATGCACGCGCCGTAGCTCGTGCCCGACATGCGGGCGTCGGAGACCCGCACCATGTCGCGCACGCCCTGGCGGACGAGCTTCTTCGGGATCGGCAGCATGCCCCATTCCGGCATGCCCGGGCCCCCCTGCGGCCCGGCGTTGCGCAGCACGAGAACGTGGTCCGGCGTGACGTCGAGGTCGTCGCGGTCGATATTCGCCTTCATGGCCGGGTAGTCGTCGAAGACGAGCGCCGGGCCGGAATGCGTGAGGAGGTGCTGCGCGGCCGCCGAGGGTTTCATCACGCAGCCGCCGGGCGCGAGGTTGCCGCGCAGCACCGCCAGCGCGCCCTCCCGGTAGATCGCCGTGTCGAGCGTGCGGATGACGTCGTCGTCGTAGACCTCCTGGCCCTCCAGGCTCTCGCCCCACGTGCGGCCGGACACGTTGATCTGGTCGAGGTCGAGGAAGGGCCTCAGCCGCGTCATCAGGCCGAGCAGCCCGCCCGCGTAGTAGAAGTCCTCCATCAGGTAGGTGTCGCCGGAGGGCCGGATGTTGGCGATGACCGGCACGCGCCGGCTCGCGGCGTCGAAATCGTCGAGCCCGATCGCGTGGCCGGCCCGGCGCGCCATGGCGACGAGATGGATCACGGCGTTCGTCGAGCAGCCCATCGCCATCGCGACCACGATCGCGTTGCGGAAGGCGCCGGCGGTCTGGATGCGGTCGGGGGTCAGCTCCTCGCGCACCATCGCAACGATACGCCGGCCGGACGCCGCCGCCATGCGGATGTGGTTCGAATCGGCCGCCGGGATCGAGGAGGCGCCGGGCAGCGACATGCCGACCGTCTCCGCGAGCGCCGTCATCGTGGCGGCCGTGCCCATCGTCATGCACACGCCGTAGGAGCGCGCGATGCCGACCTCCATCTCGCCCCAGTCCTTGTCGGTGACCGTGCCGGCGCGCCGCTCGTCCCAGTATTTCCAGGCGTCCGACCCCGAGCCCATCACCCGGCCGTGCCAGTTGCCGCGCAGCATGGGCCCCGCCGGCACGAAGATCGCCGGGACGCCCGCCGATGTCGCGCCGAGCAGGAGCCCCGGCGTGGTCTTGTCGCAGCCCCCCATCAGCACGACGCCGTCGACCGGCTGCGAGCGGATCAACTCCTCTGTCTCCATCGCGAGGAAGTTGCGGTAGAGCATGGTGGTGGGCTTCACCGTGCTCTCGGACAGCGAGATCGCCGGCAGCTCGACCGGGAAGCCGCCCGCCTCCAGCACGCCGCGCTTCACGTCCTCGACGCGCTGCTTGAAATGGGCGTGGCACTGGGCGAAGTCCGACCATGTGTTGATGATCGCGATGACGGGCTTCCCGGCGTAGTCCTCGGCCGAGTAGCCCATCTGGTTCATGCGCGAGCGATGACCGAAGGACCTCAGATCGTCCGGCCCGAACCAGCGGGTGCTCCGCAGCTTCGTCTTGTCGGTCTCGGACATGGTGCGATCCGTCAGGAACCCTGACCGTAATACGCCTCGAAGCTCGGCGCGAGCGCGGGAGACTGATCCGGCGGAACGGGCGGATCGCCGCGCGCCGCGAGGAGGGCGTCCAGGACCTCGCGGGCATCCCGCGTGGGCGCGAGCAGCACGCCTCCGCCCTGCGCGCGGATGCGCTCGGCCGGTGCGCCGAAATCGAAGGCCGCCACCGGGTATCCCGCCGCCCAGACCTCCGACAGCACGTAGGAGAAGGTCTCGGGCCAGACGCTCGCCAGGAAGATGAAGTCGGGGTCGAAGGCGTCGAGATGCCCCTTGAGGTCGGCCGGCTCGTAAGGGCCGGTCACGTCGACATTCGAGAGGTGCTCCAGCATGCCGCCGTCCGGCGTGAAGCCCACGATGCGGAAATAGACCGGAAGACGCCGCCGCTCGGCCTCCTCGGCCATGCGGACCACGAGGTCGAACCCCTTGTGCATACCGAGCGCGCCGACGATCGCGATCCTGAGCGCGCCTGTCGTGCCGTGCCGCGTGCACGCGGAGCCCGCCTTCGGCCGCGGCTCCGGATGCGGCACGACTTCGATGCCGGTGAGGCCGAGCCGCCGCGTGTAGCGTCCTGCCGTGTCGTGGGAGGGCGCGATGATGCGCGAGGCGCCGCGCAACAGTTGAGC
The DNA here is from genome assembly GCA_964250725.1 of uncultured Enterovirga sp. Taxonomy (GTDB): domain Bacteria; phylum Pseudomonadota; class Alphaproteobacteria; order Rhizobiales; family Beijerinckiaceae; genus Enterovirga. Next base: position 21,730 of record CAXUHE010000032.1, on the reverse strand, counting down.
ATTGAAGGCGATCCAGCTCTCGATGTCGTCCTGGATGAGCGCGTCCTGATCGCCGAAATCGTGCTCCTGATAGTGGCGCACGCAGATCTGGCAGATGCCGGGCGGCGGCTCGCCGCAATAGAAGACCCGCTCGTCGACGAGATGAACCTTCGGGCAGTACCACTGGAAATCATGCAGCGTGACCACGTAGGGCCTGCTGCCGGTCACGACGGAGCGAAGCAGCGCCCCCGGGAAGACAAGGCGGGAATTGACGTGGATGACGATCCGGAGGCCGGCATCCTCCAGGACCGTCAGCGCGGCGTCGAACGCCCCCATCTCCATCTCGAGCGCTGCGCCGGCATCGAAGGCGAAACGCAGGCGTCGCATCGCCGTCTGGTCGCCGACCGGGCTCACGATCCCGACCGGGCTCACGATCCCGACCTCGTGGTCCGGTCGCCGATCGAGCGCGCGCAGGTCGTCCACGTAACGTTTCGTGCCGCCGCCCAACCCATGCGTGAGGAGGAGGGTCAGACGTCGGAATCGCGACGCGAGGAGGCGGGCCAGGACCTGAGTGCGAACCGGCCCGAAGGGGTCCGCCGCCACGATCGCGTGGACCTCGGGAAGGTAATCCGGGTACTTCAGCTCCAGCCGCGCGTGGTTGACGTCGAGAATGGCGCTGCGCTCGTGCGTGCCGAACGACACCGAGCCCTCGTGCATCACGAAGATGTCGCGCGCCACGATGTGGACCCAGCCGAGATCGCGCGCGGTGAGCGACCAATCGACCTCCTCGCAATAGCCGCGGCCCCATTCGGGCGAGAATGCGCCGGCCTCCGCGAGCGCCCGTCCGTTCATGTACATGCAGAAGCCGATCCCGGTCGGAAGCTCGACCGGGGGGGCGGCGACTGCACGGAATGCCGCATCGATCGCCGTCGTGTCGAGCCCGAGGGCCGGCGGGTTGGGGCAGGACGGGTCCGGGAAGCTGAGGATCGTCGCGTTGTTCGACATCGGGGTCACCGACGCGATGCCGGGACCCGCGTGGCAGGCGCGCGCGAGGCGCGTGATCGCGTCCGGCGGCAGGATCGTGTCGGCGTTGACGATGACCGCGTCCTCGCCGGGTTCGAGCCGTGCGAAGGCGCGGTTCACGGTGCCGATGAAGCCAAGATTGGTCGGGTTCCGCAGGATCGCGAGGTCCGGGATGTCGCGACGGGCGAGCTCGCCCAGGTAGGCGCCGAGCTCGGGCTCGGGCGAGCCATCGTCGATCACGATCGCGCGCAGGCCGGGTCCAAGCTGCGGGATCAAGGATTCAAGGCAGATCCGCGTATCCGCCAGCCCCTTGTAGACGGGCACGATCGCGCAACAGGCCGGCAGATCCAACCGTGGATCGCGTCCACGCGGAGCCGGCTCGGCGATCAAGCCGGAGCAGGAGGTGCCCGAGCCTGCAGGCTCGAACGTGAAGCGCCGGGGCGGGTCGGCGCGCACGGCCATGAGGTCGTCGCGCACGCGCCGGCGTAGCGCCAACGTGGCGGATGGATCGTCGCCCAGCAGCAGGGCGCGGGCTTCCGCGCGCGCGGTTCCCACCCGGAGGGCGAGATCCTCGACCCTGATTCGACCGAGCGGCCTCTCCGCACCGTCCGGCCCGGTCGCGACTTCCATGCCGTCGCGCAGGGGCGTCCCGGTGAAGGCGAAAGCCGCACAATCGCGGCCGAACATCTCCTTGATGTCCGACCGGAAACTCGTCGGCAGGACCGCGACGGTCCGACCCTCGAGCGTCAGCCGGATCGTCGCAGGACCGTCGATCGACGCCTGGTCGATGAACCAGCCGGTGAAGCGCTCCGGCCCGACATGGTCGATGTGGAAGCTCGGCTTCGTGGCCCAGCGCCGGAACGGGATGATCTCCGTCCCGGCCCGGACCGCGAGATCGTGCGGCTCCCCGTCGAGCGCCTCCGGAGGCAGGGGAAGCGAGAATCCGTTCCAGCCGCCCTCCCGGCTCACCTGCATCAGGTCCGGCCGGAAGACGTCGAGGTGCCGCGATGGCCCGGCCCGATCGTCGACCACGAGCGCGACCTCGGTTCCGCGATCGTTCGACAGGGCGCAAGCCCATCCCCGCAACTGGTGGTCGACGATCCCGTCGAAGCGGATCGCGACGCGGCCCGGCCCAGTCTCCACGCGCTCCGAGACCGTCTGTCCGCCGCAGCTGACGTCGAGGCGATAGGCGCGGGCGTTCTCGAAGAGCTCCGCCGCGACCGGCAGCTGCGCGGCCCGGCTGCCGTCCATCATCCGGTACGACGGCACCTCGACGGGGCCGACGATCGCGCCCGAACGGTCCGAGAGCGTGATCCTGACCGGACCCGGCTGTGCGGCGGGCTTCAGGGCCACCACGATTCCCCCGTTGCACAACGCCGCCCACACGATCGGTCGCGCCCTGCGGGGCAGGAGGCGCCGCACGAGTGGAAAGCGCCGGAGACGATTCAGCACAGGATGAGGTTCGCGGGTTGGCAATGGATGCGGTGGTGTCCCGGAAGGGACTGACTTAAACGTGTTAAAACAGCACCTTAAGCCTCGTTCCTATCCCACCATGAAGCATTGTTTCTTCAAGCCTTTTAAGCCGCGTGTCCCACCGGCTCAAGGTAGTCATCGCTTTGGTCGGTAACGCCGTAGTGAGCCAATTTCGATTGTCTCCCACCTGCCAGATTTGATCACGGTAGACCTCGTGCCGCTCACGACCTCGCAACGCGCTCTTATCGGCGTGCTCGACCGCGAGCGGGGCAATGCCCTTATGGAAGCGCTCGACGCGTGTGACCAATGATGGGGTCGCGGTGCGGTCGTGCTGGCGAGCGCCGGCTTCGCGCCGCGACGCACTTGGTGACCAAGTGCGAGATGCGCTCGCCGCGCTACACGACGCGGGTTGACGAGTTGCCGGTCGTTCGAGCGATTTGAAAATTGCGCCGTCCGATCGAGGTCAGCCCAAAACGTTGTGAGTTGCGTAGGCGTGCCGTCCCGTTATCGTGCCCGACCTTCTCTGGCGGCTTCGCGTGGGAGCATCGCCCTTGAAACGCCCTCGGCAGAAAACCCGCTTTCCCGACAAGCCGAAGTCGCTCGATCGGACCGTGGCCCAGGCGTTTCTGGACCGGGCGGCAGAGCGTGCTTCATTCATGAACAGCGACTATCATTGTCGAGGTGAGAACGGTCGGCCGCCAGCGACCAGGACCAAACCGACCATGCATTGCCCGAGACAGTGGACAATCCGTCAAGGCATCAATGCGGTTCGGGAGGCGATCCGCGCTGGCCGTGTATCGCGCAAGTGGCTTCCCGAGGGATTTCCGCGCCACATATGGCATTTGGAGGGGGACGTCTGGTATGAAGCCCGGAGCACTAATGGAAACCCAGGGGAGTACCACGGCTATCCGATTGAAGCGTCTGCGCTTCCGGCGGGCTTAGAGCGATGACCGGCTTTAAGATCAACCGATTGTCATTGAAGAACGACGGGCGCTCCGCGGCCGAGGCGACGCTGTCGCGCATGCGCGTCGTGATTGCCGATCGGATTGTGACCGAGTGGGAATCTGAGTTCGAACAGGGCGGTGAGACAATCGAACTCCCATCCTACTATTTGGCGGAATGGTTGGCGGAGAACTGGTGGCCGTTGCTGTGGGAGCCGCGGAAGTCGGAGGACATCGCGGATAGCGCAGATTTTCTCGCGCGCCATTCGGTTCTGACCGCCCAGCAAGGTTTCGCGCTGCCCAAGATCCTCCTGGTGCCCCAAGGGCAGCAACTCTCCGTCGCATGCCAAGCTCGGTTCGTCCAATTCGCCGAATGCAAATTTCGGAACGGCGCTACGGCCGTCCTCCCGCGAAAGGACGTCGAATCCGAGATGAGGAAGTTCGTCAGCGGCGTCGTCGCCCTGCTCGTCAAGAACTCCGTTTTGGAAACGGATCTACAGGGTGAATGGGCGATGATCTCGGATGTCGCCGACGACGAGGTCGAGTTCTGCCAACTGCTCGGCGCTTTGGGCTTGTCGCCTTTTGCCGCTCCTGACAGCATCGCGGCGTTGCTTGAGGCGGCGGGCGAACGGCATCCTTTCGCGTCACTGCTCGACCTTTGCCAGTCGTCGACCCCGGCAGCGCTCGAGGCATCCCTGGCGCTCGCCGATAAGGCCAAGGAGCTCACGGCGAATGCGCCTGAAGCCGAGTTCGAGCCGCTGTTCCGGCGTTCCCCGCCGGCCGACAACTTCTCCGGCCCGGGCTGGCGGCATGGCGTGAACGCCGCCAAGGCCGCGCGGGCCGCGTTGAGCATCAATGAAGGCGACCCCGAGGGATCGAGCAAGCTCTTCGACTTGCTGAAAATCGACCTGTCGGCCGGCGGTGAGGATGTCGGTCAAGGCGCTGGCTCGAATCAACCAACAATCGACGTCGGCGAGAGCGGCACGATCGTTGGGGCGGTCGAGCGCGACGAGACGCGGTCCAAGATCGCTCTGTTGCAGCGCGCCCGTCCGCAGAGGAAGTTCACGGCAGCGCGGGCCGCTTATCTCGCGTGGACGTCAGAGACGGCGCATACGAGCCGCCTCATGACCACGGCCGTCACGCGGGACCAGCAGGCGAGCAGAGCTTTTGCAGCCGAATTGACCGCGCCCATCAGCTATATCCGGCGCCATGCGACGGGGCGGAAACTCACGCAAGACGACGTTTATTCCTTGTCAAACCGGCTAGGCATAGCTCCGGACGTCGTGCGGAAGCAGGCCACCAACAATAATATCAGCATCGGTCGGTAGACCTACTTCGTATTTCTTGGCGCGAATCTCTGACGCGCAAGGACAAGCCGGATTTCGAAACTATGCACCCCGAGGATCTCTCAGGGCGGCGGAATGTGAGGGTGAGGCGCGATCTGGGGCGGGCAGGCGCGAACGAAAACGCCCGAGACCGGCTCGCATCTTCCGACAGCTACTCTCGCCCGCCCTTTGGTGCTGGCGGAATATCAGGTCGTCAGGCGGCAGCCGCTTCGGAGGTCACTGGACCCGCCTCGAACGTCACACGAAGCCGCCCCCCGAGTCCGGCCGCAGCCTCCTCAAGCTGGTCTAGCTTCGTACCGTGGTCGGGATCGAGAATCCGGCGCACCTCGACCTCGGTCCGGCCGATCCGTTCGGCGAACGCCACCTTGCTGATGCCCGACCGCTTCCACGCGGCATAGACAGCCGCCTTCGCGGCGAGGCGCGCCGGCAGCGGCACGGGATGGCGCTCGACCTCAAGCGCGATCGTCGGCGCCTCAAGGTCCATCCCGTCCTTGATCCGGCCTCGCACGGCTGCGACGAGCGCGTGCCCCATCTCGACCAGCGCTTCCTCTTCCGTAGCGCCCGACGCGATCGCCTCGGGCAGACGCGAGCTGTAGGCGTGAAACTCTCCCACCTCTCGACGAACCTCGACAGGGTAGGTCCATTCCTCCGACATCACGTGCTCCTTCCGGGAGGTGCGACCGACGCAGAAAGACCGCCCCTAGGGACGGATCGGCTCCTGATTCGATCTCAGGCTATAGCGAGTACACATGGCTCACCGCTTCGTGCCCGATCGATCTCTGAGCCCCGCCGCACGCCACGAAGGGTTTCCATGTCGACAGACGCCGAGATGGGCCGACGCTTGATATCGGCCGCTCTAGCACATCTGCGGGCAGCCGAGCTGCTCCACGAGGACGACCCGAAGGGGTTGGCGTGGCCCGTCTGCTACGTGGAGATCGGCCTCGCCTTGGAGTTGGGTCTGAAAGGGTTTCTGCGAGCTGGCGGCGGGACGGCAGGCGAGCAGCGAAAGTTGGGACACAACTTGAAACGGCTCTGGCGCCGCGTCCAGACGGGCGGCTACACGCCGAGTTCTCCCCATGCCGCAACGTTGATCGAGGATCTGGCGAAGACCTACCAGGACATGACCTTGCGCTATATCGAAGGCGAGGAGCTTAACCTCATGCGACTTCAGGACGTCATACAGGTCTGCCGCGCTTTTCTCCTTGAGTTGCTCGGATTGGCCTTTCCGCGTGTCGCACCCGTCTGAGGCGGCACGAGGCGGATGCGCCCCGGCCGTCGCGTGCCGGTCGGACGACCGCTGATCGGCTAAGCCTCCTTCGTTCCGGCTCCGGCCTCGCGCTCGACGGCCGCGGCGGCGCGGCTCATCCATCCCTCGCCGGTCGCCTTGAGGGCCGCGAGCGCGGCCGGATCGATGCGCAGCGTCACCTGGACCTTCGGCGGCCTCTTGCCCGGCCCGCGCTGTCCCGGCCTGCGCGTCACGAACTCCGCCAAGGGCGCGGCGGGCTCGCTGTCATCCTCGGCCGCGTGCCGGCGGATGTCCGCTTCCGTGGTCGCCCGGACCTTGGCGCGGTCGACCCTCGGCCGCGAGGCTCTGATCTCGTCTAGCGTTCTCGCCATCGCTTGCGCCCTCAGCCTGTCCGGAGCCGCTTCGCCGCATCGACGAGGACGTCGTTCATGCGAGTCTGCCATCCGGCCCCGGTCGCCTTGAAGGCATCGACGGCGGCCCGGTCGAGCCGGAGCTTGACGGGCACCTTCGTGACGTCCGCCTTCGGGCGCCCGCGTGGCCGCGTCATCGCCGCATAGAGCGCGGGCGGCAGGACCTCGCGCGCTGGGCGCATGGCGGCGAGCTGCTCGTCCGTCAGCTCGGGATTATCGGGATCGGCCGCGATGCCGGCCTGGATGCGGGCCTCCTCCTCGTCGGTGATGGGGGGCGCTGGGCGTCTAGCGTTCGTCATAGGCTCGTCGTTCCTTTCGGCTGGCGGCGCGGGCGCTGATCAGAGAGATGGCTTCCGTGCCGAGCGGCGCGAACACGACGGTGATCATCGCGTCCCCGAGGAAGCCCGTCGCGGCGAACCGTCCCTTGTAGCTCGGCACGATGTCCGTGGTCGTGAAGTCGAACCCGGCCCGCACGTCCGCGAAATCGACCTCGTGCTCCCGGAGGTTCGTCGCGCGCTTCGGTTCGTCCCACAGGATCAGCATGTGAATAATGTACACCCATTAAATCAGCATGCAAGCGCAATTTACGGGGTACGTGAACTATCTGTCTCCAGGTGACGTGCAGCACAGACGCGCGAAAACGCCCGGCATCGCTATTGCGGCGCAGGGGCGTTTCGTGTCTCATCTCGGGTGGAGCGTCGAAACTCCGGAACCGGACCCCTGCAAGGGTTGGCGGTTCAATCTCAGACGGAAGCGGATCACCTTGCCGGGTGAAAAGCCCCGTAAAAACGACGTGCTCGCCTCCCGGTGAGCCCGACCGGCTCATTATGCCGGGAGTATCGCAGCACGGTCAAGCGGCAACGCGGGGCCGGGATACAAGAGCCCTTCGGGGTAAAGGCTGCGATGCACGTTCTCTGAGGCGTGTTTCGACCCTCCCGGCGCCAGCGTCGTCCGCTGGCATGGATGTTCCTGAGCGGGACATCCCCCGGCCGTCGAAAGCCGGGTCGAGCCTCAGAGAAACCACTGCTATGAACCTCCAGATGCGGCGACCGCCTCCTTCGGCGGAGCAATATGCGCGTGACGGGGAGGCCATCCGCGCCTTGCGCCGGCTGATCTCCGATCGGATCGAGCGCGACATCGCGTTGCTCGACGCGATCGACATCGACCCGGACCTCGAAGGCGCGAAGGGGGTCCACTTAGTGGACACCCTTGGCGATGGAGAGCCCTCGGGCCTGTGCGCCGCGAGGGCGGCATGAGCGCCCCGTTCGGTCGCCGCGGCTTCCTCCGCGGCCTCGTCTCGCTCCCGCTCGTCGGCGGCGGCGTGACGCTCGTTGGCGACCCCGTGGCGGCGGCCGAGCCCGTGACGGCTGCGCTGCTCGACCGCTACGTGGCGTTCCTGGCGCACGAGCACCGCGAGGCGCTCATCGAGACGCAAGCCCGCGTGAATGCCGGGATGACGATGGCGCAGCGCTGCCTCTACGCGCCGATGTTCTGGTATCCCGACGACCCCGTGGCGATCCAGGCCGCCACCGCGACGCCGCCCTCGGCCCGCGCGGCGATCGTGCTCGCGGCGATCGGCTGCGGCTGGCCCCGCGCGCCGGTCGCCTGAGCGATCAGGGGCCATTCTGTGGACCCCCTCCACACATTGTGTGGGGGTCCCGCACCGCATCTGGCGGACCCCTCCGCACAATGTGCGGAGGGGGTACAGGGCGAAGGTCCCGCCACGCGGGCCGAACATGGCGCGCGAGATGAAGCGAGCCGGGACCGCGCAGAGCGACATCCTCGATCGCGCGCCAGATGTCACAAGTATCACTGAAAATGATCAGACTTTCGTCCTTCCCAACCATGCGTGACATGCCGAATACCTTTGCCGTCAGTCACGCCATTCGAGAGGTGAGCCATGGTTTTCACGGGAGAGCAATTACGCGGCGCGCGGGCGATGGTCCGAATCGATCAAGCGGAGCTGGCGGCGAGCGCGGGCTGTTGCGCCGAAACGATCAAGCGGCTGGAACGGACCTCGGGTCAGGTCTCCGCCAACGTGAACACCCTCTCGGCGATCGTGCGGGCGCTGGAGCGCGTCGGCATCGCGTTCGTGGCGGAGAGCGACGGCGTGGTCGGCATTCGCTTCCGCCGGCCAGAGAACCTCTAGTCGGTCCCCGTCTAGCGGGCCGGCCGGCCCACAATCAGTCATTCATCCCAACACAGGAGACAGGATCATGTACGCAGTCGTGCCATTGGCTTTCGAAGATCGGTTGTTCCGAGCCGTCGAGATCGGCGATTCGTGGTGGTTCATCGCAGGGGACGTCGCGAAGACGCTCGGTTACCGTGAAGCCGAGAAGCTGACCCGGACGCTCGACGCCGACGAAAAGGGCAAAATCACACCGGAGTTCTGGGGACCCCCTCCCCACAATGTGGGGAGGGGGTCCCCAGATACGGAGGCGGAAGCGGGTACCCCTACCCACAATGTGGGTACCCCCGCCCCATTTGCGGCCGGCATGGGGTCCTCTGTCGAAGGTCAGGAGGTGTCGATCATCTCCGAACCCGGCCTGTGCCGCGCGATCGTGCAGCGGCGCGCCGCGAAGGGGCTGAAGCCGGAGGTGTTGGAACTGATCGCGCGGTTCCAACGGTGGGTGTTCCACGACGTGCTGCCGACGCTGCGCAAGACCGGGCGCTACGCCATGCCGGGCGCGGAGTCGCAAGCCGAGGAGATCACGCCGCCATCCGACGCGACGGCCTCGGTGCTATCCGAAGGCCAAAAGCTCGCCATGGTGCGGGAGGCGCGCCGGATCTACGGCATCAAGGCCGCACGCGAGATGTGGGTCCGGGTCGGCTTCACGGACCTGTCCGATACGCTGCCGAGCCGCCCAGCCGCAGCGCCGGCCGGGCCGACGCCCGAGGCCGAGGCGGTCGGGGCGGCGGTGCTGAAGCTCGTCGCGATGGACGAACACCGGTTCGGCTGGAGCGGTCCCCCGGCCCGACTCTTCGGCCTCCTGACCGAGCTGTCGGGCAACACGCCCGGCAAGGGTTGGCCGAGCGCGGCGAACGGCATGGCGATGGCGCTCTACGCCGCCGCGCCCGGCCTCCGGGCGCACGGCATCCGAATCGAGCGACGGCACTCGGGCACGCGCACAATCTCGATCACGGTTGACCCCGACGTCATGCCGGTCGGCATGTGAGAGCGAGGGAGGTCGAATTGCGCAAAGCTTCACAGGACCGGGCCGTCCGCATCGCATCCAAGGGCGAGCGGCGGCCAGCCGTCGCAAGCCGCGAGATGAATGAGCCGCTTCCGCCTCCCGTTCCCTCAAGGATCGAGATCCAACACGGTGATGCCGTGTCGATGCTGTTCCCGGAGATCTCGCAACCCACGAGTTATGTCGCGCCCTGGCGCAACAAGCAGGAGCGATTGAACAATCATTACCCGTATCCCCCACGTACTTGGTTGGCGTGGAGTTTTCCGGGTAAATATCTCTCGTCAACAGTCGAGACACCTGCAATCGATAAGGCCGTCGCCGATCTGATCGGCAATGACAGCGTCTATAAGAGTGCGCATCCAAGAACAAAAGCTCAGCTATTAACGCTTGGCATATCATGTCCGTACTATTTCGCGCGCTATAGCGTGGCTCTTGCCGTTGACTCTGCAAATCGCGAATTTGCATGGAGTGATGGTTTCAAGAACGCGATTGGTCCTAAGTTGCGCAAGATGGAGAAGAAAGGGGCCGCTCTTGCGGCAGCGCTCCGAGCATTTTACGACGATTGCGACGAATTCGGAACGAGCCTGATACAGAGGCGTCACCTGACAGATGCTTGCGAAGCCAAGACTTTCTACTCATATTTGGACCAACTCAACGTTTCCATGAGATCTATCGACCAATTAACCGTCCAACTCAAGCAGGATAGGAGGGCGGAAACAGTCAATGGCCATCCGTCTGACACTTGGGGTATCGCATTCGCTAGCAGTATTGCCAATATCTGGGGCGTTCTCACTAGAGACGCTCCGTCGTCGTCGTCAGATATGTTCAAGGACTTTCTAGCGGCGGCCTACGAGAGCGTAGGTGGCGAGACCCGTGACTGGACAAGCCAAATACGTTCAGGGATCAAGCGGGATGGTAAGTACGATATATGGGATCTATTGTTTAGATTGAATTTGGAGACGAGACCTGATCTCGTTGTCAAACGATTAATCAAGGCCGCTGACAACAAGTACATGTATTTCAGACACTACGAAATTATAATCGAAAAGTATGTAGAGGTGCTAACGCTTGCGCGACAGTCAGATAAGGAAAACCTTGATCGTGTGAACGCAATAGCCGTTTCGAACGACCGTAGACGGCATGATCTTCTAGAACTAGCGGGCTGGCGGGCAAGCGACCTCAGCTTGTTGCGTAAGCCGACGCCGCGTGACGCCGTCCTGTAAGTGTCGCAAGCGCTATCATATTCGCTCGACTTAAGTCCTTTATCTGATCTCCGGCTTTCGCACAGTTGCTCATCGCAACTGATCGAAAGACATGGGGATGGATGCCGCACCGTTCACGACGCTTCCCTCGCTCCTGACTGAAACCCAAGCCGCCGAGGCGCTCGCGCTGTCGGTACGGACGCTCCAGGCCTGGCGCACGCGGGGAACGGGACCCTCCTACATCAAGGCCGGGAACGCGGTGCGCTACAATCGCGCGTCGCTGGCGGAGTGGGCGGAGCTCCACACGGTCCAGCCGGACAGGCCTGCTCCCGGCGAAGGGGCGCAGCGTGAGTCGGCGCGGTGAGGCGCGGCCTGCCGCCCCGCGTTGCGGAGTTCCTCAAGCGCGAGATCCGGCGGAGCTGGATGGGCGACCCGCGGCTCAGCGCGACCGCGATGCGCCTTCTGTGCGACGCGATCGACCCGCACGCGGCCGACCTCGCGAGCGCCCTCGGCCGCGCCGAGCCGCAGCCTGACGGCTCGCTGATTCTCGACATCCCCCGGCATGTCGACTTCCGGTTCCCCGACCTCGCGGAGACGCAAGGCTCGATCGGGGTCCGATTCCATCCCCGCTCGGGCCGGTGGCTATCCGAGCTGACGACGGGCTGGTCCAGCTTCCCGCGCCTTGCCGGCTACGTGTGGCGGGTGAAGGGTGGGCCGGGTCGCATGCCCGAGTACCAGGTGCTCGCCCTGATCGGCCTCGCCTACCTGTTCGCCCTGCGGGAGGAGCGATCGTGAGGCGGCGCTCCCTCGCGTTCCGCCGGATCGCGGACGCGGCGCTCGGGTCTTCCGACAGCATCGTGCGGCGATGGTTGCCGGAGGGCCGGGCCTCCGGTCCCGAATGGGTGGCCCGCAACCCGAAGCGGACCGACAACCGGCCCGGGTCGTTCAAGGTGAACCTCTCGACGGGCCGATGGGGGGAGTTCGCCGAGCACGGCGCGGCCGGCGGGGACCTGATTTCGCTCGCGGCCTACCTGTTCGACCTCGACCAGGCGGAGGCCGCCCGTCGGGTGGCCGAGATGGTCGGCGTCGACCCGTATGAGTGATCCCTTCGCGCCGATCGGGGGATCTCCCTCGTCGCGTTCGGGCTCTCGGCCGCGACCGGGCGACCTGACGGGCGTCACGCCGATTCCGGCCGAGGCACCCGAGCGACCGAAGCGCCATCCCCGGCTCGGCGCGCCCTCGTCGACATGGGCCTATCTCGATCCGGGCGGACGGCCGCTCGGCTACGTCAACCGGTTCGACGGGCCGCGGCAAGGAGTTCCGGCCGCTCGTGCTGTTCCGCGACGGGGCGGGCGGGCTCGCCTGGCGGTGGGAGAGCTGGCCCGCGCCCCGGCCGCTCTACGGCCTCGACCGGCTCGCCGCGGCCCCGTCCGCGCCCGTGGTGCTGTGCGAGGGCGAGAAGTCGGCCGACGCCGCCACCAAGCTCCTGCCGGGCCACGTGGTGGTTTGCAGCCCCAACGGGTCCAAGAGCGCGAGCAAGGCCGATTGGTCGCCCTTGCGGGGCCGTGAGGTCACCATCTGGCCCGATGCCGACGAGGCCGGCCGGGACTACGCCGCGAAGGCGGCCGACCTCATTCGGACAGCGGGGGCGATCTCCGTCGCGCTGCTCACGCCTCCCGCCGTCGCGTCCGAGGGGTGGGACGCCGCCGACGCCCGCGACGAGGGGTGGACCCGCAACCAAGCCCTCGACCTCGTCAGGTCGGCGGTCGCGGCCCCTGGCGCGGCCCCGTCTAGACGGGCCTCGGCGAACGGGGGCGCGAGCGCCTCGGCCTCGCCGGATGGGCAGGAGGCTCCGCGCCGCCGCGTCCCGCAGCGCGACAACCTCATGGGGCTGACGACACTGTGTGATCTCTGGCACGACGCGGCTGGCGACGCGTTCTGCACCTTCCCGGTCAACGGCCATCGCGAGACATGGCCGGTGCGCTCGGCCGCGTTCAAGCGATGGCTCTCGGCGAGGGCCTATGAAGAGTTGGGGCTCGTCCCCGGCAATCAGGCGGTCGAGGATACGCTCCGGGTGCTGGAGGCACGCGCCTCGAACGAGGGGCCGGAGAAGACGCCCTGGCTCCGCGTCGGATCGGAGCCGGGCCGGCTCTACATCGACCTCGGGGACCCGACCTGGCGAGCGATCGAGATCAGCGCGCGGGGGTGGACCATCCTCGAACGGCACGGCCTGCCCTTCGTCCGGTCCAGCGCCATGAAGGCGCTACCGATCCCGGAAGTCGGGGTCGAGATCGACGCATTGCGGCGGTTCGTGAACGTCGCGACCGACGATGACTTCATGCTCACCGTCGCCTGGATCGTGGCCGCGCTACGCTCCCGCGGCCCCTATCCGATCATGGTGGTGAACGGGGAACAGGGCTCCGGCAAAAGCACGTTTTCCCGGCTCATCCGCTCGCTCATCGATCCGAACGCCGCCCCGATCCGCTCCGCGCCGAAGGACGAGCGCGACCTCATGGTGATGGCGGTGAACAGCCACGTGATCTCGCTCGACAACCTCAGCCACGTGCCGAACGAACTCTCCGATGGCCTGTGTCGGCTCGCGACGGGCGGCGGATTCTCGACCCGGCGGCTTCACACGGACAGCGACGAGCTGGTCATCAACGTCACGAAGCCGATCATCCTGAACGGCATCCCGAGCCTGACCGACCGGGCGGACCTCACCGACCGATCGGTGACCGTGCGCCTCGTGTCCATTCCGGAGAACGAGCGGCAGTCGGAAGAAGAGTTCTGGTCGGATTGGAACGACGCCGCACCGTCCGTCTTCGGGGTGATCTGTGACGCGCTCTCGGCCGCGGTCGGCAACATCGCGGGCGTGAAGCTGGAGCGCTCGCCGCGCCTCGCGGACTTCGCCCGGTGGGTAACGGCCTCGGAACGCGGGCTCGGGTGGGAGCCGGGGTCGTTCCTCGCCTCGTACACCGCCAACAGACGCACGGTCGTCGACAACGCGTTCGAGGCGAGCCCGGTCGCGGTCGCGATCCACGAGCTGATGACGCGCCATCCCGAGGCTTGGCACGGGACGGCCGCCGAGCTGCTGGCGCTCCTCGGCGACATGGTGACGGAGGCGGTCAAGCGTACTCGAGTGTGGCCGCAGACCGCTCAGAGCCTCGGCAACGCGATCGATCGGGCCGCGCCGCTTCTCAGGGCGAAGAACCTGACGGTAACGAAGCGTCACTCGGGCATCCGCACCATCTCGATCGCGTGGGCGCAAGGCCGCTGACGATGGCCGCGCGGCCGGTCGATCGCCCGAGGTCAGCGGGCTCAGAGCATGGCTCCCCGCGCCCCCTGGCGGGTGATTGTTCCGCACGTCCAGGATTGCCCTACGCGGGCGCTGGAGCGGCGCGGCCGAGCCGGCGGTGTCCTGGCGTCACGCGCAGCCTTCGACGCCGCGCGCGAGCTCCGGTAGCGCGCAGCCCCCATCCTGGGGGCGCTCCGGGGGGTCGACGGGTCCTTCCCCCCGTCCTGACGGCCTGCGATGCGGAAGCACCCGCGATCTCGTCAGTAAGTCACTCTCAAACCTGACCGAACACACCGAACATAGGGGCCGAACATGCCGAACTCACCGGACACCGAAGGCCTTTGGGCCACCGTCACCGAGCTGGCGGCAATGAAGGGGTTGAAGAAGGCCGCGGTCTCCGAACGGGTGACCCGCCTCGAACAGCGAGGTCTCCTGGAGACCCGCTCGGGCAAGGGCCGGTCGAAACTGATCAACGTCGCGGCCTTTGACCGGGCGATCGGGGAGGTGGCGGACCTGGCCCGCGAGCAAGGCGCTCGAACCCGTCGCGATGCTGCCGGAGATATCACGCCAACCGGGGCCGCCAACTCCAGCTATACGAGAGAACAGGCACGCCACATGGCCTATAAAGCCGACATGGCTCAAATGGATCTGGCGGAAAGAACAAATCGAATACTGCGCGCGGACAAGGTCCTCGAAGCTACTACGGTCGGGGCGGAAGAGATTGTACGTCTCATCGATCAAATAGTTGGCTGGTCCGACGACATAGCTTCGGCTTACGATCGAGGGCAGTCCCTTGCCGTGAGAGCGCTTCTCAAGGTGAAGGTCGAGGAGCTTCGTACCCGCATCGCAGACAGGTTCTCGGAGATGGCGGTCCGCGCGCCCGCGTTCGATCCTTCCCTACCCGATCTCGAACTTGAGACGATCGCGCCCGAGATGCCGCTTGAATGGTCGACATCGGACGGCTCAGAAACCGAGCCGTCCAGTGTAAGCCGCTGAAATCGGAGGGTTTGGACGACTTGGAACACTTGGACGGCTCCATTGTCTAAATCAGAAAGGGAGAACCTATACTCCGCGCAAGAGCCGACCTTGGACCAGAGGTGTTGAATGCGGTCGAAAGGGTCCGGGGTCCGAAAGAAGAGTTATCGGTTGCGCGCGAGAATGCGAAAGAGAGTTAGACAATAGGGTTCGAAAGCCGTCCGGCTCGTATTAGCGTCCGAATAGGTAATGTTCGCAACATCTTAGAGCGAGTGCTGCATTGTCCAGGGCTCGTCCAGCACCCCGTCCAGCGAGCAATCGGCTTCGAAGACCCACGCGCATGTCACAAGGTGCTTAGAATTAGCTTGGCTTATGCTCTTCCGAACACCGCTCTAGTTGTGCAATTTCGATCCCATGATGGATCATGTCTCGTTCGATCGCCGAATCCACATCTCGGCTCCGGGTGACTTCACGAAGGCGCTTCGCGCGGCTGCGGGCGAACGCGGCCTGTCGGTCGCCGACTACGTTCGCGCTGCCGTCAGCGAGGCCCTGTCGAAAGACGGCGTGAAGCACCGGCCCCCGCCTTGCCTTCATCGTCACGGGCCATCCGGCGGCCGGAGCGACTAGGCCGTGGCTTTGAAATTCCCTCAGCACGTTGGGGACGCTGACGCTCTCGTGGTCGAGTTGGAACGGCTCGTCTCGGTAGCGGCGACAAACCGGGCGGAGGCCGAACTCGCGGAGCGGGAGGAGCCGGCGCATTTCATAGAAGCCGCCGCTCAATGCATAGCGCTTGAGGCCTATCTGGCCGCAGCACGGAACCTGCGGTTCGCATTCGCCGAAATCGACAGTGCGAAGCGCCGTATCGCGGCGCTCGGACAGCAACCATCCCACGAGCTGCGGGTGCTGAATTGAGACGGCTAAGGCCGTCGGCGCACTTAATCCTAACGACGGAGAACCCCAATGACCGTGAACCCTTTCGCGTCGGTGCTTTCGGAGGGCATCTCCGCCCCGCCGCGCCAGTTCAGTGCCGCGGATGATGTCGTGCTCGCGGCCGACACTCTCCATCGCCACCCGATCCCGGCTCTCACACGCTATGTCGGGTTCTCGTTCGACGGGCCGTTTCGGGCGAAGCTCGGCCTTGCCGATACGCCTCTCACGCTGCCGAACGAGACGACGACGGATCAATCGGGCTCGGAACTGAGTCCCGACACGCGGATGATCCCGCAGGTCATCCAGGTCGGCGGTGCCTCGCTCGCGCCGACGCATATCTGCCTGCGGGCACGCGCCGCCTGCTCGGGCTCGCTCACGTTCTGGCGCTGACGGCCGAGGTCTCGGCCGGGCGCGGCCTCGCGCTCACCATCCAATCGGAGTTGATACCATGGCAAAGAACGAACCCGCGCCGGCCGCTCGATCGTCCGGCGCGATCGAGGCGGAGATCGTCTCGACGCAGGAGCGCCTCGCGACGGCGACGGCGCGTTTCAGCACGCTGACGGAGGCGCGGCCTGCGCTCCTCGTCGACGGCAGCGACAGCGACCTGGAGGCCCACGACGCGGATATGGTGTCGGCACGCCGGGAGATCGACCGCGCGAGCGCCATCGCATCGCGACAGGCGGCCGAACTCGCGACGGCGCTCGCGACGGAACAGGATGCCGCACGCTTGGCACTCTACGCGGAGGCGCTCAAGGCGACCGCCTCCCTCAAGGGCATCCCGGATGACTACGCGAAGGGCGTCGACCTGATCCGCGGCGTGCTGCGCAAGCTCGCCACGGCCGAGATCGCCGTCGCGGCAGCGAACGCCGCCCTTCCGCAAGGGAAGCCCCCGCTCGACGAGCCCGAGCGAGCTGTAAGGGTCAGGCCGTCCCGGCCCCGCCAGGACCTCTCACGTGTGCGGGTCGACCTCTGGATCAATTCGTACAACGGGCAACCCTACCCCGACGAAATCCAGGCCAAGATCAAGGTCGCCGATGACGGGCTCGGCTACATCCCGCCCTCCGATCATGGCGCGGGGTTGCGCGAGATCAGGCGGCGATCGTTCGAGCGGGTCACCTTCCTGCCGGCTGACCCTCGGACCTACCTTCAGCCTCTAGGCCAGACCGTCGCTCTTCCCGCGTTCGAGCACGGCCGAGGTGACCCTTGGGTGGTTGACAACCGCATTTCCCTATCTGCCGCCGAGATCCTTCGCATGCTCGACGCCGCCGATCCGGCTGCGCGTGTCTCCAGGCCCGACCCGAAGCCGGCGCCGCAGACCGAGATCGTCCCGGTCGAGGATCACTCGCCTCCGCCCGTCGCGAAGCCGCTCCTCCGTGTCCACAAGGGCCTCAGCTTCGGCGGGTCGGCAAGTTAGCCACCCGCAACACGACCTCCATGCACGGAAGATCAGGCCATGGGTAACCTCGTCTCCGCCCTGACGATCCGCCTGACGGACGACGTCTCCGGCCCGGCCGGGCGGGCCGCTTCCTCGCTGCGCACCCTCGGGGCTTCGGGCAAGGACCTGTCGAGACTCGCCGGGACCTCGCCCGACCTCGCCCGCATGGTGAAGCAGATCGAGGCCGCGCAGGCCGCCATGGCGAGGATCGGGTCGTTCCGGGACGCGTCGCGGGGCCTCGAGGGTGCCCGCACGTCGCTTCGCGGTGCGCGCGCCGAGGCCGCCAGGCTCGCGGCCGAACTCGACCGCGCCCGCGCGCGATCGGAGGCGTTGAAGGGCGTCAAGACCTCGTCCGCGAACCCGAACGCCAAGGCGGACCGGGCCTCGGCGGCGGCCGACGTGCGCCGGCTGGAGCGGAGCCTCAAGGGCGCGAACGCGGCGGCGACGGAGAGCTGGACGGCGTTCCGGGGGCAGGCGACCGCGCTCCGCGCCATGAAGGAGGGGCTCTCCGCGGCCGGCCTGTCGGTCGACGGGCTCCGGTCGCAGGAACTCGCATTGCGGGACTCGATCAACGCCACCACGGCTGCCTTGATGCGGCAGGGGCGCGAGGCCAAGGCGACCGAACGTCACCGCGAGGCCCGCGATCTCCGTCGGGACGTTCTCGGACGTCGATCTGCGGCCAACGCAGCTTCGATCGAGGCAGCGGCGCAAGCGCACGCGGCTCGATCGGCCTCACGCCGCGAGGCGTTCGGAACCATCGCGGCCGGGGCCGGCGTGCTGGCGGCTCATCGGGGCAAGGAGATCGGCAAAAAAGCGATCGTCTCCGCGGCCGAGTTCGACATCGGGGTGAGGAAACAGCGGGCGTTCACCGACGTCAGCGAGGACGATCAGGTCGGTTTGATCGCGCAAGCGAAGCAGATCGGCCAGGAAACGCAGTTCTCTAATCTCGACGTCGTCAAGGCCCAGACCAAGGCGATGCAGGGCCTTCCCGCGAGCTTCTCAGCCTCGCTCAAAGCCGAGATCGCACAGGGCATCCTCGCCAACGTGCGGAACTACGCGCTCGTGATGGAGGCCGACCTCGAAACCTCCGCAGAGGCGATCCGGTCATACCTCCAACAGACCGGGAAAGACATCTCGACCAAGTCAAAGGCTCTGGAGGCCGCGAGCGTCGCGACGAACCAGCTCGTCAAGATGGCGAAGCTCGGCGGCATGTCGGATGAGGACGTCCAGCAATTCATGAAGTACGCCTCGGCCTCCGGCACGGCCGGCGGGTTGACGAGCGAGACCTTGATGTCGCTCGCGGCCCTAGCTCGCCGCGGAGGCCTGCGGGGTGACGAGGCAGGGGTATTCATCCGTTCGGCATCGTCGAAGATGGTCAACCCGACGCAGCAAGGTTTGGCAGCACTGAATGCTGCCGGCATCAACTATTCCAAATACGTCAGGATGCCGAAGAAGCTTGAAACTTCGCGTTTGGAGGGTCAATTCCAGCAAAGCCTTGGGATCAGCTTCAACGATGCCACCAAGGCGAAACTCGACGAGGTTCTGTCCGATCCTGCCAAGATCGGCGACCGGCGACAGTTCACGGCGGCCGTCATTAAAGCCGTGGAAGATCTGTTCCCGGTCACCAAATCGACCGGCGTCATGTCGGCGGTCGATCGAAACCGGATCGCTAAAATAGCAGGGCTCTTTCAAAAGCACTCTGCCGAAAGTGTCGATACCGAAGGGCTTCTCGACGAAGTCATGTCGAGCAAGATGAGCTTGCCGCAGTTGAATGCACTGCTGACTGACAAGCATGGCGGCAAAGGTGCCATCACGCAGCGCCAGTGGGACGAGTTCAAGGCTTCACGAGCCGAGATCAAGAAAGCCGGCGACGACCCCGACTTCGCGAAGAAGAAGGCCGATCTCATAATGGGAGGCCTCGGCGGGTCCCTCGAAAACGTAAAAGGGTCTGCCGAGAACCTGATCAACTCTTTGGGGACAGCCAACGCAGGGCTGCTCAAGTTCACCTTCGATGGTCTCGGCAAGGCGATGGACGCCCTCTCGGGCCTCCCCGACCCCGCCAAGCAGGCGGCGGCCATCTTCGGCACCCTCGCGGGGGCGGGCGCGGGTTTGGTCGGGACCTACAAGCTCACGACGGCTCTGCTCGGGAACGGCTCGGGCGTCGCGCTGACGGCGTCCGCCACGGCACTCGACGGGTCGGCCGCGGCCCTCACCCGTGCCGCCGTCGCGCTCGGCGCGAAAGGGGCTCTGGCCGATGGCGTGGTGAAAGCTGCTCCGGCGACGGCAGGGTCGCTCACCGGGGCCGCAACAGCGGCCGAGGCCGGTGGATCGAGCCTCTTGGGCCGAGCCGGAGCCATCGCCGGACGGGTGGCCGGCGTGGTCGCTCCGATCATGATCCTGCGCGATCTCGGTGAGGCGCATCGCCCCATGACGCCCGAGGGCGCGCCCTACCGTCTGGATCAGGCGATCGATCCCGGCACGTGGGAGCGCGCACAGCGGGGCGTGATGGAGGCCCGGCTCGACCCTGAGGGACGGCGGGGCCGCGAGATGATGCGAGCTTTCAAGAAGCCCCTGGAGCGGCTCGCCGACGAGAAGCCGATCGAGCTGCACGTTGACGCCGCGCCCCTCGACGCGCTCGGCACGAAGGCGGACGCCACCCACGAGAAGCTGTCCGCGCTCGGCTCCGTCACCGTCGCGCCGTCGATCAGCGCGTCCGGTCTCGACGCCTTCGACGCGCGGCTCGACGCCACGATCGCCAGGCTCAGACAGATCGGCACCCTGCAATCGCAGATCTCGGCTGGCGGCTTGGGATCGCCGCAAGGTGGCATCTCGTCGGGCCGGGTGCGCCAGGCCATCACCGATAATCACCTCTGACCCCGTGGCGAAACAAGCGCACTATACCGGTGACGTGCCCGCGGCAGTGCGGCTGGAGGTGGCGCCTCGACGAGGGCTGCGGCGCGAGGAAGCCGCACGCTACGTCGGGGTGAGCCCCTCCACCTTCGATCAGATGGTCCGCGACAAGGACATGCCCGAGGGCAAGAAGCTTCGCGGCTGCACGGTGTGGGATATCCGACGCCTCGACTTGGCATTCGACGCGATCGGAGGCGATGATGGGGGCTCAGATTGGGACTGAGCGCCATGGCTGTGATTAGGCTTCCCTACACCGTCACGGACACGGACCGGCACGGAAACGTCCGGCACTACGTCCGGCGCAAGGGCAAGCCCAAGCTTCGCCTCCCAGGCCAGCCTGGATCTCCGGAGTTCATGGCGGCCTATCAATCCGCAGTCGGGGCCGTCCCCGGTCGCGCCGCCGTTGGGGCCGGCTCGTTCCGGGCGACCTGCATCGGCTACTACGGCAGCACCGGGTTCCGGCGCCTCGACCTCGCGACACAAGGATGGCAGAGGCGCGCGCTCGACGCCCTCGCGATGACGTATGGCACCCGGTCGCTCATCGGGATGCGGCCAAAGCACGTCAGGAAGATGCGCGACGATCTCGCCGACACGCCGGCCATGGCGAATCAGATGCTCAAGGCGCTCAAGAGCTTGTTCGTATGGGCGATCGAGGGCGAGCTGGCTGGCGCAAACCCGGTCCGGGAGGTCAAACCACTGCGCTATTACAGCGCCGGCCACCACACCTGGACGATCGAGGAGATCACGGCGTTTCGCGCCCGGCACCGGATCGGCACCAAGGCCCGGCTCGCGATGGAGCTGTTGCTCTACACGACGGGCCGGCGGGAGGATGCCGTTCGGCTCGGGCGGCAGCACGTCCGGCACGGCCGCATCAAGTTCACACAGGCGAAGAACGAGCATAGGGCGCCGATCGAGATCGACATTCCGGTCTAGGCGAACCTGCGGGCCGTGCTCGACACGGTCCCTCTCGGCCAACTAACATTCCTGATCACCGAGTATGGCCGTCCCTTCACGCCATCCGGATTCGGTAACTGGTTTCGCGACCGGTGTGACGAGGCCAAGGTTCCCGGATCCGCGCACGGCCTCCGCAAGGCGGCAGCCTCGATGATGGCCCAGAACAGCGCGTCTCCCCACGAGATCGCAGCCGTGACCGGTCACCAGACCTTGAAGGAGATCGAGAACTACACGCGAGCCGCGAGCCGGAAGAAGATGGCAGACGCGGAAGTTTCGCGGATCAAGGCGTGAACAGCTCGTGTCCCACCGTGTGTCCCACTGTCGCTTAAGTCTTTGTCATCGCTTGCAGATAACGAGGCGGTGGTGTCCCGGAAGGGAATCGAACCCCTGACCCCAGGTTTAGGAAACCTGTGCTCTATC
>CAXUHE010000031.1:799-24833 GCA_964250725.1 uncultured Enterovirga sp. | reverse complement strand
GGCGCCTGCCTCTCCCGGAGGGAGAGGTCGAGCGCCGCCGGCAGGCGGCGACCGGGTGAGGGGTCCGCCCTGTCCGAATGAGGCGTCACCCTCACCCCATCCCTCTCCCATCCGGGAGAGGGGGTCGCGTCGCGCCGAGTCCGTCCCGTCCGAACCCACTAATTCCAGCGTATTATCGAACGCGCTCGCGTTCACGTCGATCGCCCGGACCTCGACGGCGTGCTCGCGCGCGTCGCGCACGATCTGGGCCGGCGCGTAGAACCCCATGGGCTGCGAATTGAGGAGCGCGCAGGCGAAGACAGCCGGGTGCAGGCATTTGATCCAGGCCGACACGTAGACGAGCTTGGCGAAGGAGGCCGCGTGGCTCTCCGGGAAGCCGTAGGTGCCGAACCCCTTGATCTGCGCGAAACAGCGCTCCGCGAAGCCGCGCTCGTAGCCGCGCGCCACCATGCGCTCGACCATCTTCGTCTCGAACTCCCCGATCGTGCCGACATGCCGGAAGGTCGCCATGGCGCGGCGGAGCTGGTTCGCCTCCTCGGGCGTGAACTCGGCCGCCACCATGGCGAGCTTCATCGCCTGCTCCTGGAAGAGCGGGACGCCGAGCGTGCGGCCGAGGATGTTCTTCAGCTCGTCCGGATCTCCCCCCTTGGGCGACGGCAGCGTCGCGTCCTCGATTTCCTGCCGCCGGCGCAGGTAGGGATGCACCATGTTGCCCTGGATGGGGCCCGGCCGCACGATCGCGACCTGGATCGCGAGGTCGTAGAAGGTCCGCGGCCTCATGCGCGGCAGCATGTTGATCTGCGCCCGGCTCTCGACCTGAAACACGCCGATCGAATCGCCCCGGCAGAGCATGTCGTAGACCTGGGGGCCGTCCGCATCCGGCAGGTTCGTGAGGTCGCGGTCCTCTCCGCAATGCTGCCGGAGCAGGTCGAAGGCCTTGCGGATGCAGGTCAGCATGCCGAGCGCCAGCACGTCGACCTTCATCAGTCCGAGCTCGTCGATGTCGTCCTTGTCCCACTCGATGAAGGTGCGGTCCTCCATGGCGGCGTTGCCGATCGGCACGAGGTCGTCGAGCCGCCCGCGCGCGAGCACGAAGCCGCCGACATGCTGCGAGAGGTGGCGCGGAAAGCCGAGCAGCCGGAGTGCGAGGTCGACCGCGCGGCGGATCATCGGGTTTCCCGGGTCGAGCCCCGCCTCGCGGATCTGGCTGTCCGCGATGCCCCGGCCCCAGCTGCCCCAGACGGTGCCGGCGAGCTTCGCGGTCACGTCCTCCGTCAGCCCCAGCGCCTTGCCGACGTCCCGGATGGCGCTGCGCGGGCGGTAGCTGATGACGGTCGCGGCGATGCCGGCCCGCTCGCGGCCGTAGCGCGCGTAGATGTGCTGGATCACCTCCTCGCGCCGCTCGTGCTCGAAATCGACGTCGATGTCGGGCGGCTCGCGGCGCTCCGTGGAGAGGAAGCGCGCGAACAGGAGGTCGTGCTCCGTGGGGTCGACCGCCGTGATGCCGAGCACGTAGCAGACGGCGGAGTTCGCCGCCGAGCCTCGCCCCTGGCAGAGGATGCCCTTGTCCTCGGCGAAGCGCACGATGTCGTGGATGGTCAGGAAGTAGCGCGCGTAGTCGAGGGTGGCGATCAGCGCGAGCTCCTCCCGCAGCACGCGCTCGACCTTGTCCGGGATGCCGTCCGGGTAGCGATAGGCGGCACGCCGCCAGGTCAGCTCCTCCAGCCAGCCCTGCGGGGTCCAGCCGGGCGGAACGGGCTCGTCCGGATACTCGTATACGAGCTCCTTCAACGAGAAGCCGACGCGGGAGAGGAGGTGCTGCGTCTCCCCGATCGCGTCCGGCGCGTCGCGGAAGAGCCGCGCCATCTCGGCCCCGTCCTTGAGGTGGCGCTCGGCATTGGCCTCGAGCCGCCGCCCGGCCTCCTCGATGCGTACGCCCTCGCGGATGCAGGTGAGGACGTCCTGGAGGTCTCGCTGGCCGGGCTCGTCGTAGAGCACGTCGTTCGTGGCGATGAGCGGCAGGCCGGAGGCCGCGCCGGCGGCGCGCAGCCGGGCGAGCCGGCGCCGGTCGTCGCCGCGCCGGTGCATCGCGGCCCCGAGCCAGGCGGCGCCCGGCGCCGCCTGCGCGATCCGCCGCAGGAGCGCGACATCCTCGATACGCCGTCCCGGCATCACGATGAGGAGGAGGTCGCGCGCGTCACTCAGGAGGTCGTCGAGCGAGAGCGTGCACTCGCCCTTGCGGGCGCGGCGCTCGCCCTCGCGAGCGCGGCCCTTGCCCAGCGTCAGCAGGCGGCAGAGCCGCGACCAGCCCTCGCGCTTGTCCGGGTAGACGACGATGTCGGGCGCGCCGTCCGCGAAGACGAGCCGCGCGCCGACCGCAAGGGTGAAATCGAGGGTCGCGCCCTCTCCCAGCTCCTCGCAGAGCCGCTTCCGGCCCGCCTCGAGCGCCGCGTAGGCGCGGACCACGCCCGCGACGCTGTTGCGGTCCGCGATGCCGATGCCCGTATGCCCGAGCTCCAACGCCCGCGCCACGAGGTCGGAGGCGTGCGAGGCGCCGCGCAGGAAGGAGTAGTTCGTGGCCGCCACGAGCTCCGCGAAAGGGCCGATCACGGGAACAGCCCGTGCAGGAACCAGCGCGGCTCGCAACGCTCCCCTCCCCCACCCTCGCCGTAGAGACCCGCACGGAACACCCAGAAGCGCCGACCGGCGCGGTCCTCGACCCGGTAATAGTCGCGCGTGGGCGCCCCTTCCGAGCGCCGCCACCACTCGGGCGCGATGCGCTCGGGACCTTCGGCGCGCGCGATCTCGTGCAGCACGCGCCGCCAGCGGAAGCGGACCGGCGGCCCGTCCGGCACCTCGGCCAGCGTGTCGATCGGCTGGGGCGGATCGAAGACCTGAAGCGGCCGCGTCCCCGGCTCGCCTGGCTCCGGGGCCGGCCAGGCGACCGGCGGCACGGGATCGCCCGCCGAGACGAGGTGGCCGGCGCGCTCGGGATCGTGCGTGTCGCGCGCCGTGAAGCGCAGCACGCGCTCGCGCCCGAACCGGGCGACGAGCCGGTCGACGAGCGCCGCCAGTTCCTCCTCGGCGACCGCGCGCCCGTCGAGGCCCGCCTGCACGGCGCCGAGCGGCTCGGCCCGCATCACCACGAGCCGGATCAGGTCGAAGCCGAAGCCCGGGTCGACGGGGTCGGCCAGCGCGTCGAGGCGCTCGCGGAAGAGGCGCAGGATCGTGCCCGGATCGCGCGAGGGCAGCCCGGTCTCGACCGCGATGCGCCGCACCTCCCCGTCGGTGCGGAAGAACGCGGCCTCGAAGCTGCGGCCTCCCTGCCCCTGCGCATCGAGGAGCGAGGCCGCCTGCCCCGCCAGCGCCCGCAGCGTGCCCTCGATATCGGCCGCACGCGCGACCGGCTCCGCGAAGCGCTGCTCGACGGCGTAATCGGGGGCAGGCCGGCGCGGGGTGACGCGGATGTCCTCGCGCCCGGTGACGCGACGCAGCCGCGCCGCCAGCTCGGCGCCGAACCGGGCCGCGAGCGGGGTCGTGGCCCTCTCGGCGAGGCTGCCGAGGGTCTTCAGCCCGGCCCGCATCAGGGCGTCGCCGATCTCGCGATCGAGCCCGAGCGCCGCGACCGGGAGGGCGCGGACGGCTTGGCTCTCCGCACCGGGCGGCACGATCGCGACCCGCCCGAACCGCGCGAGACCGCGCGCGGCGTCGGGCGTGCCGGCGATCGTCGCCCGCAACGTGAGCCCGCTCCGCTCCAGCCTCTCGCAAAGCCTCGTCCGCATCGCGGCCTCGCCGCCGAACAGGTGCGCGCATCCCGTGATGTCGAGCGTGAGGCCGTCCGGCGCGTCGAGCTGGACAAGCATCGTCCAGCGGTCGCAATCCTCCGCGAGCCGGTCGAGGAGCCGGGCGTCGGCCGGCGGATCCGCCTCCGCGACCGCGACGTCCGGCACGCGGGCGCGCGCATCCGCCAGCGTCAGCCCGGGCGCGAGGCCTAACGCCAAAGCGTCCGGGCAGATTGCGGCGAGCCGCAACGCCCCCTTCACCTTGTCGACCAGCACCAGCGGCCGCTTATCCGGCGCGCCGGAGCGCGTCGGAGCCCCAAGCCGGCGCAGGCGCTCTGCGGCCAGGAAGGGAAACCACAGGGCGAGGTAGCGGCGCGGGGCTCCTGAAACGACGTCCGTCACGATCCCACTCCAACACCCAACTCTGTTCGGGAAGCCCCGCGCGGTGGCGCAGCAGCGTGACCTGGAAGGCCGGCTGACCCGGCGCGTTCGCCTCCAGCGGCTCGGACGGCGCAGCCTCGACGCGCCATCGCGTGGTCGCGGCGTTCGGCCCCGGGCGGGCCAGCACGTGGACCAGGAAGGCGGTGACGCCGGAGCGGGCGGCCGCGAGCGCGAGGCGCCGCGAGGCGGTGAGGTCGAGCGCCTTCGGCTCGCCCCAGAGCTCGACGAGGACCGCGCCGACGGCCGGGCAGCGCAAAGCCTCGGCGCCCGCCCGCAGCACGCCCGCCGGGTCGCGCGCCCGCACGAGCACGAGACGGCCGGGGTCCAGCCCGAACTCCGCGAGGCCGTGCGCGTCGAGACGACCCGCTTCCAGCTCGACGTAATCCTGCCGCGCCCAGACGATCGGGCGCGTCCCGGCCACGCGCTGCGCGAGGCCGGCCGCGAAGCCGGTCAGCGCGGCGGCGTCCGGCAGGCCGGTCGCCACGAGATCGTGAAGAGCGGCGCGCCGCAGCCCGCCCCCGATCGCCCCGTCCAGCTCGTCCAGCCCCAGCGCGAACAGGCCGTGGCTCTCCCGCGCCGGACCCTCGTCCGGGCCCGTCGGAACCAGGGCCGCGATGCTCCGCCTCAGGGCAGACAGGCGCTCCCGTGCCACATCCATGTGAGTTCCTGTTTTGTTCTCTTCAAGAACGACAGGATGAGGCCGTGAGTCAAGTTGACGCGTAGGACCGGTCAGGAAGTTCAGGGTTCTGCCGGAACGGTATGATCGACGAGCGCGGAGCGCGCGCCCCAGGACTGACGATGCCCGTCACCTGCGATCTGATGAGCGAAGGATCCGGGTCAGCACCAGTTGCCCAGTCCCTTCGACCGGCGCCCCTCCTCCAGGTGCCCGACACCCGTGAAGGCAGCGCCGGCCGCCTCCGTGCCTTTCGCCAAGCGGCTCGCGATCCCGAAGGAACACGCGACGCTGACGTTGGAGTTGATCCGCAGCTCCTCGACTGCGACAGGGTCGGAGACACTCGACCCGTGGCGCCACGGCGTCATCACGCGCGGGCTTTGGAGCGGCGGGGCCGCCGGACCGTTCATGCCCGCGAGATCAAGCGGCCCGCATCGATCGCTGCCGTGATGCGGCAGGTCCGCTACGACTTCTTCACGAGCGGGCATTCCGTCTCGGACAGAGGCCTGATCATGTCGCGCCCCTTGATGGTCGACTTCACCGTCATGAGGTCCCATTCCGACTTGACGTCCTGGGGGGCCTTGACCTCCACGAGCAGCATGTCGCGGTCGAGCCGGCCATCCGGCCTGAGCGTCGCCCCATGGGTCATGAAATCCTCGACAGGCATCTCCTTCATCTTGTTCATCACGGTCACGCCGTCGTCGGATCTCGTGGCTTCGACAGCTTTCAGGTAATGGCGCACGGCGCTGTAGACGGCCGCCTGGGTATGCGTCGGTGGCTTGCCGCCGTGCTTGGCCGCGAACCGCTTGGCGAAAGCGCGGCTCGGATCGTCGTGGTCCCAGTAATAGCCGGCCAGGAAGGTGGTACCCTGCGCGAGTTCACTTCCGATGGCCTTGACGTTGACGATCGTGAAGATCGGCACGGCGAGCTTCACACCCTTCTTCATCAAGGCGAACTCGGCCGCCTGCTTGATAGCGTTGGTCGTGTCGGCGCCGGCATTGAGGAGCGCCATCACCTGCATGTCGGTGCCGGACGCCTGAAGCAGGAACGAGCTGAAGTCGGACGATCCGAGCGGATGGCGGACCGCGCCGACGACCGTGCCGCCGTTGCGCTGCAACGTGTCGGTCATGTCGCGCTGCATCGCCTGGCCGAAGGCGTAATCGGCCGTCAGCAGGAACCACTTCTTGTGCGTGTCGTCGAGCAGCGCCTGTGCCAGGCCGCGCGCGAGAGCGTAGGTGTCGTAGAGCCAGAGCGCTCCTGTCGGCGAGCAAGCCTTGCCGAAGAGGTCGGCATGGCCGCTTCCGACGTGAACCACCACCTTGCCGGCCGCGCGGGTCGCCTCCTGGACCGCGAGGGACACGCCCGAATTGGCGATGTCGAAGAACGCGTCGACCCGATCCACGTCCATCATGCGTCGAGCGATCCCGACCCCGACATCCACCTTCTGCTGGTGATCGGCCGTGAGCAGGACAATCGGAGCGCCTCCGGCCTTGCCGCCCGCATCTTCGATGGCAAGCTCGGCCGCGACGACCGAACCCTTGCCCGACGTGTCGCTATAGGCGGACGACTGATCGTTGAGCACCACGATCTTGACGACGCCGTCCGAGATCTCGGCCCGGCCGGGGCCGGCCATTGTCGCGAGCGCCGTGCCGAGAACGGCCGCCAGGATCGTCTTCTTCATCTGCTTCCTCCCATTCGTTCTTGATTGCTCGAGTCTGCCGGCCGTCTCACGCGACGAGGGATGGGGCGGATCCCGGGTCCGTGCGGCACAACCGCGGGCTCCGCCCAGTGGGGATCGCGCAGGACGCGCTTCATCAGCTTGCCCGTCTGCGTGCGCGGTAACTCCGCCATGAACTCGATCCGCCGCGGGCATTTCAGGGGCGACAGCCGGGCCGCGCAATAGGCGAGGAGATCGGCCTCGAGGCTTTCTCCCGCCTCGGCCATGTCGCGCGGCTGCACGACAGCCAGGACCTTCTCGCCCATCTCGGGATCGGGGATGCCGAACACGGCGACGTCCATCACCGACGGATGGCCGATCAGAACGTCCTCCGTTTCCTGCGGGTAGATGTTCACGCCGCCGGAGATGATCATGAATGCTCGGCGGTCGGTGAGGTGGAGGAAGCCCTCTTCGTCGAGGAAGCCCACGTCTCCGAGCGTCGACCATCCCTTCGCGTTGTGAGCCCGTGCGGTCTTCTCCGGATCGTTATGATAGGCGAACGGCAGACCCTCCGCGAAGTAGACACCCCCGACCTCTCCGGCCGGGAGTTCCTCGTCGTCCTCGCCGATGATCTTGATCGTGCCGACTTTCGCCCGTCCGACCGTGCCCGGATGCTCGAGCCATTCCTGCGAGCTCGCGACAGTGACGCCGTTCGCCTCCGTGCCCGCGTAGTATTCGATCAGGATCGGGCCCCACCAGTCGATCATCTGCGCCTTGACCTCGACCGGGCACGGCGCCGCAGCATGGACGGCGCCGCGGAGCGACGAGACGTCGTAACGGGCCCGCACCTCCGCCGGGAGCTTCAGCATGCGCACGAACATCGTCGGCACAAGTTGCGAGTGGGTCACGCCGTTCGCCTCGACGAGGCGCAGGTACTCCTCCGCGTCGAACTTCTCCATGACGATCGACGTGCCACCCAGCGCGGCGGACATCATGTTGAAGCGAAGAGGAGCGGCGTGATAGAGCGGCGCCGGCGACAGATAGATACTGTCCGTCGACATGCCGATCATGTCCTGGCAGAGCACCTTCATCAGGCCGTGGAGCTGCGTGATGGGCGCTTTCTTGAGCGTGACCCGAACACCCTTGGGACGGCCGGTCGTGCCGGACGAGTAAAGCATGTCGAACCCGGCCGTCTCGTCAGCGATCGGCGTCGCGGGCTGGGCGTCCCTCTCGTCGTCCCAAGAGCGGTATCGACCTTGCGGCTCGCCGGTCGTGAAGAGAGCGAGCTCTCCCTCCCCGTCCGCGAGGCGGGAGGCCGCCATCGCGCAGCGCTCCGAGGTGATGAGCACCTTCGCGCCGCAGTCCCGCACGATGTAGACGATCTCGTCCGCCGTGAGATAGCGGCTGACGGCCGTGTAGAAGATGCCCGCTCGTTGAGCGGCCCAGCACACCTCCAGGAACGTCAGGCAGTTCTCCATCAGGATGGCGACGTGGTCGCCCGCTTCCACCCCGATCGACCGGAACAGGTGAGCGCCCTGGTTCGAGCGCCGATCCAGCTCCGAATAGGTGAGAGCTGCGCCGGATTGCGCCATCCGGTACGCGACTTTGCCCGGTGTCGTGCGCGCGTGCATCGACGGGTGCGTCAACATCGAGACCGCCCTCTTGAACCGGCCGCATCGACCGCTCTTGGGAAGCCTTCCTGGGAATGGCTTCCAGCGTTCATGCTACCCCTCGCCGATCGGAAGTAAAGCGGCGAACCGATCTTCGCGAGACCGTCTTGTCCGCACCTCTCCCCGTGGTAGGCCACGCTCAGACGAGCCGGCAGGCACTTCCCTGCAAGGGCCGATACGCCTCCTGCCCGGGGACGGTCGCGAGAAGGCGGTACTGGTCCCACGGGGACGTCGAGTCCGCGGGCGCTTTGACCTGAGCCAGGTACATGTCGTGCAGCATCAGCCCGTCCTTGCGCACGATTCCGTTCCGTACGTAGAAATCGTTCACCGGCATCTCTCGCATCTTGGCCATGACCCGGTCGGCGTCCTTGCTGCCGGCCGCCTGCACGGCTTTCAGATAATGTGTCGCCTGACTGTAGGCCGAGGCCTGCAGCATGGTCGGCATCCGGCCCACGACCTTGAAGAAGCGCTCCGACCAGGCGCGCGCCTCCGGGGTCCGGTCCCAGTAGAAGGCCGTTGCGAGCAGCGTGCCCTGCGCGGTCTGAAGGCCGATCGAGCGAACGTCCGTGTCCATCAGCACCATCGCGGCGATGCGCTGGGCGCCGCGGCCGAGCCCGAATTCCGCGGCCTGCTTGATGCAGTTCACCGTGTCGGCGCCACCGTTCGCGAGCGTGATGACCTTGGCGCCGGAACTCTGCGCCTGGAGCAGGTAGGACGAGAAGTCCGGCGTGCCGAGCGGTGCGCGCACCACGCCCAGGACCTTCGCGCCCGCCGCCTGCACGACGTTCGTCATGTCCGCCACGAGCGCCGCCCCGAACGCGTAGTCGGCCGAGATGAAGAACCAGCTGTCGCCGCCATCCTTCACGATCGTCGGGCCGATCGTCTCCGCCATCGCGTGTGAGTCGTAGGTCCATTGCGACGTGTAGGGCGAGCAGGATTTTCCGGTGATATCCGAGCTGCCGGGACTCGTCGCGAGCACGATCTTCTTCTTGTCGACGGACAGTTGCATGACGGCGAGGGCGATCGCGGTCGACGGCATGTCGATGATCGCGTCCACGCCCTCGTTGTCGAACCAACGCCGCGCGATCGTCGAAGAGATGTCGGGCTTCAGCTGGCAATCCGCGACGACGAACTCGACCTTCTGGCCGAGGCACGGCCCGAAATCCGCGATCGCCATCTCGATCGCTTTCACGAGAGCCGGGCCGCTGATATCCGCATAGGCAGAGGACAGGTCGCTGAGAGACCCGATCTTGACCGGGCCGGCCTCGGCGGAGCTCAGGCGGCCGGAAAGGCCGACGAGCGCGGGCGCCGCGAGGCCGCCGAGGATCGTGCGTCGCGTGGTCTTGGTCATCGTTCCTCCATCATGATCCTGGCCCGCTCCGGCTCTTGCGGCCGGTTCGCGGGGTCTTAGGGCCGAGCGGCCGCGAAGGTCTCGGCCGCCTCTTCGCACTCGCGCATGACGCGCTGGACAGAGTTCGGCCGTCGGCGGCATCCCGATGCCGCCGACCTTGACTCAGTTGCTGGTCGGCGTCGCCGGCAAGAGACCCTCGACCAGGATGCTCACCACGTTGTCAGCGATCTCGCCGGGCGTGAGCGGCCCGTCCGCATCGTACCAGCGAGCGATCCAGTTCAGCGCGCCCGTGAGCGCGAAGGTGGTGAGCATGACGTCGTGAGCTCGCACGGAGCCGTCCCGGACACCCTCATGGATCAGGCTGCGGATGCGCTCGTCGATACGGCGTTTTTGGGACCGGAACTGTTTGCGCCCCGAAGGCGAGAGGTCGGCCTCCGCGATCAGCGTGACGCACATGCCGAAATCCATCGTCATGATCTCGGCATAGCGGCGGAGCGCCGCTTTCAGACGGTCGAGCCCGCACGCCGATCCCCGAGACCGTTCGGCGATCGCCTCCTCGATCATGACGAGTCCGCGTTGCACACATTCAGTAAGGATGTCATCCTTG
Organism: uncultured Enterovirga sp.; assembly: GCA_964250725.1. Taxonomy (GTDB): domain Bacteria; phylum Pseudomonadota; class Alphaproteobacteria; order Rhizobiales; family Beijerinckiaceae; genus Enterovirga. The sequence goes on along the minus strand of CAXUHE010000031.1, from coordinate 14,652 downwards.
CTTCTAAAGTAGTGATACAGTGTCGGCTTGGTGATGTTGAGGCGCTCCGCGATGTCGTCCAGCGAAGTCGATCGGACGCCTTTGTCGCAGAACGATTGCGCCGCGATACGAAGTACCGCGTCGCGTTTCTCGCTTCGCTCGGTCGCGCGAGCAGCGTTATCCTTCCAGGGCGAGGCGACCTCGACCATCATCACGCTTCCCATGTTGACCCGGGGTCTCCTTGACGGACGATCATCCCTCAGTTACTTGCCAGTAAAGAAGCATACTCGTGATTTGATCGCAAGCCGTCCAGGCATGAAATGGATACGCCCAAAGTCAGCGTGAGCGGGTCGCGTACTTCGAGGGGTGCGTCTCAGGGTGAGTGAAAGCATGACTCCGCACAGTCGCTCCGGATCGGGGCGCGCGAGAGGATGGCTTCGACCGTCGAGCTGTCGCCGTGAGGGTAGGGTCGGCTTGACCTTGGCGATGGGACACCGGGGATTGAGAGCATGAAGATCGAAGGCGTGCCGGCGATCGTGACCGGCGGCGCATCCGGGCTCGGGGCCGCGACCGCGCGGGCGCTGGCCCACCGCGGCGCGAAGGTCGCCGTCATGGACCTGAACGAGGCTGTGGCCCGCGGGGTCGCGGACGAGATCGGCGGCGCGGCCTTCGCGTGCGACGTATCGGACGCGGCAAGCGCCGAGGCGGCGGTCGCGGCGGCTTCAGGCGCGCATGGGGCGGCCCGTATCCTGGTGAACTGCGCCGGTATCGCGCCCGCGACCCGGATCGTCGGCCGCCAGGGCCCGATGGAGCTCGCGGCCTTCGCGAAGGTGATTCAGGTCAACCTGATCGGGACCTTCAACATGATGCGGCTCGTGGCGGCCGGCGCTATGGCGCTCGACCCGCTGGAAGGCGGCGAGCGCGGCGTCATCGTGTCGACCGCCTCCGTCGCCGCATACGAGGGCCAGATCGGGCAGGCCGCCTACGCGGCCTCGAAGGCGGGCGTGGTCGGCCTGACACTCCCGGCGGCGCGGGAGTTCGCGCAGGCCGGCATCCGCGTCTGCGCCATCGCGCCCGGCATCTTCGGGACGCCGATGCTCACCTCCATGCCTCAGGAGGTACAGGACTCCCTCGGCCGCTCCGTGCCGTTCCCGGCGCGGCTCGGCCGGCCCGAGGAATACGCCGACCTCGTGCTCGCGATCCTCGGGAACGCGATGCTGAACGGCGAGGTGATCCGCCTCGACGGCGCGATCCGGATGCAGCCCAGATAGCCTGAAAGGTGAAGTCATGCTGAGCGACGATCAGATCGCGATCCGGGACGTCGCGCGCGATTTCGCCCGTGAGAAGCTGCTCCCGTTCACGCGTGACTGGGACCGAGAGGCCCGCTTTCCGCGCGACGCCCTCGCCGAGATGGGCGGACTCGGCTTCATGGGCATGCTCGTGCCCGAGGAATATGACGGCGCGGCGGTCGACAACGTCGCCTACGCGCTCGCGATCGAGGAGGTGGCGGCGGGCGACGGCGCCGTCTCGACCATCATGAGCGTCCACAACTCGGTCGGCTGCATGCCGATCCTGCGCTACGGCTCGGAGGACCAGAAGCAGCGCTTCCTCAAGCCCTTGGCGCGGGGCGAGCAGCTCGCGGCCTTCTGCCTGACGGAGCCCGGCGCGGGCTCGGACGCGGCCGCCCTGAAGGCCCGTGCGCGGCGCGACGGCAACAAATGGGTGCTGACCGGCACGAAGCAGTTCATCACGTCAGGCAAGAACGCCGACGTGGCGATCGTCTTCGCGGTGACCGACCCGGAGGCCGGCAAGAAGGGCATCTCGGCCTTCATCGTGCCGACGAAGACGCCCGGCTACACCGTCGCGTCCGTCGAGCACAAGCTCGGCCAGCGCTGCTCGGACACGGCGCAGATCGTGTTCGACGAGATGGAGCTGACGCCCGACCTGATGCTGGGCGAGGAGGGACAGGGGTTGCGGATCGCGCTCTCGAACCTCGAGGGCGGGCGCATCGGGATCGCCGCCCAGGCGGTCGGGATGGCGCGCGCGGCCTTCGAGGCGGCGCTCCGCTACGCGGGCGAGCGGCAGACCTTTGGCAAGCCGCTGACCGGCCATCAGGCGGTGGCGTTCCGGCTCGCCGACATGGCGACCCGGATCGAGGCGGCGCGCCACCTCGTGCTGAACGCGGCGGCGTTGCGCGATGCCGGCCGGCCCTGCCTGAAGGAGGCCGCGATGGCGAAGCTCTTCGCCTCCGAGATGGCCGAGCAGGTCTGCTCCGACGCCATCCAGATCCATGGCGGCTACGGCTACCTGGCGGATTACGGGGTGGAGCAGATCTACCGCGACGTGCGCGTCTGCCAGATCTACGAGGGGACGAGCGATGTCCAGCGCATGGTGATCGCGCGGGAGCTCGCGGCCGCCTGAAGGCCCTTCGGTCGATCGCACCCGCGTGTCATCGAGAAGCCGTCAACGGCTCACGTGCGGCATCAGGCTCTGAGAGGGGATGGCGATGGATGGAAAGGGGCAGCGGGACGACGGCGTGGGCAGCCTCGCGCGCCGCAACACCATATCCGACGCGTTCCGGCGCACGGCGCGGCGCTTTCGCGATCGCATGGCGTTGCGGTTCGAAGACAGGGCTTGGTCGTTTCGAGAGCTCGACCGGGCGGTCGATCGCGTCGCGGGCTCGCTGCTGGACGCGGGACTCGCGCCCGGCGATCGGATCGGCGCCTTCGGACGCAACTCCGACGCGTACCTGATCCTTTGGCTCGCCTCGACGCGCGCTGGACTGGTCCATGTGCCGATCAATTACGCGCTGACTGGGCGCGAGCTCCGCTACATCATGGAACAGTCGGGTGCACGTGCGCTGATCGCCGATCCCGGGCTCCGGGAGGCGGCGCATGCGGCTCTCGACGGCGCAGCTCTCGCCGTCTCTGGGACCTTCTTCGGAGGCGATGGGTTGGACGTGCTTTCGCTCGCCCAGCAGGATGCAGAGGTCCCGCACGTCGACATCGACGTGCACGACGAGGATGTCGCCCAGCTGCTCTACACGTCCGGTACGACGGGAGCTCCGAAGGGCGCGATGCTGACCCATCGCGCGCTACTCTCCGAATATGTCAGCTGCATCGTCGAGCTCGACTTCGGCGCAGCCGACCGCGCACTCGCCGGGCTGCCCCTCTACCACGCGGCGCAGATGCATACCTTCACGATGCCGCAGCTCCTCGTGGGAACGTCCACCGTGCTGATCGAGGCGCCGGTCGCGGATCTCTGCCTGGGGCTGATCGAGGAACACGGCATTACCTCGTTCTTCGCCCCTCCGACCGTCTGGATCAGCCTGCTGCGGTGTTCCGCTTTCGCCACGCGAGACCTGTCCTCGCTTCGGCAGGTCTACTACGGCGCATCCATCATGCCCGTCCCCGTATTGCAGGAGATTCGCAGCCGGCTGCCCGGCGTTCAGCCGTATAACTGCTACGGCCAGAGCGAGATCGCACCGCTCGCGACCGTGCTTCGTCCCGAGGAGCACGATGCCCGCCCCGCCTCGGCGGGCCGGCCTGTCCTCAACGTGGAGACGCGGATCGTCGATCCTCTCATGCGCGATGTCCAGCCCGGGCAGCAGGGCGAGATCGTCCACCGATCGCCCCACCTCATGGTGGGCTATTGGGGTAAACCTGAGGAGAGCCGCGAAGCGTTCGAAGGCGGCTGGTTCCATTCTGGCGATGTCGGCGTGATGGACACCGAAGGCTACATCACGATCGTCGACCGGATGAAGGACGTGATCAAGACCGGCGGCACCATGGTGGCCAGCCGCGAGGTCGAGGAGGTGCTGTTCACCCACCCGGCGGTGTCGGAGGTGGCGGTGATCGGTCTGCCCCATCCGAGATGGATCGAGGCGGTGACGGCCGTCGTGGTGATCCGTATCGGCGAGACCCTCGACGAAGCCGGACTGCTCGACCACGCCCGGACGTCGCTGGCCCCCTTCAAGCTGCCGAAACGGGTGATCTTCCGCGACGACCTGCCCCGCAACACGGCAGGCAAGATCCTGAAGCGAGATCTGCGGGCCGAGTACGCGTCGACCAGCCCCGTTTGGGATGTATCCAGTCGGGAGATGGCCGAATGAGCACGCCCACGATCTTGCGCGAGCATCGGGACGGGATCGAGTTTCTGACGCTCAACCGTCCCGCCGTGCTGAACGCGCTGAACCAGCGCATGGCGGAGGAGTTCGCGGCCGCCGCGGCGGATGTCGCAGAGGACGGGTCCATCAGGGCCGTGGTGATGCGCGGGTCGGGCCGCGGCTTCATGGCGGGAGGCGACATCTCGGCCTTCAACGAGGCGGGCGCGGACGCGCCGACGGTGATCGGGCGATTGATCGGGCCGTTACACGAGGCGCTGCAGACGCTTGCCGAGATGCCGAAACCATTGCTGGCAAGCGTCCACGGCGCCGTGGCCGGTGCCGGCGTCAGCCTGATGCTCGCAGCCGATCTCACGATCGCCGCCGATGATACGCAGATGTCGCTTTCCTACACCCGGATCGGTGCGAGTGCGGATGGCGGGGCCACCTACGCGCTGCCCCGTGTCGTCGGGCTCCGAAAAGCCCTTGAGATCGCACTCCTGAACGAGCCGATCGACGCCAACGAGGCGCTTCGCCTGTCGCTCGTGAACAAGGTGGTGCCCGCGTCCGACCTCTGCGCGGAAACCGACGCCCTCGCTCGCCGGCTCGCGGAGGGACCGACCTTCGCGTTCGCGGCGATGAAGCGCCTCTTGCGCCAGTCTCTCGACCACGACCTGGCGAGCCAGCTCGACGCGGAGGCGCGAGGCTTCGTCGATTGTGCGGGGACAGCCGATTTCCGAGAAGGCGTTGCGGCGTTCCTGTCCAAACGGAGCGCCCGGTTCGCCGGGCGGTGAGTGTGGCCGTGGCCGAGGGCGAGACGACCGCAGCGATCCGCGAGTTCGAGCCTCAGCGTCTCGAAAGCTATCTTAGGGGAGCCATGCCCGGCCTCTCCGGCCGGATGCGGCTTGAGCGGATCGGCGGCGGCCAATCCAACCCGACCTTCTTCGTCGATTTCCCGTCGCGGCGAATGGTTCTCCGGAAGAAGCCCGCAGGCGTGATCCTCCCGTCCGCTCACGCGGTCGACCGCGAGTTCCGGGTGCTCAGCGCATTGTCCGGCACGGGCGTCCCGGTCCCGCCGACCCTTCTCTACGAGGACGACGCCGGGATCCTCGGGACGCCCTTCTACGTCATGGAACGGGTGGACGGTCGCGTGTTCCACGAATGCGCGCTTCCCGGCGTCTCGCCGGAGGAGCGACGCGCCATGTATCTCTCCATGGCGGATACGCTGGGCGCCCTGCACCGGCTCGACCCGAACGCACTCGGGCTCGGCGATTACGGTCGGCCCGGCAATTACTTCTCGCGCCAGATCGCGCGCTGGAGCCGCCAGTACCAGGATCATCGCACCCGCGACATCCCGGCCGTCGATCGCCTCGTCGACTGGCTGCCGGCGCATATCCCGCCAGGGGACGAGACCGCGATCGCACACGGGGATTTCCGGCTCGGAAACCTCATGTTCCACCCTGTCGAGCCGAGGATCGTCGCGGTTCTCGACTGGGAGTTGTCGACGCTCGGGCACCCGCTCGCCGACGCGGCGTATTCCTGCCTGCCCTGGCATACCCGCCCCGACTGGTACGGCGGCGTCATGGGACTGGACCTCGCGACCCTCGGGATCCCGACGGAAACCGAGTATCGGGCGCGGTACTACGAGGCGGCGGGCCGGGAGGGTGGGATCGCCACCTTCCACCTCGTCTTCGCGCTGTTCCGCTTCGCGGTGATCCTCGAGGGCATCGCGCGCCGCGCCGAGGCCGGCTCCGCATCCGCAGACAATGCCAGGCAAGTCGGCGCACTGGCGACCGCCTTCGCGGACCGCGCGGTCCAATTGATCGGCACGCAGGACTGATCCTGGAGGACGGCTTGATCCTGGAGTATGGGCATTGACAGCGCCTGCTCCAGTTGCACGAACGAGCTTCGGTCACAGGCTCGCGAAATCATGCCTGCATCCGTCCTGCCCGCGAGTGCGGAACGGACCCTGTCTCAAAATCGGGCTCTGTCCGATCGCATGAACGCAGAGGCGCCGTCCCAGGGCTCTGAACCTGTCTCTGCCGCTATCTGAGGCGGCCGGCCCGTCTCGGATGAGCGCGATCGCCGAGGTCATCGGTTACGGATCCTGGCGTCCGAGGTGCTCGACCGCAACGCTCCCGGTACGGGCAACATGATCCGACCCCTGACCCAAACACGCCAGCCATTCCCGCCTGACGAGGTGGCAGCGCTGAAGGACCACCGTCGTTCGCTCAGCGACCGGCTTCCGTGATGGCCCGGACGGAGAGCCGAAAAACACGCTGGTTCGTGGAACAAGCTAAGTACCTGTTCATTGTACCGTTATGTCAAAAGGCATCATCACCATCCTGGGCTTCTACAGCGGCACGATCGCCTGCGCCTTCATGGTTGCTGGTCTTCTGCGCTGAGCCCGTCGAATGGACGAGCGTATCAGCTGGATGTCGCTGTAAGCGGCAACGCGGCGTGAACGTGATGCACCGGGTTGTTACGATCGACCCTGAACAGCTGGCGTTGAGCTCATCAATCTGGCTGAGGATCTCAACCGGTATCGCCGTGACGAGACCCTCATGCGGTCGATATGGATTCCGGTAATGCCTCCGCCAACGGCGGCGACATGATCGCCATGCTGGCGCGACCACGATTGTCAGGCGCAGGCAGCGACGGTATGTGTCCTGCAGATTGGGGCGTCGCCAAGTGGTAAGGCATCGGTTTTTGGTACCGACATTCCCAGGTTCGAATCCTGGCGCCCCAGCCATCGCTCAACCTAAGTAGCTGATGCTGCTCAGCTTGTTTCCTTAGCTGGAGAGCAGACCCGCCCGGTTTGGCACGCGGCCGTCGCACATGGGTGCTGCCGCATGGCCCATCTCGTTCGCCGCGGAGCGGTATATCATTGGTGGCGTCGGTTCGGGGGACCGGCGCTCGGCTGCCCGGCCGGAATCGGGGGCGGACCATTCGGCAGCCGAGCTGCGCGGGTTGGCGGCCACGTCAGGAACACCAACCAGAGCCGGCGGGCGAACCACGCGCGATGCGTCCGATCTGCCCCGTGAAATCACGGTCGCCGTGTGTGAAGCTCTGGTTGGAGACGACTTGGGAACCCATGCCGACGGCAGTCGTCTCGAACAGGGCCGCTCCCGAGTTCCCATATTCGTCGTTGCTGTGCATGATCCCGATCCTGCTCCAGCCTTTCGCCTTGGCGTACTTCGCGAGTTCCAGCGTCGAAAGCTCGCCGTTGCCGAGCGCGCGAAACAGATACGTATAGCCCTGTTGCAGCCAGGTCGGCGACGTGCCGGGTCCGAGAAGCGGCGTCTTGGCGGCTTCGACCAACGGACCGGCGACCAGGATATTGCCGCTGTGTATCGACGCGATGATCGCATCGACATGGTCGACTTGCACGAGCTTCGTGGCAGCGCGAAGCGCCTGCTCCGGCGATGATCGATCATCGTAGTCGATCATCCGGACCTGTCGACCGAGAAGTCCTCCGCCGGCATTGATCTCGTTGATCGCAATCTGGGCGCCGTCCCGGAGAGATTGCCCGGACACGGCCGACGGTCCCGTCAGAGGTCCGTAGAGGCCGATGGTGATCTTGGCATCTTCTGCCAGGGCCGTCGTGACGCAAGCGAGGCCAAGAACGACTGCCGCGATCCAACGCGTTCTCATCATGTGAGCCTCCCTCCCCTTGGAACCGGATCACTCAGTGACGCCGGCGAACGTCGATGTCCGCCTTTTCTCATGGACGGTTAAGATGGTGATAATTTCTTCGACAAAATTGTCAACAAAGCAGTTTACATGATGTTGCCCGTCTGAGGCTGGCGAGCGGCGAGGCTTTACCTAACCTTGGGTTACGGCTGGAACGATCGACCGAGAGATCGGCGGGCGCTGGAGGTGAGGCAATCTCTTCCCAGCTCGCCCTCATGATCGGGCCTTGCCCAAGGCATCGTCGATGAACCCGGGTTCGGCGAGGATCGACTGGGCCCGCAAGAAGGACCTCGTGCGTTCCATCGTGGGAGCGTGCAGGGCCTTGCCCTTCCAGGGTGCCACGACCTCGATGCTGGCGGCGCTCGCGACGAGGGCGGCCGAGACCTCGGCCGGATGTTCCTCATCATCGCCGGGCATGAGCATCATTCGTTGGGGCATCCGGGCCACCGCTCCGGGATCGACGGTGAACACGAAGTCACCCCCGAACATGCTCGCCCACATCGCGTCGGTCGCGCCCGGTTCTATGTCGGGTCGCTCGCCGAGGCTCGCGACCCAGAGATCGAACTGACGTCGTAGAACGCTGCCGTTGTCCGCCGACTTACCGATGGGATTCTGGAGGACCATCGCGCCGATCCGCTCGGGCGCCGCCCGGGCAAGGGCGAGCGCGAACGACACCCCGATACAGGCGCCGATCACGTGGCAGCGCTCGATCCGGAGCTCGTCCAGAACGGCCAGGTGATCGCCGATATAGCTCTGCCAACCGTCGCCCCGCCGGACGGGCGCCTTGGACCGTCCCGCGTTGCGCTGATCGAGCGCGATCAGCCGGAACTCGTCCGCGAGTTCGGCCGTCGGATCGGCTTGCGACGGGACGCCGTCCGCCCGGGCCGAGTTGCGGCGCCATTTCTCGATGGACGACAGCATGAAGCCCGGCGCGAGCAGCAGCACGGGGAGCCGCTTCCATACAGCTCATAATGCAGTTCCGCGTCCCCACGACGGATGGTCGGCATCCCAATCTCCTGACGTCACCCAACCCTGCAATCCGCTCAGCGCACGGTCCCGCTTCGCCGGATCGTACGCTGCCAATCGCTCGCAACGGAATCGAGCGCCTGCTTGGCCGGGCGCTGGCCCGTGATGGCCTGCGAGATGCCGCTGCGCAGTTGCGTCTCCAGCGTGACCCAGATCGTGTCGCCGTTGGTCGGCACGCCCAACTCGGCATTCGAGCCAGCTGAAGCGAGCACACCCGACCGGCTCAGCCCCGGTGTTGAGAGCCGTCTGGCTTCGGCCCAGCCGAAAACGGACCTCGAAGGTCAGACAGCAAGGGATCCCGATCTGGAGCGGCTTGACACATCAGGTCCCGTGAAAAGCAATGACACACGACCAGCATGACGAACGCTTGCACTCCTGATCTCATGGAGGAAGATGAAGCGCTCCTGCATCTCAAGCGGACCCTGGATCGTGCATACGCTGTTCATCGTCGTTGAGGAATCGAAGGGCGCGGTCGGGACGTTGGATCTGGACCGCATCGATCAGCTCATTGCACCTCTCCCGGGATTGTCGGCCGGCCTCATCATGACACCGTCGGCATCCGGTCACACCCACATCTTCTCGGCCGACGGCCCCGGGCCGGCACTCGCCCTTCAGCTTGACTTCCCCGAGGCACGGGCGCGCGACGATGCGATGGCGGCCGGCAGCGACCTGACAGTTCTCGCCGGAACCCTGACGAGCCTTGCAGGCGCCCGCATCTCGCATCAGCCCATGACAGGCCGCGACTTCCCGGTGCTGGACCCGGCGACGTCCGCCACACCATGCACGTTCCTCGTCGAGTATGGCGGCCATACCGACGACCTTCAGGGCTGGCTCGACCATTACGACGCGAACCATCCGCCGATCATGGTGCGGTTTCCGCTCGTCAGGACGGTCGCGACGTTTCGCCCGCTCGAGCGCTGGACCAGCGAACTGCCATTCGCACGCGGCACGGCGATGCAGCGTAACAAGGTCGTCTTCGACTCCGTCGACGCGCTGGCCGCGGCCCTTTTATCGCCGGTGATGGACGAGATGAAGGCGGATACGTCGGGGTTCCCGCCTTTCTCGAAGCGGGCGACGCATCACGCGATGGACACGAGGTTCGTCGCAGCGGCGCGATGAATGCCCCCCCCCCCGCTAGGGGCTCGGGATCATCGCCAGGACCCGCAACGGACTGCCCGACCCTTTCTCGATCTTGAGCGGTGCGGCGATCAGGATCGCGCCCGTCGGCGGCAACCTGTCGAGGTTCGTCAGGCTCGCCAAGCCGAGCTTCTTCGCCCCGTGCATCAGATTGTGGGCCGGAAAGGGCGGATCGAACCCGAAGGCGAGCCCGGCATCCGTGCCAACCGTCTCGACGCCCCACCCGTTGATGTCGCGCTCGATCAGAAGCCGCATCGTGGCGGCGCTCGGTCCCGGTGACACCGGACCGGTCTCCGTCATGTTGAGGAAGGCCGCCGGGTCGGTGCGCTTCGACCAGTCGGTGCGCATCAACACCCAGGCGCCCGCCGGAACGCGGCCATGCACGGCCTCCCAGGCCTCGACGTGTGTGGGCTCCAGCACGAAGCCGGGATCAGCCTGGACGGCCTCGACGCAATCGATCACGCAGGCCGGGGCCACGAACCGACCGGCCGGAAGCGTGTCGGTGAAGCCGTCGGCGTAGTCCTTGCCCGTCACCCAGTGCACGGGCGCGTCGAAATGGGTCCCGGTATGCTCGCCCAAGGTCATGTTGTTCCAGTACCAGGCCGGGCCCGCGTCGTCGTAATGGCTGATCCTCTCCATCCCGAACGGGCTGGACGGCGCCATGGGGGGCGGCAGCTGGATCACGGGGGTCGTGGGCGAGAGCGTCTGTGTCATGTCGACGATCGTGACGCCCCCGCCCGCAAGCGCGGTCGCGAGATCGGCGAGAGGTGATGGGGACATGGGGGACGTCTCCTCTGTTCCAAGGCGAGGTAAAGGCGGCGACCCGCCGGTGAACGTCGCGGCCGCGCGTCTGAAACCGCCCGCGACCACGTCGATATCGTTCGCCACAACGACGAGATCGTAGCCCTCGCGCACCCGCGCGAGCGCCGCCTCGACGTCCGGCGTGAAGATCCCGCATGGCATGCCGGCCGCCGCACAAGCGTCCTTGACGGCCTTGCAGGCCTCCGCGTGCCGCCGATCGATCTGCGGGAAGCAGCCGAGCGACAGGGCGAGATCTCCGGTACCGATGAACACGAAGTCGATCCCCGAGGTCCGGGCGATCGCCTTGGCGTTCGCGACACCCCGGGCGGTCTCGATCATCACGCCCACGATGGTGCATGCCTCCGCGTCCGCCCAGTACCGCGCGAAATCTCCCGAGAGCGGCCGCACGCCGCCGCCTGAGCGCGCCCCGTCGGGAGGATAGCGCGCGGCCTCGACAGCCTGGGCCGCCTGCGACACCGTCTCGACGAGCGGCACGAGAACGCCCGTGGCACCGGCATCGAGGGCACGCGCGATCTCGGCCGGCGATCCGTCCGCCGTTCGCACCAGGACCGGGATGTCGCGAGCCTGCCCGACAGCGGCCTCGAGCGAGTTGCGGTCCCAGAGTCCATGCTGAACATCGAGCACGAAGGCGTCCGGCCTCGCGACTGCGGCGATCTCGGGGAGGCTCGGGGCGCCTATCGCCATCCAGAACACCCCGATCGCGGGTCTATGGCCCAATCGGGCGCGCAGAGGAGGCAAGGAACTCGGCACGGAAGGCATCTCGGTCGAAGGGTCAGTTCGGCCGGCCGTGCGCGACGGCGCCGGGCGGCGGGAAGATCTTGCCGGGGTTCATGATGCCCTGGGGGTCGAGCGCGTTCTTGAGGGCGCGCATGACGTGCAGGGCCTCGCCGAACTCCGCCTCGAGATAGGCGCTCTTACCTTGCCCGACGCCGTGCTCGCCGGTGCAGGTTCCGTCCGCCGCGATCGCGCGCAGCGCGAGACGCTCGCCGAAGGCTTTGACCCGCCCGGTCTCGGCGCGGTCGTCCGGGTCGAACAGCACCGCGACGTGGAAATTACCGTCCCCGACATGCCCGACCACCATGCCCAGGAGATCGTTCGCCGCGAGGTCGGCCTTGCTTTCCATGACCGCCTCGGCAAGTCGCGAGATCGGCACGCACACGTCGGTCGCCATGACCTTCGCGCCCGGCCGTAGCGCAAGACTCGCCCACGCGACGTCGTTGCGCGCCTTCCAGAGCCGCGTGCGCGCCTCGGGTTCGCGCGTCCAGACGAACTCCGTCGCGCCGCAATCGTGCGCGATGGCCTGGAACGCCGACGCCTGTTCCTCGACACCGGCCGGGCTGCCGTGGAACTCGACGAAGAGCGTCGGAGCCTCGCTGAGCGAAGTCCCGGAATAGGCATTGGTCGCCCGGATCTGGACCTCGTCCAGAAGCTCGACGCGGGCGAGCGGCAGGCCGGACTGGATGGCCGCGATGGCGGCCGCGCACGCGCCGGAGAGCGTCGAGAACGGGCACACCGCGACCGCGCTCGCCTCCGGGATGCCGTGCAGCTTGAGCGTCACCTCGGTGATGATGCCGAGCGTGCCCTCAGACCCGACCAGGAGGCGGGTGAGATCGTACCCGGCCGAGGACTTGCGCGCCCGGCCGGCCGTGCGGATGACACGCCCGTCCGGCATGACGGCCGACAGCCGCAGGACGTTCTCGCGCATGGTCCCGTAGCGGACCGCGTTCGTGCCGGATGCGCGCGTCGCCGCCATGCCGCCGAGCGAGCAATCGGCCCCAGGATCGACGGGGAAGAACAGCCCGAGGTCGCGCAGATGGGTGTTCAGCGCGCCTCGCGTGACCCCGGCCTCGACCGTGCAGTCCATGTCGTCCGGGTTGACCGCCACGATGCGGTCCATTCCGCCGAGATCGAGCGATATGCCGCCGTGCGGCGCATTCACGTGACCTTCCAGCGAGGAGCCCGTGCCGAACGGGATCAGCGGCACGTTGTGATCCGCACAGAGCTTCAGCGTGTCCACCACATCGTCGAGACCGTGCGCGAAGACGACCGCGTCGGGCGCTTCGGGCGGATGCCAGGTCACGGCGTTGGCGTGGTGACCCCTGATCGCCGCAGCAGTCGAGACCCTGTCGCCGAACCGCATGCGCAAGAGATCGATCACCGTGGCGACGGCCGTGAGGTCAGGCGCGAACCGGTCCTGCGCCGCACTATCGAGCATCGGTCAACGCCGCATACCTCGCCCTCTCCCGCGTGCCCGTTGAAGCATGAAACACGCCGGTTGTCGCGCATTCCGGGAGCCGCCGCGGCACGTTGAGGGCTGAGATCAAGGATCGGGCAACCCGTCCGTCGGGCGACGATCTTTTAAGCTTGAAATATTTTCGGTTTGATCGACGATGAACCGCCCGGTGACACGACGAGGAAAAGGCCATGTTGGACCCGATGGATCGCCGCGCCCTGCTTCAACTCCTGGCGGGCGGCATCGTGGGCGGCGCTTGCGGTGCCGGCTCCCTTGCGGTCGCGGCCGATGGGGCCGACGCCGTCACGATCGGCTGGCCGAGCGACGTTCCCAATTGGGACCCGAACCAGCGGTTCACGCCCGACGCGCAGTCCATCTTCAAGCTCGTCTTCGACCAACCGCTCACCCAGAACCCGAGGCTGGAACTCGTTCCCTCGCTCATCACGAAGTGGGAACTCGCGGCGGACGGACTTTCCATGCCGGTCGAGTTGCGCGACGACGTCGTGTTCCACGACGGCTCCAAGATGACTTGCGAGGATTTCCGCTACACGTTCCTCGACCGCGTGAAGGGAGCCGCGAAGCTCGATATCCAGAATTCGTGGCGGCACGTGCGCGACATCGAGATCGTCTCGCCCACGAAGGCCGTCATGCGGTTCGCGACGCCGGCCCCGACCGCACCGCAATGGATGTCGTTCCTCGGCAGCTACGTCGTCTCGAAAGCGTATCTCGAGAAGGTCGGGCTCGACGCCTTTCGCGAGAGACCGATCGGCACCGGACCCTACAAGCTCGTCGAATACGCGCTGAACTCGCGCATCGTGCTGGAGCGCAACGACCGATACTGGGGAGCCAAGCCCGCTCTGC
>CAXUHE010000031.1:0-789 GCA_964250725.1 uncultured Enterovirga sp. | reverse complement strand
GTCGGCATCGAGGAGTTCCGGCAGAAGCCGGTCGGGACAGGCCCCTATCGCCTCGTCGAGTACGAGCTGAACTCCCGCATGGTGTTCGAGCGCTACGACGCCTATTGGGGGCCGAAGCCGCAGATCAAGCGCGTGACCTTCGACATCATCAAGGATCCGTCCGCCCGCGTCGCGGCGGTCCAGTCCGGCCAGGTCGATCTCGTGGTGAACGTCCCGGTCCGGGAGGTCGAGCGACTGCGCCGGGAACCCACGCTCGTCGGCGAGATCAACCCCATCACACGCGTGATCCTGCTGCAGGTCCGCAACGACATGGGCTTCTCGGACATGAACGTCCGGCTCGCGGCCCATCACGCGATCGACAAGCCGGCGCTCTCGAAGGCGTTCTACGGCGGGGCCGCGACGCCGCTCTCGATGGTCGCGACGCCGGGCGCGCCCGGCTACATGGGAGACCTGACCTTCGCGTACGACCCGAAACTGGCCGCCGAGTTTCTGGCCAAGTCCGGGTTCAGCGCGGGCAATCCGGCGAAGATCAAGTTCGCCACCACGAACGGCCAATTTCCGAACGATTACGACATCGCCCGCGCCATCGCGCAGATGTGGAAGAAGGTGGGGATCGAGGCCGAGGTCGAGACGATCGAGTACGCGAAGTATTTCGAGCTCAACCGCGGCGCCAAACTGCCCGAGGCGACGCTCTACAGCTTCGACAACGCGACGGGCGATCCCGAGATCTTCGCCGGGTACCTCCTCAATCCGAAGATGCCGTTCTCGGCCTGGAAGGGGCCCGAGATC
>CAXUHE010000030.1:12503-24936 GCA_964250725.1 uncultured Enterovirga sp. | reverse complement strand
TGCCCGAGCGAGCGCATCCGCTCCTGGGATTCGCTGCCCGTCGGGGTCGTGACGCTGGCCGAGCGGCATGGCGGGCTCAAGGTCACGCCGGCGGTCTTCGAGGACATGGTGGAGGAGGTGTCGGGCCGGCTCCTCCCCTTCGCGCTGAAGGCCGGCAAGGCCGCCGCCGCCCCGAACTTCCACCTGCTCGGCACGTCCGGCACCGTCACGACGGTCGGGGGCATCCATCTCGGGCTCGAGCGCTACGACCGCCGGCGCGTCGACGGGATGTGGATGCGCTCGGCCGATATCGACCGGGTGCTGGCCCGTCTCCTCGGCACGGATCTCGACGAGCGGGCGCAGAACCCCTGCATCGGGCGCGACCGGGCGGATCTGGTGCTCGCGGGTTGCGCCATCCTGGAGGCGATCCGCCGCGCCTTCCCGGCCGAGCACCTGCGCATCGCGGATCGCGGTCTTCGCGAGGGCATCCTCATGACGATGATGCGCGAGGACAAGGTCTGGACGCGCCGGAGCGCCCCGTGACGAGCAAGCTCGGAACCGGTGTCGCGCGGCCCGGCCGGCAGATCGTTCGCAAGGGCGGCAACAAGACGCCCTCCTCGCGGGCGTGGCTCGCGCGCCAGCTGAACGACCCCTACGTGGCGCAGGCGAAGCGCGACGGCTATCGCTCGCGCGCCGCCTACAAGCTCACCGAGATCGACGAGCGCTTTCCCGTCTTCCGGCCGGGCGGACGCGTGATCGATCTCGGGGCCGCGCCCGGCGGCTGGTCGCAGATCGCCGCGCAGCGCGTCGGGCGCGCCTCGGGCCGGGGCAAGGTCGTGGCGATCGACCTCCTCGACATGGACCCGGTGCCGGGCGTCGAGTTCACGGTGATGGATTTCATGGCGCAGGACGCGCCGTCCCGGATCGTCGCGATGCTGGGCGAGCGCGCCGACGTCGTGATGTCCGACATGGCGGCGAACGCGACGGGCCACAAGCAGACCGACCACCTGCGCATCATGGGGCTGGCCGAGGTCGCGGCCGAGTTCGCCCGCGAGGTCCTGGCGCCTGGTGGCGCGTTCCTCGCGAAGGTGCTGAAGGGCGGGACCGAGAACACGATCCTCGCCGACCTGAAGCGCGATTTCGCGGCTGTGCGGCACATCAAGCCCGCGGCGAGCCGGCCCGATTCGGCCGAGCTCTACGTGCTGGCGACGGGCTTCCGGGGCGCGTCCGCGTCGGAATAGGCGCGGCCGAGCCCGGTCCAGATCGCCGCTGCGCCGAGTGTCGCGATCCACCATCCCTGCCACGCGCCGTGTCCGACCAGCATGATCGCGCCCGCCGAGGCCAGGATCGCGAAGGCGGCCGGGCTCGCGAGCGAGGCGGACAGCAACACGAGTGCCACCGCCGCCAGGACTGCCCCGACGGCGCCGGTCTCCGCCCAGACCTGGAGGTAGCCGTTATGCGGGTGCCAGGCGCCGAGCAGCAGGCGGCGCTCCTCCGGCACTTCGGCCGCCACGGGGTCGTGCGCCAGGGCGGCACTCGTCCCGAAACCTGTGCCCATGACCGGCCGGTCGCGCACGACCGCCCCGAAACTGCGCCAGATCTCGATGCGGTCGCGCGCATGCGCGCCCTCCATCCGGTCGACCACGCGCTCCGGAATGAGGCGGTTCGCCGCCTCGCCGATGAACGGAGCGCCGGCCAGGGCGACGAGCAGGAGAGCCCCCGTCACGACGCGCGCGAGGCGGACCGACAGGCGTGACCCGAGGAGGATCACGAGCCCGACCGCGAAGCCGAGCAGCGTCGCGCTCGAATGCGCCGCGACGCTCGCCGCCACGACGAGCACCGCGAGCGCCGCCGCCATCCCGCGCGAGCCGCGCGTCCAGAGCGCCCATAGGATCGGCCAGGATACGATCAGGATCGCGGTCGCGGAGCGCTTGAAGATGAAGGTCTCATGCCGGAACCCGAGCCGGGCGCGGAGCGCGAGATCGGTCGCGAGTTCACCGATGATGGATAGGCAGCCGAGCGCCACCACGATCGCCGCGAGGGTCACGGTCCAGCGCGGGAGCGGGCGGGGGAGGGCGCTCCACAGGACGAGCGGGGCCGCCCCTGCGAGCAGCGCCTCGCCCAGTGCGGCCGCCGAGACGCGCCCGTGATGGCTCCAGGCAAGCGACATGGCCGCGAAGGCGAGCCACGCGAAGCCCGCGAGCCCGACCGGGCTGCGTAGCGCGTGGCCGAGCCGGCGGGCGACGTCTGCGATCCCGCCTGCGGCGACGCGTGCGCCGAGCGCGAGCAGGGCGGACACGATGACGAGGGCGGGCGCGGAGCGGTTCGCCACCGCCATGCCGAGCGGCACGAGCGCCAGCACCACGACGGACACCGCGTCGAGCCGCCCCGCGCTCTCGCTCGGCGCCCCATACTTCACCGCGAAAGTCACTTCGTGCACACGTAGATCTGGTCGAGGCCGCGATAGCCGAGGCGATGGCGTTCGGCCTCGGCGGGTGAGACCGCGATCGTCTCGGGGCGAAACTCCGCGGCCGCGAGCTTGTCCCCGAAGTCGCGGCCGTAGAGCCGCTTGTGGTCGCGACCGACGATGCGCTCGAAGGCCGCGATGCTCATCTCGGGCGGCCGCTCCCAGGTCTCCGCGCGGTCGAGGTCCTGCGGCACCGAGAAGAACGCGAGACCGCCGGGCTTCAGCACGCGGGCGCATTCCCGCATGCCGCGCGTGTCGTCGGGCACGTGCTCCAGCACGTGGTGGCAGATCACGTAATCGAAATGGGCGTCGGCAAACTGGATGCGGGTGATGTCGACCTGGGTGTTCGCGTATTTGTTGACCTTGACGTCGCCGGACACGTAGCCCGGCAGGTGATGCCACCGTCGCCAGAACGGTCGCTCCGGCGAGAAATGGAGGACCGTGCGGCCCTCCATGCGGATGTTCTCCCGGTCGAGGTAGAGCCCCATGATGCGGTCTCGCTCCTTCGAGGCGCAGTTCGGGCAGCGCGCCTCGGGGCGCGGGCCGGCCGCCAGGAACTTGCCCGTGAAGCCGCAGATCGGGCAGGTGCGGTCCCGCCGCGGCTTGGCGAATTGCAGAGGGTCGCGGAACGCCGCGCGGACGTATTCCTCCACGAGGACGCGCGGGTTGAGGGAGGCCGTCGTCATGTCCCGAACTGGTTTGCGGTCTCTTGGCAATCTCCTGGCGGGGTAGCGGCGGGTTCGGGCGCGGTCAAATCCCTCACACGCTGTCGGCCGCGGGCCGCGCCTTGATGAGCGCCCGGCCCGCCATCTCGGCCCCGGCATCCGGGTCGAGGCGACGGAAGAACACCGACGAGGCGGCCGAGACGAGCGCGACCGTCACGAAGGCCGGCCCGAAATCGCCGGCCGTCAGGTCCGTTTCCAGGCGAGCCCGGCTGACGGCTTCGAGCACGAAGGCGCCGAGTGCGATGCCGGTGCCGAGCGAGAGCTGCTGCGCGACGCTGACGAGCGAGGTCGCGGCGCTCATGCGCGGCGTCGGCACGTCCGCGTAGACGATCGTGTTGAGGCTCGTGAACTCGAGCGATCGGAAGCAGCCGCCGACCAGCAGGAGGGAGAGGATCAGCCAGACCGGCGTCGCGGGCGTGAAGAACCCGTTCGTCGCGATGAAGGCGGAGGCGACGAGCGCGTTCCAGGTCAACACCGTGCGGAACCCCGCCGCTTTCAGGATTTTTCGCGCCATGCCCTTCATGATCATCGCGCCGGCCGCGGACGCGAAGGTGAGGAGACCCGATTGCAGCGCGTTCAGCCCGAACCCGACCTGGAGCATCAGCGGCAGGAGGAACGGGATCGCCCCGACCCCGATGCGGAACAGGAGGCCGCCGACGAGCCCGTCCCGGAAGGTCGGGATCGCCAGAAGGCTGAGATCGATCAGCGGTGCGGAGGAGCGCCGCGCGTGTCGGATATAGGCCCCGATAAGGGCGACCCCCACGATCGCGGCCGCGATCGAACCTTCCAGCGGCACGAGATGACGGCCGCTCGTCGACAGCCCGAGCATGAAGAGCGCGAGTCCGAAGCCGGACAGCACGAAGCCGAGGACGTCGAGCGGCGGGCGGGCCGGCTCGCGCACGTTCTCGATGTAGAGGGTGGCGAGCACGATCCCCAGGAAGCCGATCGGCAGGTTGATGAAGAAGATCCAGCGCCAGTCGAGATAGGTCGTGATGAAGCCGCCGAGCGGCGGGCCGATCACCGGGCCGACGAGGGCCGGCATGGTGAGCCAGGCCATCGCGCCGACGATCTCGCTGCGCGGCACGCTGCGCAGCAGCACCAGCCGGCCGACCGGCACCATCATGGCGCCGCCCATGCCCTGGAGGAAGCGCGCCGCCACGAACCCTTCGAGCGAGCCGACCGCCGCGCAGGCGAGCGACCCCGCCATGAACACGCCGAGCGCCGCGCGGAACACGGTGCGCGCGCCGTAGCGGTCCGCCATCCAGCCCGAGATCGGGATGAACACCGCGAGGCTCACCACATAGGAGGTGAGCGCGAGCTTCAGCGCCAGCGGGTCCTGGTGCAGGTCGGCCGCGATCACCGGCAGCGAGGTCGCGATCACGGTGCCGTCGGTGTTCTCCATGAACAGCCCGGTCGCCACGATGATCGGGATCAGGCGGTCTCGACGCATGGCGTGACGGGCGGCTCGCGGGGACGGGAGAGGGCGGCGGGGAGCCCCGTCTTTGGGCCGGTTCGCGCCGCACGGCAAGCCTGACGGTCTTTGCCGAAGCCCTACCATCGCCTACACACGTCTCCCGCTCATTCTCTCGCCGACGATCGCGCCACGACCATGGCCCAGAGCACCGCCTCGCAACTGCTCCGCACCCGCCGGTTCGCGCCGCTGTTCTGGACGCAGGCGCTGGGCGGCTTCAACGACAATCTGTTCAAGCAGGCGATGGCGCTGCTCGTCGCCTACCGGGCCGGCGCTGGATCGGGACTCGATCCGACCTCGCTGACCGCGATGGCGGGCGCGACCTTCGTGGCCCCGTTCATCTTCCTGTCCGCCTTCGCGGGGTCGCTCGCCGACCGCATGGACAAGGCGCTGCTCGCGCGCCGGCTGAAGGTGATCGAGATCGTGGTCGTGGCGCTGGCCGCGCTGGCTCTGGTCACCGGCCACCTCATCGGCCTCTTCGCGGTGCTGTTCCTGCTGGGCTGCCAAGCGGCCCTGTTCGGCCCGGTGAAGTACAGCCTGCTGCCGGCCCATCTCGACGCCCAGGACCTCGTGACCGGCAACGCGCTCGTCGAGAGCGCGACCTTCGTGGCGATCCTGCTCGGCTCGATCCTCGGCGGCTCGCTCATCGGCTCGCAGATGGGCGCGGAGATCGTGGCGGGCGCGCTCGTCGTCACGGCCGGGCTCGGCTACGGGGCGTCGCGCCTCATCCCGCCGGCCCTGCCCAGCGCGAACGCGAGCCAGAGCCGGTTCGGCACGCTGGCGGTGCTGCGCGAGGCGCGCGCCAACCACACGGCTTGGCTCGCGATCCTCGGCATCTCGTGGTTCTGGGTCGTGGGCGCGACGCTCCTCTCCTTCGTGCCGCCGCTCGCGCACGACATCCTGGGGGGCGACGAGGCCGTCGCGAGCTGCCTCCTCGGCGTGTTCTCGGTCGGGATCGCGGTCGGCTCGCTCGCCTGCGCCAAGCTCCTCAAGGGGGAGATCACGCCACGTCCCGTACCCTTCGCAGCGCTCGCCATATCGGTCTTGCTCGTCGTCTTCGCGGTCGCGACGGCCGCGATCCCGGCGCCGGCGGGCCTCGGACGCTCCCTGCTCGACGTGCTGGCCGCGCCCGGCACGATGCTCGCTGCCGCGATCCTGTTCGTCCTCGCCGTCGCGTCCGGCTTCTACGCGGTCCCGCTCTTCGCGATCCTGCAGCACTCGGCGGCGGATGACGCCAAGGCGCGCACGATCGGGGCGAACAACATCGTCAACTCGCTCTTCATGGTGGCGGGCGCGCTGGTCGTCGCGGGTCTCTCCTCGGCACTCGGCTTCAGCGTGCCGTCGCTCGCCCTCGTGCTCGCCGCGCTGAACCTGATGGCCGCGATCGTCATGCTGCGGCTCCTGTCGCGCATCGTGCTCAAGTCGGTGGTGCGTGGGATCCTGTCCACGCTCTACTCCGTCGAGGTGCACGGCGCGGAGAACGTCGATCGCGCGGGCGAGCGCCGCATCGTGGTGGCGAACCACCAATCCTTCCTGGACGGGCTCGTGGTGGCGGCGTTCCTGCCGGGAGACCCGGTCTTCGCGGTCGACACGCTGATCGCGAGCCGATGGTGGGCGAAGCCGTTCCTCGCGCTCGTCGACTTCGCGACCGTCGACCCGACGAACCCGATGGCCTTGAGATCGCTCACCCGCGAGGTGGAGGCAGGTCGCACCCTGGTGATCTTCCCCGAGGGCCGGCTGACCGTCACGGGCTCGCTGATGAAGGTCTATGACGGGCTTGGCCTCGTGGCGGACCGGACCGGGGCGGACGTCATACCGGTGCGGCTCGACGGCGTGCAGCACAGCCCCTTCACGCGGCTCCACGGACAGGTGGCGCGCCGACTGTTCCCGAAGATCACCATGACGGTCCTGCCGCCGCGCCGCCTGCCGCACGATCCCGAGGTCAAGGGACGCGCTCGGCGCAAGCTCGCCGGCCGGCATCTCTACGATGTCATGTCGGAGATGATCTTCACGACGTCCTCGATCGATCGCACCCTGTTCGGGGCGCTCGCGGACGCGTCGGCGCTGAACGGGCGCGGCCACGTCATCGCAGAGGACATCGATTTCGTGCCGCTCGCCTACGGGCGCCTGATGACGGGCGCCTTCGCGCTCGGCTGGAAGCTGCGCCGCGAGACCGCCGCGGAGGAGGTCGTGGGCGTGCTTCTGCCGAATTCGGTCGGCGCGCTCGTCACCTTCTTCGCCCTCCAGGCGATCGGCCGCGTGCCCGCGATGCTGAACGTCTCGACGGGCGCGGGCGGGATGAGGGCGGCGTGCCGGATCGCGAAGGTCGCGACCGTGCTCTCCTCGCGGCGCTTCGTGCAGCGGGCCAAGCTCGATGGCGTGGTGGCGGAACTCGGGAAGAGCGTCCGCATCGTCTGGCTGGAGGATGTCCGGACGGCGATCGGAACGGTCGACAAGCTCGCCGGGCTGGCGAGATCCTATGCCCCGAACATGGCGGCCGCCCGGCGGTGCCCGGATTCGGCCGCCGTCGTGCTGTTCACCTCAGGCTCGGAGGGCACGCCGAAGGGCGTCGTGCTCTCGCATCGCAACCTCCACGCGAACCGCCATCAGGTCGCGGCGCGGATCGCCTTCAACACCCGCGACATCGTCTTCAACGCGCTGCCGATGTTCCACTCTTTCGGCCTCACGGTCGCGACGCTGCTCCCCGTGCTCGCCGGCATCCGCACGTTCCTCTATCCGTCGCCCCTGCATTACCGGATCGTCCCGGAACTGATCTACCAGACGAACGCGACCGTGTTCTTCGCGACCGACACCTTCCTGCGCGGATACGCCCGCATGGCGAACGCCTACGACTTCCACGCGGTGCGCATCGTCGGCGCCGGGGCCGAGCGGATCTCGGACGAGACGCGCCGGACCTGGTCGGAGCGCTTCGGCATCCGCATCCTGGAGGGCTACGGGGCGACCGAGACCGCGCCCGTCATCGCGTTCAATACGCCGATGCACTTCAAGGCAGGCACCGTCGGCCGCCTCATGCCGGGAATCGAGCACAGGCTCGAGCCGGTCCAGGGCATCGAGGAGGGCGGGCGCCTATTCGTGCGCGGCCCGAATGTCATGCTGGGCTACTTTCGCGACGGCGCGCCGGGCGTGCTCGAACCCGTGGCGGACGGCTGGTACGATACGGGGGACATCGTGGCGCTCGACTCGGACGAGTTCGTGGCGATCAAGGGCCGCGCCAAGCGTTTCGCGAAGATCGCGGGCGAGATGGTGTCGCTCGGCGCGGTCGAGGACTTCGCGTCGAAGGCCTCGCCGACTTTCCGGCACGCGGCGCTCGCCCGCCCCGATCCGCGCAAAGGCGAGGCCGTGGTGCTGGTCAGTGAAGACCCGGGCCTGACCCGCGCGACCCTCGTCACGGCGGCGTCGGAGGCGGGCGTGCCGGAGATCATGCTGCCGCGCGACATCCTCGCCGGCCGCACGATCCCGGTGCTCGGGACCGGCAAGACGGACTATTCGGCGCTCGAGACCGCCATGAAGGAGGAAGCACGCGAAGCGGCTTGAACGCGGCAACGGATCGGTAAGCATTTAACCAATATTCTCGATGTCGCGGAAGCTCTGCGAGCGAAGCGCAAGCCGCGCCCGACCCATCCGGGCTCCTCCTTCGCGAGGGTCTGACATGCGCAAGATCCATGTCGAGCACGGCCTGCAAGTCGGGTTTCCACATCGCTCGGCCGAGTTTGCCGAGGGCGTCGAGATCGGTATCCTGGCGGCCCTGATGGCGACGGGCTCGCCCCGCTTCCACCACCGAATCTCGCCCACGACCGTCGAGCAGGCGCGCGATCTGGCGGGTCCGCTGGGTTATCGGCTCATGGTGTCGGACGAGGCGGACGGCCTCGTGCAGGTCGCGCTCAGCCGCACGTCGCTCCGACCCCGCCTCTCGTTGGTCGCGGGCTGACCGACGTTATCTTTGCATCCGCATGATCTGGTCCATCGGCATCATGTTGTGATTGAGATGGGACATGATCCAGAGCGATCCGGTCATGACCAGGATGACGATCAAAGTCCCGAAGGCGAGCGCCAGCGAGTTGTTGAGGTTGTCCGGCCCGGTCGTGATGTGCAGGAAGAACACGAGGTGCACGCCCATCTGGGCGATCGCGAGCGCGATGAGAGCGACAGGGATCGCGGGCTTCCAGATGAAGCCGCTCTGCACGAAGAAATAGGACGCGCCGGTCAGGATCGTGGCGAGCGCGAATCCCAGAACGTAGGTGCGCACATCGTTGATCACGCTGCCACGTTCGTCCCCAGGCGCGGTGTCGCTCTGGTGGCGATCCACCTTGCCGCCTTGATCACTCATGCTCCGGATCCCAACAGATAGACGACGGTGAAGAGCGCGACCCACACGATGTCGAGCGCGTGCCAGAACAGGCTGAAGCACAGGATGCGACGCAGGATCTCGCTGCGGAAGCCTTTCGCGAAGACCTGGGCCACCATCGTCAGGAGCCACAGGATGCCGACCGCGACGTGGAGGCCATGACAGCCGACGAGCGCGAAGAAGGCCGACAGGAAGGCGCTGCGGCTAGGTCCCGCGCCCTGCACCACCATGCCGTAGAACTCCCGCACTTCGAGCCCCAGGAACACGAGCCCCAGTACGAGAGTCGCGGCCATCGCGACCGTGAACCAGAGCCGGTTTTTGACGGAGGCCGCCACGCTCGCCATGCCGCATGCGAAGCTCGACAGGAGCAGGCAACCCGTCTCGATCGCGACGTTGTCGAGATCGAAGAGGTCCCGTCCGGACGGACCGTCCGCGGTCGACCCCACGAGCACGGCGTAGCTCGCGAAGAACGCCGCGAACATGATGATGTCGCTGAGGAGAAAGATCCAGAAACCATAACCGGCGATGATCCGACGGGACGATTCGCTGCGCTCCGCGAGGACATCCCCGGAGCGGTCGTCGTACAGGCCGACCTTGCCCGAGACGTGGTCCGGATCGGGCGTCGTGAGGGCGTGCGCGGCCATCAGGTCGCGGGCCTCAGGTCGGCCCAGGACCTCTTGAGCGCCGTTCTATGCGCACGGTCGATCCGCGCCACGGTCTCGACCGGGACTTCGTACTCGTTGCGGTCGCGCCAGGCGAAGACCACGAAGGTCGCGTAGGCGCCCACGAACGCGACCGCCACCATCCACCAGATGTGCCAGATCAGCGCGAACCCCATCACGGTCGCGAAGAAGGCGCACACGACGCCGGTCGGGCTGTTGCGGGGCATCTCGATCGGCTCGTAGTCGGGCTCCTTCGCGGGCTCGTCCACCTGCTCCTTCGCGTGCTGCTTCAGGCCCCAATAGGCCTCCTCGCCTTGCACGTTCGGCAGGACCGCGAAGTTGAAGGCAGGCGGAGGCGAGGCGGTCGCCCATTCGAGCGAGCGCCCGTCCCACGGATCGCCCGTCGTGTCGCGCAAGGTCTCGCGGTTGCGGATGCTGACGACGAGCTGGAGGACCTGGAGCGCGATGCCGACGAAGATCACCACGGCCCCGGCGCCCGCCACGAGCAGCCAGGGCTGCCAGCCCGCGACGTCGTAATGCTGCATGCGCCGCGTCATGCCGAGCAGGCCCAGCACGTAGAGCGGCATGAAGGCGAGATAGAACCCGACGATCCAGCACCAGAACGCCGCCTTGCCGAGCCGGTCGTTGAGCTTGAAGCCGAATGCCTTCGGGAACCAGAACGAGTAGCCCGCGAAGCCGCCGAACAGGACGCCCCCGATGACCACGTTATGGAAGTGCGCGACCAGGAACGTGCTGTTGTGCAGCACGAAGTCGGCCGGCGGTACGGCCAGCAGCACGCCCGTCATCCCGCCGATGATGAAGGTCACCATGAAGCCGATCGACCACAAGGTCGCGGCCGTGTAGCGGATGCGACCGCCGTAGAGCGTGAACAGCCAGTTGAAGACCTTCACGCCGGTCGGCACCGCGATGATCATCGTGGTGATCCCGAAGAACCCGTTGACGTCACCGCCCGCGCCCATCGTGAAGAAGTGGTGCAGCCACACCATGAAGGCGAGTATGCAGATCACCATCGTGGCGAGCACCATCGATCGATAGCCGAAGAGCGGCTTGCCGGAGAAGGTCGAGATCACCTCGGAGAAGATCCCGAAGGCCGGCAGGATCAGGATGTAGACCTCCGGGTGTCCCCAGGCCCAGATGAGGTTGTTGAACATCATCACGTTGCCGCCGGCTTCGTTCGTGAAGAAGTGGAAGTCGAGATAGCGGTCGAGCAACAGCATCGCGAGCGTCGCGGTGAGGATCGGGAAGGCCGCCACGATCAGGAGGTTCGAGGCGAGCGACGTCCAGCAGAACATCGGCATGCGCAGATACGTCATGCCCGGTGCGCGCATCTTCAGGATCGTCGTGACGAGGTTGACGCCGGACAGCAGCGTCCCGACCCCCGAGATCTCGAGCGCCCAGAGATAGTAGTCGACTCCGACCCCCGGCGAGTACCTGATCTCGGAGAGCGGCGGGTAGGGGATCCAGCCCGTGCGCGAGAACTCGCCGACCACGAGCGAGATGTTGACCAAGAGCGCACCCGTCGCGGTCAGCCAGAAGCTGACGGAATTCAGCGTCGGGAAGGCGACGTCGCGCACGCCGAGCTGCAGCGGCACGACGAAGTTCATGAGCCCGACCATGAACGTCATCGCGACGAAGAAGATCATGATCGTCCCGTGCGCCGAGAACACCTGGTTGTAATGCTCTGGCGGCAGGTAGCCGGGTGACCCGAAGGCGAGCGCCTGCTGCGAGCGCATCAGGAGGGCGTCGGAGAAGCCGCGCATCAGCATGACGAGCGCGAGCAGGGTGTACATGACGCCGATGCGCTTGTGGTCGACGCTTGTGATCCATTCCGACCACAGGTAGGGCAGGTGGCCCTTCACCAGGATCCACACGATCACGCCGAGGATGACGGTCGCCATGATGCCGGACGCCACCATGGCGATCGGCTGGTCGAACGGAATCGCGCTCCAGGTCAGCTTGCCTAGCATGTTCAGCGCTCCGCTTGGGTTTGGGGCGCCGGCACGGATGCCTGCGACTTGGGTGGCTGCTTGGGGGACGGTTCCGGCGTGGGCCCGGGTCCGGGTGGACGCTTCTGCATGACGACGTCACCGAACAACCCGTCATCCACCGCGCGGTAGGTGTACGGCTTCACGTCCAGGCTCTGCTCCGCGAGCTGGTCGTAGGTCTTCGCGTCGAGGACGGGGCCGTCGGCCTTCGTGGCCTTCACCCACGCGTCGAACTCCTCGTTCGGCACGGCGCGGGTCTCGAAATGCATGCCCGGAAAGCCGTCGCCGCTGAAATGCCCCGACATCCCCATGAACACGCCCGGCTTGTCCGCCTGCAGGTTCAGCTGCGTCGCCATGCCGTTCATCGAGTAGATCATGCTGCCGAGCTGCGGGATGAAGAAGGTGTTCATGACGCTGGCCGACGTGATCGAGAAGTGGATCGGCACACCTGCCGGCACGACGAGCTGGTTGACCGCCGCGACGCCCTGGTCGGGGTAGATGAAGAGCCATTTCCAATCGAGCGAGACGACCTGCACCTCGGTCGGCTTCGAGGCGGATTCGAGGGGTTTCGCTGGATCGAGATCGTGCGAGCTGATCCACGTCATCCCACCGAGGAAGATGATGATCAGCAACGGGATCGACCAGATCAGGATCTCGATCCGCCCGGAGAAGGCCCAGTGCGGCCTGTACGTTGCACGCGTGTTCGAGGCGCGGAACCACCACGCGAAGGCGATGGTCGTCAGCATGGTCGGCACCA
>CAXUHE010000030.1:0-12493 GCA_964250725.1 uncultured Enterovirga sp. | reverse complement strand
ACGATGCAGAGCATGATGGCGAGCGCGTTGATGAGGATGGTTGCCTGCGCCTCCCCGACGGGGCCGCGCGCCGACAGCACCGACGTCTGGCAGGCGCCGAGGGACAGGGCGAGCCCCAGCACGGCCGTCAGCGCTCCGGCGCGCATAACGGTCGACACGGGCGAGCGACGAAGCCGATCGATGACCGCGGGGCTGGGCATGATGCTCCTGTCGACGCGCTCCGGCGCGACGGCGTCGCGGCGGTTCGTTTGAGTGCGAGGACAATACAACAGGTAGGGTCGTGCCGGGGCAGGGTCCAGATCGTCAACGTCGCACGGCCGTTCGGTCGCGCCGTCGGCTTCCTCTCAGTGGAGCGGTTCTCGCGATATCGTGCTTGCAAAGACGAGCCGAGGCTACTCGGGCCAGCCGATGGAGATCTGCGATACCGCCGGCTTGACGGCTTTGACCGCCGGGCTCGACGAGGAGAACTTGTGCTCGCCGGACACCTTGTCGAGCGACGCCGATCTCGCCTTCGGATCGGGATCGAACCGGACCGAGAGGTCGCAGCCGCCCTCCAGCACACCGAGCTTGCCCCCGCCCCATCCGGCCGTGTAGCCGCCCATGTCCCAGCCGAAACCCATCAACCTGAAGGGGCGCTCGTTCGCCTCCTCCACCTCGTCGAGGCTGCTCTTGACGGAGATGGTGCGCGCCGCGGCGCCCGCTGGCTTGACGATCCACTCCGGTCCCCGAACCGAGATCGACGCCGGCCTGCGGCGTCGTCGCTCATCGTGCCAAACGATCTCGATCCGCCGCTTCGGATCGTTCGGGAAGACGATCGTGCCCTGACTGGTCTCGCCCTCGGCCCCCTCGATGCGCGTCGCCTTCACGTTGGCGCGCCCGAAGCGCTGCACCAGGGCCGCCTCGTCCGCCCCCTTCGCGAAAGGGCCGGTGCAGTCGAGCTGCATCGGCGTCTGCGCGAAGGCAGGGGACGCCGCGGCGATCAGCGCGACGATGACGAGGCGATATATCATGCGCGCTCTCCTGCGGACGAGGTCATGGCGAGTTCTTTATCCTAACATGCCGCACGCAGGACCGGAGCCGCGGGATGCTCTCGACCGGTGCGCGGCCCGGCGCTAGAGCACTGGACCGCCGCACTGGCGGTCAGGGAGGGTGCATGTCCGCGATCGAGATCGTCTCAACCGTTTGGCTGGCCGATCACCTTGGCGATCCCGATCTCGTGGTGCTCGACGGGTCCTACTACCTGCCCGCACAGGGTCGTGACGCCGGGGCGGAGTATCTCGCCGCGCACATTCCCGGCGCGATCCGGTTCGACATCGATGACGTCAAGGACGCGGCCTCCGATCTGCCCCACATGCTGCCCTCGGCCGAGGTCTTCGGCGAGGCCGTCGGGCGGATGGGGATCTCGCCCGAGATGCGGGTCGTCGCCTATGACGGGCTGGGCCTGTTCTCGGCTCCGCGCGTCGCCTGGACGTTCCGCGTGTTCGGGGCCGGTCGGGTCGCGGTGCTCGACGGCGGGTTGCCGGCTTGGACGGCCGAGGGCCGCCCGACGCGATCAGGTCCGCCGAAACCGAGAATTCCGACGACGTTCGAGGCTCGGTTCGACGCCGGAGCGGTCGCGGGCATCGACGACGTCCGCTCCGCTCTCGCGGGTGCGGCGCAGGTGGTCGACGCCCGCTCGCCGGCCCGCTTCAAGGGCAAGGAGCCGGAGGCCCGGCCCGGCACCCGGTCGGGCCACATGCCAGGCGCGTTGAACCTGCATTACGGCGAGCTGGTGAAGAACGGTCATCTCGCGGATGCGGAGACGATCCGGGCCGCGATGGACCGCGCGGGGATCGATCCCGCCCGCCCGATCGTCACGACCTGCGGCTCCGGTGTCACGGCCGCGATCCTCAGCCTCGCCTTCGCCAAGGCCGGGCGCCCGGCGCGGGCGCTCTACGACGGGTCCTGGTCGGAATGGGGTTTGGGGGCGGACACGCAGGTCGAGACCGGCTGACGCCGACTACGTCCGGAACGGCGCGAGCGTGATCCCGTCCGCCTCGAGCGCAGCCCGGACGTGGCGCGCCATCTCGACGGCGGCCGCGCCGTCGCCATGGACGCAGATCGTCTCGATCTTCGCTGGGATGCGGCGTCCGGAGCGCGCCGTGATCGCGCCGTCGCGCACCATCTCGACGACGCGCGCCGCCGCCGCCCCGGCATCGTGCAGGACGGAACCTGCGATCTTGCGCGAGGTGAGCTGCCCGTCATCCTCGTAGGTGCGGTCGGCGAAGACCTCCGCGGCGGTCGCGAGGCCCAGCGCCTCGGCGGCGCGCTCCGTCGCCAGCCCCGGCATGGTCACGTAGACGAGCGAGCGGTCGACGCCCTTGATGGCGCGCCCGAGCGCGTCTGCGAAGTCGGGCTCGTCGTTCGTCAGGTTGCCGAGCGTGCCGTGCGCCTTCACGTGCGTGACCTTGTGCCCGGCGAGCGCAGCGCAGGCCTGCATCGCGCCGATCTGGTAGGCGATCATGCGCTCGATCTCGGCCATCGTGTCGCCTCGGATCACGCGCCGTCCGAAGCCCCAGAGATCGTTGAAGCCGGGATGCGCGCCGACCGAGACGCCCTTCTCCTTCGCGAGCCGTGCGGTCTCGACCATGATGTTCGGGTCGCCCGCATGGAACCCGCAGGCGACGTTCGCCGAGGTGATGATGTCGAGCATCGCGGCGTCGTCGCCGAGCGACCAGCGCCCGTAGCCTTCGCCCATGTCGCAGTTGAGATCGACTGTCGGGCTCATGCGTCAGGTGGGCTCCAGCGCGGCCTTGAGCTGCTGCTCGAGGTCGGATTGCGAGAACGGCTTCTGCACGACCGGCCGGTCGCGATACGGCCCGTCGATGCCCGCGCTGCCGTAGCCGGTGGAGAAGACGAGCGGGATGCCCTTCGCGGCGAGCGCGTCCGCCACCGGATAGATCGGCTCGCCCGCGACGTTCACGTCCAGGATCGCGACATCGATGCCGCCCGCCTCGACGAGGCGGAGCGCAGCCGGGAGCCGTCCCGCCGGACCCACGACCTCGCAGCCGAAATCGAGCAGCATGTCCTCCAGCAACAGCGAGATGGCGGCCTCGTCCTCAACGACGAGGACGCGACGGCCGTGAAGCGATGTGTCGCCGTCCGGTTCAACTGCCGTCATGTCCAATCCGTTTGCCCAATCCGCTTGCCGCCGCGCTTCGACGGGCCGCGTCGGGCGGTCCCGGTTCGTTCGCTCGTGTCCCGCCCTCGCATGGCCGTCAAGGGGGGCATGACATCCGTGATGATGTTGCGTACGCCGCTCACGCGCTTTGAAGAGGCGTTCGGTCCGGTCTGCGGCCCGTGGGCTGGGATTGCACACGCAAAATTAACCCTACCGGCACGCAATGGACAGGCGGCGTTCAGATGTCTCTCGTGACCCGCCTGATCGATCTCGTGTCGGATCAAGGCGGAGGGGCGACCCGGTCCGGGTGCCAGGCGAAGGCGAAGACCCATTTGGCACCGTCGAGGAGCGGCTCGCGATGGCGGCCCTTCTCGTGCACGCGGCGCGAGCGGACGGCGAGATGCAGGTCGCGGAACGGGACCAGCTCGTGCAGGTCCTCGGGTCGCGGTTCGGCTTGGGCGAGGCACGGCGATTGCTGGATCGGGACGACGACCTCGACCGCACGGTCGACGGTATCGCGGCTCTGATCGACATGATGGGGCATAGTCTGGATGGTGCGTCCAAGCGAGACCTCCTGGCGTCGGCCGACCGGGTCGCGGCGGCCGACGGGCCCCTCCTCGATTTCGGGGACGACCTCCTCTGGCGGCTCGGCCGGCTCTTCGGTTTCGCCGAGGATGCGATCGACGCCATCCGCGACTGAGCGATCGGCCGTGCGGGCGCGTCAGGTCGGCGTCCGGCCGATGCAACCCATCCTGATCGTGCTGCACCAGGAGCAATCGACACCTGGGCGCCTGGGGCGCCTGCTCGTCGAGCGCGGTCACCCGCTCGACATCCGCAAGCCCCGATACGGCGATCCGTTGCCGGAGACGCTCGCGGACCACGCCGGCGCCATCGTGTTCGGCGGACCCATGAGCGCCAACGACGAGGACGATTTCGTCCGCCGGGAGATCGAGTGGGTCGGCGTGGCCCTCAAGGAGGAGAAACCGTATCTCGGTCTCTGCCTCGGGGCGCAGATGCTGGCGCGCCATCTCGGCGCCCGCGTCTACTCCCACGCCGAGGGGCGGGCCGAGATCGGCTACTACCCGCTCGTCCCGACGCAGGCGGGCCGCGAGGTCGCGGCCGAGATCGGCGTGCCGTGGCCGGGCCACGTCTATCACTGGCACCGGGAGGGGTTCGACTGCCCGCCTTGCTCGCGCACGCTGGCGACGGGCGACGACTTCCCCACTCAGGCGATCCGGGTCGGCCGGCGCGCCTTCGGGCTGCAGTTCCACCCCGAGGTCACCCACGCCATGATGTGCCGCTGGACGGTGCGCGGTCACGAGCGTCTCTCGATGCCGGGCGCGCAGGATCGCATCCGGCAGATCGAAGGGCGTTACATGTACGATCCGGCGGTGCGGGTCTGGCTCGACGCGTTTCTCGACCACTGGCTCGCGCCGGGCGGCACGATCGCGGCCGAGCGCCATTGAGCGACGGTCTCACACCTTCGTCGTGTGCCCCTCGTCTCGACATGCGCGCCACCTCGGGTAAGAAGGCCGCATAAACGAGAACAAGGGAGGAGATCATGAGGGCGATCCTCGCGGCCGTAGTCGGCGTGCTGGTTGTCGGCGCGGCCGAGGCTCAGACCGTCAAGGTCGGCGTGACCGTGTCCACAACGGGACCGGGCGCGTCGCTCGGAATCCCGGAGGCGAACAGCGCCAAGATGCTGACCGGTGCCGTCGGCAACGTGCCGCTCGACATCGTGATCCTGGACGACGCCTCCGACGCGACCAGGGCCGTCGCGAACAGCCGCAAGCTCCTGGCCGACGAGAAGGTCGACGTCCTGGTCGGGTCCTCGACCACGCCGGGCTCGCTCGCCATGATCGAGGTCGCGTCCGAGAACAAGGTCGCGATGATCAGCCTCGCGGGCTCCTCGGCCGTGACGAGCCCGATGGACGAGAAGCGCCGCTGGGTCTTCAAGGCTCCGCAGAACGACGCGCTGATGGCGGAGGCGATCGGCGATCACATGAAGGCGGCCGGCATCAAGTCGGTCGGCTTCATAGGCTTCAGCGACGCCTATGGCGACGGCTGGCTCTCCGTCCTGACGCCGGTCCTCGCCGCCCGCGACATCAAGCTGACCACGTCCGAGCGCTACGCGCGCAACGACACCAGCGTCACGGGCCCGATCCTGAAGATCATCGGCTCGAAGCCGGACGCGGTGCTGATCGCGGGAGCCGGCACACCCGCCGCCCTTCCCCAGAAGACGCTGAAGGAGCGCGGTTACACGGGCCAGATCTACCAGACGCATGGTGCCGCCAATACCGACTTCCTGCGCGTCGGTGGCAAGGACCTCGAGGGCACGTTCCTGCCCGTGGGTCCGGTGCTGGTCGCGTCACAATTGCCGGACTCGAACCCGATCAAGAAAGCCGGGGTCGAGTACTCGACGAAGTACGAGGCGATCTACGGGCCGGGGTCCGTCTCGACCTTCGGGGCGCATATGAACGATGCGCTGGCGCTCATCAGGGCGGCGATCCCGGCGGCCGAGAAGGTCGCGAAGCCCGGAACGCCCGAGTTCCGGGTTGCTCTGCGCGACGCGCTCGAAGGACTGAAGAACGTCGTCTATAGCCAGGGTATCGTGACGATGAGCAAGGACGATCACGTCGGCCAGGACAACCGGGCTCGCGTCCTGGTAACGATCGCGAACGGGACATGGAAGCTCGTCGGAACCGGCATGTAGAGCTCTTCGAGGGCGCGTGACAGACATGCGGGGCATCCCCATATCCGGTCGAACCGAGGGAGATCCCGCATGTTCATGTTCCGCAAGAAGTCCGAGATGGTGAAGCCGGCCGATGCGCTGCCGGGCCGGCCGAACCCGATCCCGACCGCCGACCGGCACTTCGTCAACGGCAACCCGCTGAAGGGCCCGTATTCGGAGAGCATCCGGACGGCCGTGTTCGGCATGGGATGCTTCTGGGGCGTCGAGCGGATGTTCTGGAAGCTGCCGGGCGTGTACGTGACGGCGGTCGGCTACGCGGGAGGCACGACCCCGAACCCGACCTACGAGGAGGTCTGCTCCGGCATGACCGGGCAGAACGAGGTCGTCCTCGTGGCCTACGATCCGGCCCAGACATCCTACGAGCGTCTCCTGAAGACGTTCTGGGAGGGGCACGATCCGACGCAGGGCATGCGCCAGGGCAACGACATGGGAACGCAGTACCGCTCCGGCATCTACGTGGCGGACGAGGAGCAGCGCCGGGACGCGGAGGCCACCAAGGCCGCCTACGGGAAGGCGCTCTCGGTGCGCGGTCTGGGGCCCATCACGAGCGAGATCAAGGACGTGGGTCCGTTCTACTTCGCCGAGGATTATCACCAGCAGTACTTGGCCAAGAACCCCGCCGGATATTGCGGGGTCGGCGGCACGGGCGTGTCGTGTCCGATCGGGGTCGGCGTCGCGGCGTGACACACTCCGTGCGCCGATCTCCGCGGCGCGATAGAGGCTGTCCGCAGCGCATTCGGGCAGCCTCGTTCTTCAGGTCGAATGGCCCGCGACGGGGTCGTCGGCTCAGGTTTGAACGCTTGTGTTCCGACCCGCAGTCTCCGGATGGGAGGCGGAGAATCCGCGCGATGTCCTCATGGCCTCATGGGAGGCTTGGAACCTGGCGGAGAAATGAAAGGGTCGATCAGAGTGAACATGCTTTTCACAGCGAAAGGACGCAGATGTATCTTATCCTTGTAGAGTGATCGTCCGGACGCATCAATCAGAGAGCAGATATCGTTGCCGGTGCACATCATCAGGCGTGGATCGAGGAGGATCGCGCCTTTGCCTGCCAGAGTGTCGAGGTGGGATCGCACGATCTGTTCAGCCTTGGATATCATGACCGGTTGAATGCGAGGCAGGGAACCTCTGAACTCAGATTTGGCAATCTCATGTGGGAGGTCGATCGTGGGGGCCGGAAGGGGTAACACGACGATCACGCGTTTACCTGCCTCCTGGAATGTCTCGACTTCAGACGCGAGCCCGGCAAATAAGGCGTCTATCCGCGACGGTTCATCGATGGAGACGCAGCGACCTCCGCTTCGAAGGCAGGCGTCCGATGCTTGCTCATCGACATTCAGAACCGATTGCCAGAGTCCGACGTATATGACCGTCCCGATGTCGTGCGACGAGATGAAGTCTACGGCTTGTCGACGCCACCGCGCGCAATCGGGCCGCGATGCTCGTTCGACGTTGGGAAACAACGGGCAACCCACGTTCGTCACGAACATCACACTCGCATCCGTATCTTCGAAGCGCGGATAAAGCACCTGGGCCTGGGAATCGCCGAGTATCACCGTCTCTCGCGCCACGTCCGGGCCGACCCGGCAAGGAGCGAAAGTCGACCCGTTGGATATTCCGCACGTTGCGGGAAAGCCAAATTCCTGAATGGCCAAGACGCTGTCGCGAGATAGAGCGACGTTCCCTTTCGATCGGCCGGGTAGGCCGTCGAGGCGCCAGACGGCCGAAGCGGCGGTCGCCGTCACGAGACTGAGGACGACGCAGCCTGTAACCGAGATCCACCGCCTCGAGGTGCTGATCCAAGTCGCCGTGGTCTTCTCTACGTAACGATAGGACGCCATCCCGATCACGACCGAAAGCGCTACGCCGGAGACGATCTCCGGCGTTTCAATCGCCTCGGCATAGTAGCGGATGAGTTGCAGGATCGGCCAATGCCACAAGTATATAGAATACGACGACGAACCGATTTGTTGTAGCGGTAGATTCCTGAGTAGCGACGAACTGCCCCGGTCAGCAAGAACGATCAGGGCCGAACCGATGACCGGCACCGATGCATAGAAGGACGGCCAAGGAGTTCTATGATCGAAGACGAACAGACACGATAGGATGAGAGCGATACCTGCGATCTCGATCGATTGCGATAGAAGGCGTTGCTCACGTAAGAAGTCCAAGCGGCCGCCTCTCCCCAAGACGAACACGAGCCCGCCGGCGAGTAACTCCCAGGCTCGGGTCGGCAGCCAGTAGAACGCGTAGGTAGCAGATCGGCCCCCGAGGTTGGACGCCAGGACAGCAGCGCCGACCGACAACAGGAGAGGCACCCCCAAAATCAGGAGAGGAGCACGGTGCATCCAACCGAACCGGGCAGCAAGCATGATCCATAAAGGATAGATGAGATAGAACTGCCACTCGACCGACAGAGACCATGTGTGAAGCAGCCAATTCTCCTGCGCGGCTGGTGCGAGATAACCAGTCTCCGAAGCGAACATCATGTTCGAGAAGAACAGTAGAGATGGGATGCTATGTCTCGCGATGTCGCGGTAGATCAGCGGGTCGATGAGAAAATAGCAGGCGATCAAAGTCGCCATCACGACCAATAAGAGCGCGGGGACGATGCGCCTCATGCGCGCATGATAGAAATCAACGACGCTGAATCGACCCTTATCGACCCGATCGATGATAAGGCTAGTCATCAGGAAGCCGGATATCACGAAGAATATGTCGACTCCGACAAATCCCCCGACGAATGGTCTTAAGCCGAAGTGAAATAATACCACGTATATGACGGCTATCGCACGTAGACCATTGATGTCTTCGCGGAATCTCACGTTTTATCCCGTCCAGGCATCTTCAATGGGCAGCGCGCATTTTTGGTTAGCCTGAGTAAAGCCTCGCTCCGATCTACACAAGGGAGGCACGGGCGTATTGTGTCCGATCCGGTCAGAGCCGCGGCGTGATCTGACAGCGTCAGGGCGCGACCAGCACCTGACGGCATTCGGCGGGCAGCGCCGCGAGCGTCATCGGCGGGCGCGGCTTGCCGGGCCGCGGGTGGAGCATCTGGGGCGTGAACCACGCGTCGAGCTCGGACCCACACCCGTCTGACCCGGAGGGCGGGTCCTGCGGCCGGCAGGATTCCTCGCCCTCCGGGCAGGCGAGCCGGATATGGAAATGGTAGTTGTGGCCCCACATGGGCCTCACCTTGTCGAGCCATGACCGGTCGCGGCCGGCATCGCGGCAGAAGGCCCGCTTGATCGCCGGGTTGACGAAGATACGCTCCACCTCCGGCTCGCGCGACACGGCTTTGATCAGCGCGAGATGGGCCGGCGTGTAGGCATCCTCGTCGACCTCCAGCCCGTCCGGGCGCACGAGGTTCACGGCCGACATCTCCTCGCGCTCGGCCCGGCTCAGCCGGCGGTCCGGCATAGGGGTCAGCCACACGTCGGCATCGAGGCCGATCTGGTGGGACGCATGGCCCGTGATCATGGGGCCGCCGCGCGGCTGGGCGATGTCGCCGACGAGGAGGCCTGGCCAGCCGTTGATGCGGGGCGTTCTCGCGGACAGGTGCTCTAGGAACGACACGAGCGCCGGATGGCCCCAATTGCGGTTGCGCGACAGGCGCATGACCTGCCAGGTCTGGCCGTCGATCGGCAGCGCCTGGCCGCCCGCGAGACAGCCGCGCGAGTAGAAACCGATCGAGCGCGCCTGGAGGGAGGCGGGTGTCGGACGGCGCCCGAAGAGCTCCTTCGCGGGGGTGGCGGGATCCTCCGGATGCGCGAGCGGCGGCAGCGGCTTTGGGTTCAGCGTGCCCCGATCCTGCGCGAGGGCCTCTCCCGCGAGAATCGACGCCGCCAGACACATTCCCAGAAGGGTGAAACGATTCGTCCCCATGCGCTCACCCTAGCGCAAGCCACGCAGCGCCAGAACCGGCCCGCCCGCACCCTTCGAACGTGCGAGCTTGCCCGATCACTGCCAGCCGAAGACCTGGATCATGGCGGGCGTCATGATGACGACGAAGAGGACGGGCAGGAAGAACACGATCATCGGCACCGTCAGCTTCGGCGGCAGCGCCGCCGCCTTCTTCTCGGCCTCGTTCATGCGCATGTCCCGGCTCTCCTGGGCCAGCACCCGGAGCGCGGTGCCGAGCGGCGTACCGTACCGCTCGGCCTGAACGAGCGCCGTCGTGACCGACTTCACGATGTCCAGTCCCGTCCGGCTCGCCAGGTTCTGGTAGGCGACCTTGCGCTCCGGCAGGTAGGACAGCTCGGCCGTCGTCAGCGTGAGTTCCTCCGCCATCGCGACCGACTGCGTCCCGACCTCCACGCTCACGCGCCGGAACGCCTGCTCGATCGACATGCCGGATTCGACGCAGATCAGCAGGAGGTCGAGCGAATCCGGCCACGCGCGGCGGATCGAGAGCTGCCGTTTCTTGATCTGGTTCGACAGAAAGATCTCGGGGCTCTTCACGCCCAGGAACGTGCCCGCGACGATCGCCGCCAGCTTCATCGGGATGGACAGGCCGAAATCGTCGACCGCGAAGATGTAGACCGCGACCGCGATCGCGAACCCGATCGGCACGACCAGGCGGAAGAACAGGAACGTGACCTCCGCCTGTGATCCGCGAAAGCCCGCCATGACGAGTTTCTGCTTGGCGGTCTCCGTGCCCAGCCAGTCGCCGAGCTTGAACTGCTCGACGATGCCTTTCATGTAGGCTTTTGGCGCCTGACGCAGCGTGACCTTGGACGACGCGCCCTTCGCCAGCCGCTCGCGCTCGCGCAGCCTGATCCGCTCCCGCTCCTGCCCGACGGCCTTCATGCGCCGCCCGAGACCGTCTCCCTCCACGAGCGGGAGCGCCAGCGTGATGATGGTCGCGAAGGCCGCGAAGGCCGCGAGCACGGCCGCGAGCATATGCGGGTCGGTCAGCTTCAGCGTTAGGGCCAGCATGGTGTTCTCTAGAAATCGAAGTTGATCATCTTCTTCATGACGAGGCAGCCCAACACCATCCAGAACGCCGATCCGATCAGCAGAAGCTTGCCGATGTTCGTCAGCCAGAGAAGTTCGATGTAGCTAGGGCTTGAGATGTAGGTCATAGTGCCGACGATGAAGGGGAGGGCGCCAATGATCCCGGCGGAAGACTTGGCCTCCATGCTCATCGCCTGGATCTTGCCCTTCATCTTCTTGCGTTCGCGCAGCACGCGCGACAGGTTGGCCAGCGTCTCCGAGAGATTGCCGCCCGCCTTCGCCTGGATGCCGATCACGATGGCGAAGAAGTTCGATTCCGGCACGGGCAGGCGCTCGTAGAGTGTGCCGACGGCCTCCGAGATGGTGATGCCGAGCGCCTGCTGCTCGATCATGCGCTGAAACTCGGACCGGACAGGTTCCTGGCCTTCCGTCGCGACGATCCGCAGGCAATCGCCGAGCGGCAGGCCGGATCGGATGCCGCGCACGATCACGTCGATCGCGTTCGGCAATTCGTGCAGGTACTTGTTGATCCGGCGTTTTTTCAGGAATACGAGGACCCATCGCGGGAGGCCGAGACCGCCGGCCACGAGACCCGCGAGCGCCGCCAGGGGCGAGGCGGACATGATCAGGAGCGCGATGCCGAGCGCGACGCCCGAGACGGCGCTGACGACGAAGAACTTGCGGCGCGACCAGGCAAGGCCCGCCTGACCGATCCGCGTCTCGATATTGATCTTGGTGCGCGCCTTCTCGCGCAAGTCCAGATCGCGCAGGCTCTGTGCGACCTGATCGCGCCGGTTCACGGTCGCGGCGCCCCGCTCGCGGCGTTCCGGCCCGCCCACGAGCGCCTTCTGCCGCTTCTCGACGCGGTTCGCGCCCGACAGGATCGGGTACAGGAACACGTAGGCGACCCCTCCGACCCCGATCGCGGAGAGCGCCATGGCGGCCAGCATGCCGGTGCTCATCGGCTTCGACCCTGCGGGCTCGCGGCGCTCATGCGGCCTGGCTCTCGTCCACCACGCTCATCGCGTCGAGCGCGGCCGCGAGCCTCTGCTCCTCGCCGAAATAGCGTGCCCGTTCCCAGAACTTCGGCCGGCCGATCCCGGTCGAGCGATGACTGCCGATGATGCGGCCGGACGCGTCCTCGCCGGTCATGTCGTAGACGACGACGTCCTGCGTGGTGATGACGTCGCCTTCCATGCCGATCACCTCCGTGATGTGCGTTATGCGCCGCGACCCGTCGCGCAGGCGGGCCGCCTGCACGATCACGTCAACCGATGTCGCGATCATCTCCTTGATGGTGCGGGACGGCAGCGAGAAGCCGCCCATCGTGATCAACGATTCCATGCGCGACAGGCATTCGCGCGGCGAGTTCGAGTGCACGGTGCCCATCGAGCCGTCATGGCCCGTATTCATCGCCTGGAGGAGATCGAGGGCCTCCGGTCCGCGCACCTCGCCCACGATGATCCGCTCGGGGCGCATGCGCAGACAGTTGCGCACGAGGTCGCGCATGGTGACCTGGCCCTGGCCCTCCAGGTTCGGCGGGCGCGTCTCGAGGCGCACGACATGGGGTTGCTGGAGCTGCAGCTCGGCCGCGTCCTCGCAGGTGATGACGCGTTCGTCCCGCT
>CAXUHE010000029.1:7379-25005 GCA_964250725.1 uncultured Enterovirga sp. | reverse complement strand
AGCGCGAACGGGCGCTGAGCGCGGCTGCGTAAGAGGAAGGTCGGAGATGGCAGAGGATTCCGGTAGAGGTCGGCTCGGGCGCGGGCTCGCGGCCTTGATCGGGGAGGCGGATGACGAGCCGGCCGGCGAGCGAGCGCGGGCCGCCCGCCGCGTGCCGATCGAGTTCCTGCGCCGCAACCCCCGCAATCCACGCACCTCCTTCGCGGAAGCGGAACTGGACGATCTCGCGGGCTCCATCCGGGAACGCGGCATCATTCAGCCGATCATCGTTCGGCCGATCACCAACCTGCCGGACGCGTTCGAGATCATCGCGGGCGAACGGCGCTGGCGGGCTGCGCAACGCGCCGGCTTGCACGATGTCCCAGTGGTGGTCGTCGAGGCTGACGACAAGACCGCACTCGAACTCGCGATCATCGAGAACGTCCAACGCAGCGACCTCAACGCACTGGACGAGGCGGCGGGCTACGAGCGGCTCGTCGCCGAACACGGCTATTCCCAGACCGATCTCGCGACGGTGCTCGGCAAGAGTCGCAGTCACGTGGCGAACACGATCCGGTTGCTCAAGCTACCCGCCCTCGTTCGCGACAGGCTGGGGCAGGGCGAACTCTCGGCCGGCCACGCGCGGGCGCTCCTCGGCGTGCGCGATCCCGAGTCCCTGGCGGCCAGGATCGTCGAGCAAGGTCTCACGGTGCGCGATGTCGAGCGTTTGGCGCGCGAGGAGAGCGAGGCGGACCCGGCCGGCGCAGAGCCGCCTCGACGCGCATCCCGCAACGTGGATGCGGACACGCGAGCGCTGGAGACGTCGTTGCAGGACGCGCTCGGCCTCGTGATCCGTATCGACGTCAGAGGAACGGGCGGGGAACTGAAGATCAAGTACCGGTCGCTGGAACAGCTCGATCTTCTTTGTGGGAAGCTACGCGCCTCGGTCGCGTAAGTATCGGTCGTCTCTTACTCTCCGCAGCAGGTCTCGCTAGCCTGCCCGTGCGGCGATCCGCACCAATGCATCGGACGCGAGAGCCTCGGCCAGACCAGCCGATTGCCGCGTCGCGAGCGAGGCAATCTGAAGTCGCGCCAGCACGGCGCTCAGCCGCTCGGTCGTCCACCGCTCAAGCTAGTACGCGATGCGCCCGCGACGATTGAATCGCATGCCGCGCCATGTCCGCAACGCGGTGTCCAGATCCTGCCCCTCGTCGAGCCGCGCCCGCGCGGCGAGGAGGGACAGCGTATGGCGTAACGCGATCGCCATCAGGGCAGAAGCAGCGGTCCCAGCGGAGGAGAGCCGGGCCAATCCGGCTTCGAGTTGCGCGAGGTCGCCCGCGAAAGCCGCATCGATCGCATCGTCGACACTCGCGCCAGAGACATCGCTCACCACGGCCTCGACATCCTCGATCCGGATCCGCTCGCGGCCGAGCGCGTAGAGCACGAGCTTCTCGACCTCGCGCCGGGTCGCGAGCCGATCGCCTCCGAGACCCTCGATCAGGATCTCGCGCGCGTCGGGGTCGATCGCGAGCCCCTCGGCACGCAGCATCTCTGTCACGAGGCCGCCGAGGTCGCGAGCCTCGTCCGAATAGCACGGCAGGGCCAGCGCCCGCGACGAGCGCTCGCAGGCGGTCCTCAGCGGCGAGGTCTTGGCGAGGTCGCCCGCCTCCAGGACGACGAGGGTCTGCGACAGCGCGACGTCGAGGCAGGCCGTGACCGCTGACGCGATCTGACGCGAACTGGGCCGCACCCAGATCGCGCGCTTGTCACCGAAGAGCCCGAAGGTGGTCGCCTCCTCGACGAGACGAGACGGTTGGTCGGCCAGCGCGTCGCCGTCGAGCCGGATGAGTTGGAAGGCGTCGTCCGGGTCGTCCACGAAGGCGCGGGCCGCCGCTCGGGCCCGCTCCGACACCAATCCGGTATCCGGCCCATAGAACAGGAGGAGCGTAACGTCGGCGCGCCGATCCTTGACGGCCCTTTCGACCTGTCCCGCCTTGACGGCCGTCATGATCCCGCTACGGCGTCGTGGCGAAATAGGCCGCGAGGCGCTGCTTGATGTCCTCGGCGATCTGTTGCCCGACCCGAATATCGGCGTCCCGTGCCGCTCGCACCGATGCGAAGCGTTGCTGGTCACGGTTATACGTCGCGGTGGCACGCGAGGTGCCGGCCGTCACGGTCGTCTTCCCGTCATTCGTGGTCAGCGTGTATTTGATCGTGCCGTTCAGGATCGCGGCATCCGCCCGGCCGGAGACCGTGTCGACCGAGGTCGGCTGCACGTTCTCGGCCGTCTCGATCCTGAGTTTGTAGAGCTTCTCGTGCGGCGTGCCGGACCCGTCCAGCGCGTAGACGAGCTCGCTCTGTACGTAGTGGCCAAGGCGCTCCTGGCCGACAGGGCTTGATGGAAGCTCGACCGTGATCGAGGCGAGCGCGTCGCGAAGCGGCACGCCGGACGCGGTCGGCCCGTAGAGCGGGCGGAAGCAGCCGCCAAGGCCGATCACGAGCCCGAGGACTGCGAGGCGGTGTCGCCAGAGCCAAGCGCGGTCACACGACGACATTGACGATCCTTCCCGGTACCACGATCACCTTCCTGACCGGCCGCCCTTCGAGCGCACGCTGAACGGCCTCCAGCGAGAGTACCGCGTTCTCGATCGTCGCGGTATCCGCGTCTCGAGTCACGGTCACCTCGGCGCGCTTCTTCCCGTTGATCTGGACGGGCAACGTCGTCTCGTTCTCGACCAGGAGGTCCGCGCGGAGCTCGGGCCAGGGCGCCTCGGCCGCGAGACCCGACTGCCCCAGCGTCGCCCAGCACTCCTCGGCGAGATGCGGCATCATCGGGGCCAGCATCTGAACGAGCATCCGAGTCGCGTCGCTCGACATGGTGGTCCTGACACCGCGTTGCGTATCCACCTGGATGGCGTTCGCGAGTTCGTAGAGCCGCGCGACGGCACGGTTGAAGCGCAGGTGGTCGATATCCTCCTGCAAGGCCGCGAGCGCCTTGTGAGCAGCCCTCAGCACCGGCGCTTGCTGGTCGACATCGTTCGCGAGCGGAAGGTCGACGGCGTCGTGCACGAGCCGCCACACGCGCTGCACGAAGCGGCCCGCGCCCTGCACGCCCTCTTCGGTCCAGATCACGTCGCGCTCGGGCGGCGAGTCGGACAGCATGAACCAGCGCGCGGTATCCGCCCCGTAGCTCGCGATGATGTCGTCCGGGTCGACGACGTTGCGCTTCGACTTCGACATCTTCTCGATCGAGCCGATCTCGAGCGGCTCGGATGTTTTCACGTGAAACGCGCGCCGCGTCCCGGCCTCGCTCTCGAAGCGGACATCGACCGGCTGCACCCAGGCGCCGGTCGCGTCGCGATACGTCTCGTGGACGACCATGCCCTGCGTGAAGAGCCCCGCGAAAGGTTCGGGAATGCCCGCCCAGCCGGTGCGCTGCATCGCCCGCATGAAGAAGCGCGAGTAGAGAAGGTGCAGGATCGCGTGCTCGATCCCCCCGATATACTGGTCGACCGGCAGCCAGGCGTCGACCGTGCGCCGATCGACCGGCGCACCGTCGAGGGTCGGCGAGGTGAAGCGGGCGTAGTACCAGGACGAATCCACGAATGTATCCATCGTGTCCGTCTCCCGCCGCGCCGCCGTGCCACAGCGCGGGCAGGGCACCTGCCGCCATCCGGCATGACGGTCGAGCGGGTTGCCGGGCAGGCTGAAATCGACGTCCTCCGGCAGCATGACAGGCAGATCCTCGCGCGGCACCGGCATGACGCCGCAGGTATCGCAATGGATGATCGGGATCGGGCAGCCCCAGTAGCGCTGCCGCGAAACGCCCCAGTCGCGCAGCCGGAACGTTGTCTCGCGCCGGCCCCAGCCGCGCTCCTCGAAGAGGCGGAGCGTCGCGTCCATCGCGGTCTGGCAGGTCTGCATCCGCTCGCCGGGCTCCGCCCAGCGCACGTAGCGCACGGTCTCGGTCTTTGGAGGAACGTAGGCGGTATCCGTCACGATCGCGCCCGTATCGGCCGGGACGAAGACGTCGAGCACCGGCAGGCCATACTTTCGCGCGAAATCGAGGTCGCGCTGGTCGTGGGCCGGGCAG
Source organism: uncultured Enterovirga sp. (assembly GCA_964250725.1). Taxonomy (GTDB): domain Bacteria; phylum Pseudomonadota; class Alphaproteobacteria; order Rhizobiales; family Beijerinckiaceae; genus Enterovirga. Next base: position 20,933 of record CAXUHE010000029.1, on the reverse strand, counting down.
CCGACGACCGCGCCGGTTCCGTAATCCATCAGTACGAAGTTCGCGATGTAGAGCGGCAGCCGCCAGCTCGGATCGGCCGGGTGCGTGACCGAGATCCCGGTGTAGAGCCCGAGCTTCTCGGCCGTGTCGATCGCCTCCTGCGAGGTGCCGATCCGTCCGCATTCCGCGATGAAGTCCCGCACCTCCGGCCGCTCGGCGGCAAGCGCCTGTGCGAGCGGGTGCTCGGCCGCGATCGCCGCGAAGGTCGGGCCGAACATCGTGTCGGGACGCGTGGTGAAGACGGGCAGGGTGTCGAACCCGGCCGGAGCCCCGACCAGGCCGAACTCGAACCGGAGCCCCTCCGATCGTCCGATCCAGTTCTTCTGCATCAGCCGGACCTTGTCCGGCCAGCCGTCGAGCCCGTCGAGCGCCGCCGAGAGGTCCTCGGCAAAATCGGTGATCTTGAAGAACCATTGGGTCAGGTTGCGCTGCTCGACGGGCGCGCCCGAGCGCCAGCCCCGCCCGTCGATCACCTGCTCGTTCGCGAGCACGGTGTTGTCGACCGGGTCCCAGTTCACCCTCGCGGTCTTGCGGTCGACGAGGCCTGCATCCAGGAAATCGAGGAACAGCCGCTGCTGGTGCTTGTAATAGGCGGGATCGCAGGTCGCGATCTCGCGGCTCCAGTCGAGCGATAGCCCCATCGATTGCAGCTGCGTGCGCATCGTGGCGATGTTCGCGTAGGTCCACTCGCGCGGATCGACCTTGTTCTGGATGGCGGCATTCTCGGCCGGGAGACCGAACGCGTCCCAGCCCATCGGGTGCAGCACGTTGAAGCCGCGCGCCCGCTTGTAGCGCGCCACCACGTCGCCCATGGCGTAGTTGCGCACGTGCCCCATATGGATGCGCCCCGACGGGTACGGAAACATCTCGAGCACGTAGTATTTCGGCCGCGGATCGTCGTCCTGCGTCCGGAAGAGCTGACGCTCGGTCCAGATCTGCTGCCATTTCGGTTCGGCAACCTTGGCGTTGTATCGCTCTGACGGCATGGATCGCTGGTGATGGGTGGATCGGTATTCCTACCGGACCTAGGCGGTTCCGCGGGTAAAATCGATCCCGAAATCCACGCGGCGTGGTACAAGCCGGCCATGGATGACGTGGCGCAGAACCTGGCCGAGGTACGGACCGCGATCCGGCGTGCGGCCGAGGATGTCGGGCGCGATCCGGCCGGTGTCGCGCTCGTGGCGATCTCGAAGATCATGCCGGCCGAGCGCATCCTGCCGGCACTGGAGGCCGGACAGCGTGTCTTCGGCGAGAACTACGTGCAGGAGAGCGCCGCGAAGTGGCCCGTCTTGCGCGAGCGATACCCCGACGTGGAGCTGCATCTCGTCGGGCCGCTGCAATCCAACAAGGCGCGCGACGCCGTCCGGCTCTTCGACGCCATCCATTCGCTCGATCGCACCTCGCTCGCGAAGGCGCTCGCGAAGGAGATCCAGGCTGCGGGTCGCTCGCCCCGCCTGATCGTCCAGGTGAACACGGGCGACGAGCCGCAGAAGGGCGGCGTCTCACCGGGGGAGGCGGACGCGTTCCTGGCCAGCTGTCGCGATGAATTCGGGCTCGCGGTCGAGGGCCTGATGTGCATCCCGCCGGCCGAGGACGGCCCGTCGCCGCATTTCGCGCTCCTCGGCACGATCGCGGCCCGTAACGGGCTCGCGACCCTGTCGATGGGGATGAGCGCGGATTACGCCGCCGCCATCCAGCTCGGCGCGACCCATGTGCGGGTCGGAACCGCGATCTTCGGGGCGCGGCCCGCGAAGTCCTGAACTCGGGTCGCGATCAAGCCGGCGCGCCGGTGCCCGGGAGGAGCCCTGCCCGCCAGGGGCGGTGGTTGACGCTCACCACGCGCCAGCGCCGGGCGGGATCGCCGCCCAGGTGATCGAGGCGGGTGATCGAACAGTTGTCGATCGTGAAGGCGAGCGCCGCGTCCGGGTCGATCCCGAGCGCGTGACCGACGGCCGCCCGGATGCTGCCGCCATGCGCGACCGCCACGATGTCCCGCCCGCGCTGCGCCGCCGTGTGCAGGGCGATGCCGGCCGAGACCCGCGCGCAGAGCGCCGCGAAGCTCTCGCCGTTCGGCGGGACCTCGCTTGCCGGACCGAACCAGTGATCGTGCCGGGGCTGAGGACGGCCCGCGTGGAAGGCCGCGCGGTCCTGGCCCTGCCAATCGCCGAGATGCTGCTCCGCGAAGGCCGGCACCGGCTCGGGACGGATCGCGCGATGCTCCTCGCGCGCGGAGGCCGCCACGATCGCGGCCGCGGTCTGGTGCGTGCGGCCGAGCTGCGAGGTGAGCCATACGGCCCCGTCCGGCAGCGCCTCCGCGAGGGCCGTGAACACGTCGAGCGCCGTGCAGTCGCAGGCGAGGTCCTCCTGGCCGTAGATGCGGCCCAGATCCGGCACGGGCGCGTGGCGCACCCACCACCAGCGGGTCACGGCGTCGCTCATCGGGTCTGTCGTCATGCCGGCACGATGCCAATCCCGTCCGGCCGTGTCGAGCCCCGATGCATAACGGATTCCCGCCCGAATCACGTGCGTGCTATGTGTCGGCAACACCGTCCGGGACACGCATGAGCCGACCTTCCCTGCTTCATCTCGCGTTCGCGTCGGCGCTGGTGCTGGGAGCCGCTCTCGGCGGCCCCGCACTCGCCGGCAAGGCGGACGCCCCGGTGCCGGCCGCGACGCTCTCCGCGATGGCGGCGCGCAACATCGAGCCCGGCGCCCCGATCCTGATGCGGGCCTACAAGAAGGAGGCCGAGCTGGAGGTGTGGAAACGGGCGCGGACCGGGCGCTACACGCTCGTCAAGACCTTCCCGATCTGCCGCTGGTCCGGCCAGCTCGGGCCCAAGCAGCGCAACGGCGACCGCCAGACGCCCGAGGGCTTCTACCCGGTCTCGCCCCGGCAGATGAACCCGAACTCCTCCTATTACCTCTCCTTCGACGTCGGCTTCCCGAACGCCTACGACCGCGCGCACGGGGCGACCGGCTCCTTCCTCATGGTCCACGGCACATGCTCGTCGATGGGCTGCTTCGCGATGACGGACCGCCAGGTCGGCGAGATCTACGCGCTGGCGCGCGAGGCCTTCGCGGGCGGCCAGGCGGCGTTCCAGTTCCAGTCCTACCCGTTCCGGATGACGCCCCAGAACATGGCCCGGCACCGGACCGACCCGAACATCGCGTTCTGGCGGCAACTGAAGGAGGGCTCGGACAGGTTCGAGGCGACGGGCGAGGAGCCGGTCGTCGGCGTCGCGGGCGGGCGCTACACCTTCGCGCCCTCGCGCGACCGGTCCCGGGAGGCCCTCGCGACCGCCCGGCGGGCGGAGGAGGACGCAAAGATCGCGGCGCTCGTGGCGGACGGCGCGGCCGCGATCCGCACCACGTACTCGGACGGCGGACAGCACCCCTCCTTCCGGCTGCTCGCGAGCCTCGGGACCTATCTCGGCGACATCAGCCGGCCCGAGGCCCTGCCGCTCGCCGGCCGGGAGGTCGTGGTCATCCCGGCCCGCCGCAAGCCCGCGCAGCCGATGATCCAGGTCGCGGGCGCCCGCCCGGCCGAGCTCCTCGCGTCGACGCCGTCCGTCTCGGGATGGTCGATCTGGGCGGCGACGCCCGCCATGAGCACCGACCCCGCGGGCATCACCGCGGCGATCCCGGGCGCGACCGCGATCCTGCCGCCGGCCCTGGCGCGGAGCACGAAGGTCGTGGTCGGTTCGCTCTGATCCGGCTCAGTACCGGATCGTGGTGCGCAGGCCCACGATAGCGGCGTCCTTCTCCAGCGACACGACGGGGCTGCGGGGGTTCACGACGCCACCACCGGGCCGGAAGATGTATTGGAAATCCGGCTGCACCGTCCAGCCGGGCACGATCTGCGCCTGATAGGTGACCTCGACCACCGCCTCGCTCGATCGGATCGGCGAGGGTATCGCGCCGAAGACGACGCCGTCGCGGTCGAAGCCCCGATAGGCGTCGGACACGCGCGCGTAGCTGGCGCTGACCCCGAACGTGTCGTTCGGCCGGCCCGGGATCAGACCCTTGTAGGTCAGGCCGCCATCCACGTAGACGTCGACGAGGTTGCGGTCCCCGGGCGATCCCGACACGCGGGCGAACACGCCGAGACCGCCATCCTCCGTGCCCGGGACACGGTAGAGCAGTTGGTCGATCACGCCGTAGAGACCGTAATCGCCGCGGAAGCGACGCGCGATCCCGGAGCCGTTCGGGTCGGCGAGCGCCCCGCCGGACGCGTCGAATCGCGGGCTGCCGAAGCGCCCGAGATGCGCCCAGCCGCCGAACTTCACCTGCCCGGACAGCGTGTCCTTGCCGCCGTACCCGAAGGCGGCCTCGCCGATGACGAGCGTGGGGTCTCGCGCCCGGAACTCGACCCCGCTCCCATTGTTGCGTTGCGGGTCCCCCGGACCCGGGCCGGCCGGATCGCCGTTGAACACGCCGAGCATGGCGGAGAACCGGGGTGTCGGCGCGACCTTGAGCCGGATGCCGGGCGTCGCGAGCGGGTAGGCGGGTCCGCCCGACGGCAGGTTCGCGGCCGTGATGCCGGGCCAGCCGAAGGTCGAGTTCACGAACAGGCCGGCATATTGGCTGACCAGGAACTCGGTATCGGCCGCGAGCTGGCCGGCCCGGATCGCGAGCTTGTCCTCCAGGAACTTCTGCTCCAGCCAGAGCTCGAAGAGGCGTGTCGACGACAGGGCCTCGATGCCGCTCGTGACGAACAGGTTGCCGAGATAGTAGCGCGACAGGCCGTGGCCGTGGATCTGGTAGGCGTTGGTATGGAAGGCGAGGCCGGAGAACCCGGCCAATTTCTCGAAATCGACGTCGAGCTGCGCGTCGAGCCGGCCCTCGTAGATCGCGCCGCGCCGTTGCCCGCCTGCCGCGACGCCGAGCGTCTCGCCGATATAGGTGAGGCTGTACGTGATGCCGCGGCCGGCCAGGAACGCCCGGTAGCCGCCCGGATCGCCGTACGCGCCGAGCGAGGTCTGGATCGAGTCCGGGCCGGGCTGGGCGGCGGGCTGGTCGGAGGTCTCCGCCGTCCCGGGCAGCTGGGGCTGGCCGCCGGCGCCCCCGCCATCGACCTGTGCCATCGTGGCGCCCGACAGCAGGATCGCCGAGATCAGGATGGACGAACGACAGAAGGTCCGCATGGGCACGATCCGATGTGGGTCTCGTATAGCATAAGCTATAACCTGGACGATAGGCTTACGGAGAACCGGACCTCAATCGACGTTCGCGTGCTCCGGTCCGACGGACCCGAGTCGCACGAGGATGTCCGCGATGGACGAACATTCCCTTAACCATGCGAAAGGTCGCGGCTCTCCCGTCCTTCGGTCGGCGCCCTCCCGTTGACGGGCATCGAGGCGCGGGATTTGCTCGGCTGACATCGCACAGCAGGAACCTCCATGCCCATCATCAACCGAGTCGCCGACCTCGCGGACGAAGTCACCGGCTGGCGACGCGACATCCACGCCCATCCCGAACTTCTCTACGACGTCCACCGCACCGCCGCGCTGGTCGCGGACAAGCTGCGCGCCTTCGGGTGCGACGAGGTCGTGACCGGCATCGGGCGCACGGGCGTGGTCGGCGTCGTGCGCGGCGCGAGGGGATCGTCCGGACGCACGATCGGGCTGCGCGCCGACATGGACGCGCTCCCGATCGAGGAGGAGACGGACGCGCCCTACCGGTCCACGGTACCGGGCAAGATGCACGCCTGCGGGCATGACGGCCACACGGCCATGCTCCTCGGGGCCGCGAAGTACCTGGCCGAGACCCGCAATTTCGAGGGCACGGCCGTGTTCATCTTCCAGCCGGCCGAGGAGGGAGGGGCGGGCGCCGCCGCGATGCTGAAGGAGGGTCTGATGGACCGGTTCGGGGTGGACGAGGTCTACGGCGTGCATAATTGGCCGGGCATCCCGGTCGGGCATTTCGCCGTGAAGCCGGGTCCGCTGATGGCGGCGGCGGACAAGTTCACGATCACGGTCACGGGACGCGGCGGCCACGCCGCCCACCCGCACCAATGCGCGGACCCGCTCGTCGCGGGCGCGCAGATGGTCGGCGCCATGCAGTCGATCGTCGCGCGCAACGTCGACCCGCTGGACGCCGCCGTGCTGTCGATCTGCTCCTTCGAGGCGGGCGACACGTACAACGTCATCCCGCAGGCCGCGACCCTCCTCGGCACGGTGCGGACGCTGAAGCCCGAGGTGCAGGAGATCGTCGAGGGACGCATCCGGGCTGTCGCCGAGAGCGTCGCGGCCGCGATGGGGGTGACGGCGGCGGTCGATTACGTGCGCGGCTACCCGGTCACCTTCAACCATGCTGAACAGACGGAGTTCATGGCGCGGATCGCCGGGGAGGTCTCGGGCGTGAACACCGATATCGTGCCGCAGATGGGCGCGGAGGACTTCTCCTACATGCTGCTGGAGCGGCCGGGCGCCTACATGTTCATCGGCAACGGCGATTCGGCGCTCTGCCATCATCCCGCCTACGATTTCGACGACGGCGCGATCCCCTACGGCATCTCGCTCTTCGCCAAGATCATCGAGGAGCGCACGGCCGCCTGAGACGATACGGCCGGCGCGAGGCCGGCCGTTCGATCCGTCATGCGTGGCGGATCACTCCGCGGGCATCTGGTCCGGGGTGAAGTGTCCGCACCAGTCCCGGGTCGTCACGACCGGCCACAGGCCGTGACCGTTCGGCTCCGGCTGGCTGACCGGCGGGTTGAAGCGGCACAGGCCCGAATCGGCCTGGGCGCCACCGCCGTTGCCGTGATGATCGTCGTAGAAGCGGCAGCTCCGGCACGCCGCACCCTGAATCGCGCTCGCCATGGTGAACTTCCTCGTGTTGCGGCCGAATCGCTGGCCAGTTCTCTATCCTGATCTAAATTAGACCAGTTCCAATATGCTAGTCAACAACCATTCTAAACAAGAGTTCCCGATCGTGGTTCGAAGCCGGTTCGCGTCTGCCGGTCCCGGTCGCGCCCACGCGCCGTCCGTCCGGGGTTTCCTCGGCTGCCCGCCACGGCGTGGCGTCCCGGTTCAAGGAGCGCTACACAGACGAGTGGGGGAGCGGGGTACCGGTTCTCCGGCCTCGACTGACGATGTGCTGTGGGTGCCAAGTCCCTCCCGATGACGGTGTCGACCGCCGCTCCCCCCCCCCGAGGAATTGACCCCAGCGCTATAGGAATTTGTTCAGAGTGTCAAGCCCGCTCTGCGATGGTGTGGAGTTAGGCCGTCATGGCCGGGCCGACCCTCCGCAGCCGCCCATAGCGGCTGCTCCGCCCGGCCATGACGCGAGCCCGGCCATGACGTTGGATCGAACCGACGACCGACGCTCCGGGCCTCACGTCGACCGGCCCGGTCCGACGGGATGAACCCCGACCTTACCCGGCTGCTGCGCGATCAGTAGGTGGCGCGGCCGCCCGAGAGGTCGAACACAGCGCCCGTCGTGAAGGAGTTCTCGGCCGAGCAGAGCCAGGCCACCATCGCGGCGATCTCGCGCGGCTCGACGAAGCGGGCGCGCGGGATCTTCGACAGCATGAAGTCGATATGCTGCTGCGTCATCTGGTCGAAGATGCGGGTGCGCGCGGCCGCCGGGGTGATCGTGTTCACCGCGATGTTGTGGGCGGCGAGTTCCTTGCCGAGCGACTTCGTCAGCGCGATCACGGCGGCCTTCGAGGCGGAGTACGCGGAGGCGTTGGGGTTGCCCTCCTTGCCGGCGATCGACGCGACCGTGACGATGCGGCCGTAATTCTGCTTCACCATCGAGGGGACCAGCGCGCGGCAGCAATGGAAAGTGCCGTCGAGGTTGATGCGCATGATGCGCCCCCAATCCGCCACCGGGTACTCGGCGACGGTCGTGTTCGGGCCCGCGATCCCGGCGCTCGTCACCAGGATGTCGATGGGCCCGTGCAGCGCCTCGGCCTCGCGGGCGGCCTTCGCGACGTTCTCGGCATCCGTGACGTCGACCCCGCGGGCGCGCACGCCCTCTCCGATCGAGTCGGCGGCCTCCCGGGCGAGATCGAGGTCGAGGTCCCAGATCTCGACGGTGGCGCCGCTCGCGGCGAACCGCTCGACGACCGAGCGGCCGATCCCCTGCGCACCGCCCGTCACCACCGCCACGTGACCGTTCAGGTCGATCTGGTTCATGTCGTCCTCCCCCTATCATCTCGCGACCTCGTCCATCTGGACGCGCGAGGTCGTGTCAAACTCGCGCGAGGTCGCGCGCGAGATAAGCCCGCCATCCGCCGTAGGTCGAGATGTCCTCGGCACCCCGGGTCGCCTCCGACTCGACCAGGAAACCCTTCGGGGCCGTGCCGTCGGCGAGTCGCAGCGTCCCGATGGCGAGCGGGGACGGCACGCCGGCCGTGAACGTGCCGAAGGCCTCGGCCGTCAGCGCCCAGACCTCCGTGTCGATCGCGTGGCCCCCGCCCGCCGCGACCCGCAGCAGGCCGGGCCGGTGCGGCGGTCCGCCCGGCAGCGCGACGAGCCGGTAATCCGGCGCGGTCCGCGCTGCCCGGAGGAAGCGGGCCCCGCGAGACGTCAGCTCGTGATTGAGCGCCAGCCCGGAGAGATGCGCCCCCACCACCGCGAGCTCGATCTCATGCGCCTCGGCCTGCGCCGAGGGCGTCTCCCGTGCCGCCATCGCGCGCCCTGTGGCGCCGAGAGCTACGCCCGCCGCGTCGTGCAGTGCGGCTCCGAAAGCCGCCAGCCGGGCGTCCTGGCCGGCCGGCGCGATCAGCGTGACGCCGGCCGGCAGGCCGTCGGCGCGGAAGGCGCCCGGCACCGCCAGCGCGCAGAGGTCGAGCAGGTTGACGAAGTTCGTGTAGGTGCCGAGCTCGGCATTCGGGCCGATCGGGTCGGCGTCCAACTCTGCGAGCGTGCGGGGCCGGGGATAGGTCGGCACCATCAGGACATCGACCTCGCGGAAGATCGGCTCGGCCGCCCGGCGCAGCTCGGCCAGGCGGTACTGGCCCGCGAAGGCGTCGGCGGCCGAGAACCGGCGCGCCGATTCGGTGATGGCGCGGGTCACGGGTTGCAGCGCGTCGGGCGCGGCCTCGATGAAGCTCCGGATCGCCGCGTAGCGCTCCGCCACCCAGGGCCCGTCATAGAGAAGGCCTGCGACCGCGAAGAGCGGCGCCATGTCGACCGGGCGGATCGTGGCACCGAGCCGCGTCGCGACCGTCACGCCGGCCTCGAACGCCGCCTCGCTCTGCGGGTCGCCGCCGAAGCGCCGGCCGGCGGTATCCGGGACACCCACGCGCAGGCTCGGTGGGACGGGGCCGGGACGCCCGATCGCGACGCGGCGCGAGAGCGAATCCGCCGGATCGAACCCCGCGATGACCTCGTAGACCGACCAGGCATCCGCGACGGTCAGCGCGAAGACGGACACGCAATCGAGGCTGCGGCAGGCCGGCACGACGCCCGTGGCGGGCACCGCGCCGAGCGTCGGCTTCAGGCCCACGATGTTGTTGAGCCCGGCCGGCACGCGGCCCGACCCGGCGGTGTCGGTCCCCAGCGCGACCGGCACGAGCCCGGCCGCCACCGCGACGCCGGAGCCGGAACTCGACCCGCCGGGCACGATGTCGGGCCGGAAGGTGTTGCGCGGCACGCCATAGGGCGAGCGCACGCCGACGAGCCCCGTGGCGAACTGGTCGAGGTTGGTCTTGCCGATGACGAGTGCGCCGGCCGCGCGCAGCCGGGCGACGACCGTCGCGTCCCGGTCCGGCCGGTAGGCGAAGTCCGGGCAGGCGGCCGTCGTCGGCAGGCCCGCGACGTCGATGTTGTCCTTCACCGCGACCGGCACGCCGTAGAGCGCCAGGCCCTCCGGACCGCGCCGCTCCAGCGCCTGCGCGTCCGCCAGCACCTCGGCTTGCGGACGCAGCGCGATGAAGATCGCCGGATCGTCATGCGCGGCGATGCGCGCGTAGACCTCCGCGACCGCGGCCGTGGGGGTCAGGCAGCCGTCCGAATAGGCCTCACGATATTCCGCGAGGGTCAGCGGCGGCACGTCCACGTCAGGCTGTTCCAAGTCAGGCTGTTCCAAGTCAGGAGGCCTGCTCGTCGATCAGGCTCACATGCGCCGCCACGATGCGCCAGCCGTCCGGCATCCGCACCCAGGTCTGCATCTGGCGCCCGACCCGGCCCGGCGCGGTGTCGCGGTAGAACAAGGTCGAGGCGGTCGCGAGATCGCGCCCGTAGGTCGTGACGATCGTCCGGTCGATCCGGCGCGAGAGGCCGACGGGCGAGCGGCCGCGGCGGAAGGCCCGGATCGCGTCCATGCCGTAGAGGTTCTCGCCCATCCCGTATCGGATCGTGCGCGGGTCGTCCCGGAACAGGGCCTCGAGCGTCGCGACGTCGTTCGTCACGAGCGCCGTCTCGTAGGCCGCGAAGGCGGCCTCCACCTCGGCCTTCACGTCCGGGAGATCGATCTCCATCTGGCTCTCTTACCTCAAGTACGAGCTCGACACCCGACTTTCGTCATTGTGAGGAGGCCTGAAAGGCCGTCTCGAAGAACGCACCCGGGCGGTGTGCGTGGTTCGAGACGCGGCTCTGCCGCTCCTCACCATGACGATGGTGGAGGAACCCTCGCGTGACGACCAGACCCCACGGCGACCCGGCGAAACTTACGTGTTCATCGAGTCGAAGAAGTCGCCGTTGGTCTTCGTCTGGCGCAGCTTGTCCAGCATGAACTCCATCGCGTCGACCGTCCCCATCGGGTTCAGGATGCGGCGCAGCACGTACATCTTCTTGAGGATCTCGGCCGGGACCAGCAGCTCCTCCTTGCGGGTGCCGGAGCGGGTGATGTCGAGCGCCGGGAAGATGCGCTTGTCCGAGACCTTGCGGTCCAGGATGATCTCCGAATTGCCGGTGCCCTTGAACTCCTCGAAGATCACCTCGTCCATACGCGAGCCGGTATCGATCAGCGCGGTCGCGATGATGGTGAGCGATCCGCCCTCCTCGATGTTGCGGGCCGCGCCGAAGAAGCGCTTCGGCCGCTGGAGGGCGTTCGCGTCGACGCCGCCCGTCAGCACCTTGCCGGAGGAGGGCACGACGGTGTTGTAGGCGCGCCCGAGCCGGGTGATCGAATCGAGCAGGATCACGACGTCCCGGCCGTGCTCGACGAGGCGCTTCGCCTTCTCGATCACCATCTCGGCGACCTGGACGTGCCGCAGAGCCGGCTCGTCGAAGGTGGAGGACACGACCTCGCCCTTCACGGAGCGTTGCATGTCGGTCACCTCCTCGGGCCGCTCGTCGATGAGGAGAACGATGAGGTAGCATTCGGGGTGGTTCGCGGTGACGGATTTCGCGACGTTCTGGAGCAGCACCGTCTTGCCCGTGCGCGGCGGCGCGACGATCAGCGCGCGCTGGCCCTTCCCGATCGGCGACACGACGTCGATGATGCGGGCGGAGAAGTCCTTCTTGCCCGTCTCCTCGACCCATTCGAGACGGATGCGCTCATCCGGGTAGAGCGGCGTCAGGTTGTCGAAATGGACCTTGTGCTTGATCTTCTCGGGGTCCTCGAAATTGATCGTGTTGACCTTGAGCAGCGCGAAATAGCGCTCGCCCTCCTTAGGTCCCCGGATCGGCCCCTCGACCGTGTCGCCCGTCCGCAGGCCGAAGCGGCGGATCTGGGTCGGCGAGATGTAGATGTCGTCCGGTCCGGGCAGGTAGTTCGAATCCGGCGAGCGCATGAAGCCGAAGCCGTCCTGCAGGATCTCCACAACGCCGGTCCCGATGATCTCGGTCTCGCGGGCGGCGAGCTGCTTCAGGATCGCGAACATGAGCTCCTGCTTGCGCATGGTGCTCGCGTTCTCGACCTCGACCTCCTCGGCGAAGGCCAGGAGTTCCGTCGGGCTCTTCGCCTTCAGGTCTTCAAGTTTGACTTCCCTCATCGGGAACACTCGCTCAGTCTCGCGGGGGCCGGGCATTGGGGAGAGGGCTCGACAGGGCAGCCCGGCTATGCGCTCGCGGCCTGAGCTGCGGGGCTCGGCACGTCGTGGCCTGTCGGAGGAGAGGCGCACGTCATAGCAGGTTTTCGCCGGGCCTCAAGAGGCGTGCGGCATTTTAGATAGGCCGCTTCCGCGATCAGAGCCTGGCGCGGTTCACCTATCCCCAAAAGGGGGAGAGGTCGAGCAGGCGCGAAGCGCCGACCGGGTGCGCCCTTCGCCCATAGTGAGCGACCATCATCTCAGAAGGGCTTCACCACGACCAGGATCACGATCCCGATCAGGAGCACCGTCGGGACCTCGTTCAACACCCTGAAATAGCGGGCGTTGCGCGTGTTGCGGTCCCCGGCGAACCGCCGCACCCCGCCGGCCAGCATGCCGTGCACGCCGAGCATCAGCACCACGAGCAGGATCTTGCCGTGGAGCCAGCCCGACCGGAACCAGGCCCCGTCCCAGGCGAGCCAGAGCCCGAGCACCACGCTCACGATCATCGCGGGGTTGATGATGGCTTTCAGAAGCCGCCGCTCCATGACCTTGAAGGTCTCCGATTGCGACGACCCGACGGGCACGTCCGCGTGGTAGACGAAGAGGCGCGGCAGGTAGAGCATCCCGGCCATCCAGGAGATGACCGCGATGACGTGGAGGGCTTTCAGCCAGAGATAGAGCATCGCTCGACCCTGTCACGCCGACCTGATCCGCGCCAGCATCCGGGCGACGTTCTCAGGCGGGGTCGGGGGCGTGATGCCGTGGCCGAGATTGGCGATGTGGGGCCGGCCGCGCACCGCCGCCAGCATGGCGTCGACCGCGCGGTCGAGCACCTCGCCGCCCGCGATCAGCGCGTCCGGGTCGATGTTGCCCTGCGACGCCATCCCGGGCGGCAGGGCCCGGATCACCTGCGGGAGATCCGTATCCTGGTCGATCCCGACCGCCGAGGCGCCCGTCGCCGCGACCTCCGCGAGACTGTCGCCCCGCCCGCGGGCGAACACGATGATACGCGCGCCCGGATGGCGCGCCCGCAGGCCCGTGATGATCCGGGCGATCGGCTCCAGCGACAGCCGCCGGAACAGATCCGGCGGGAGCGAGCCCGCATGGCTCTCGAAGATCTGCACCGCGTCGGCCCCGGCCTCGAGCTGTGCCGCGAGGTAATCGATCGAGCATCGCACCAGGAGGTCGATCAGCGCCTCCAGGAAGGCCGGGTCCCGGCCCCAGGCCGCGTGCGAGGGTCCCTGGTCCGGCGTGCCGCGCCCCGCCACCATGTAGCTCGCGACCGTCCAGGGCGCCCCGCAGAAGCCGAGCAGCGTCGTGCGCGACGGCAGCGCGGACCTGATCCGGCCCAACGCGTCGAAGACGGGCGAGAGCCGGTCCAGCGGCAACGTCGCGGGCAGGCGTGCCAGCCCCGCCCCGTCGGTCGTCGGGCGCAGGCGAGGACCCTCGCCCTCGGCCAGCGTGAACTCGCAGCCGAGCGCATCCGGTACGACCAGGATGTCGCAGAACAGGATCGCGGCGTCGAACCCGTAGCGGCGGATCGGCTGGAGGGTCACCTCGGCCGCGAGTTCCGGCGTGTAGCAGAGCGT
>CAXUHE010000029.1:0-7369 GCA_964250725.1 uncultured Enterovirga sp. | reverse complement strand
GGTACTCGGGCAGGTAGCGCCCGGCCTGGCGCATGATCCAGACGGGCGGCGGCCAGACGGGCTCGCCGTCGAGGACGCGGAGGAGGGTTTTCGACATCGGGGATGAAACGCCTTCAAATCAAATGAGTCTAGAATCTGACTCTTCTATTGTTCCTCTTGGGGGGTGAGTCAGCGTGTCGCAACGCGCTCCACACCTTGTTCACATCACGGGCCTTGCCGGGCGGCTCGCGCGCTGAATCGGCACGCTGACGAATCATTCAGGTTAACAGGGCGTTAACGCGGTCCGCGTGAATGCTCCAGGGCCTGATCGGGTCGACATCCCCGTGATTCGCGATTCCCCCCGTCCGGGGCGATGCCGGATTTCGCTGGGGACGATCCTCCCGTGCGATCCCGCCGGCCCGGGCCTGGACCGGATGGGCGGGTCTCTTTATCCACATTCCTCAACCGGCCCGGCCGCGACTGTCCCGCCTCCGCGGCCGTCGCCGGGTCGTCGGCGAGAGGCTCCCCGCGTTGGTCCGCAGCTACTTCCATCTCCACCTCGTGTCGGACTCGACCGGCGAGACCCTGATCGCGGTCGCCCGCGCGGCGGCCGCGCAATACGAGGGCGTGTCGGCTATCGAGCACGTCTACCCGCTCGTGCGCTCCTCCAAGCAGCTCGACCGCGTGCTCTCCGAGATCGAGACGGCGCCCGGCCTCGTGCTCTACACGCTCGTCGACCGCGACCTCACGGCCCGCCTGGAGGAGAAGTGCCGCGAGACCGGCAGTCCGAGCCTGTCGGTGCTGGCGCCGGTCCACACGATCCTCGAATCCTATCTCGGCGCTGCCTCGACGGCCCGGCCGGGCGCGCAGCACGTGCTCAACGCCGAGTACTTCAAGCGCATCGACGCCATGAACTTCACCCTGCTGCACGACGACGGACAGGTGGCGGAGGACCTCGACGAGGCGGATGTCGTGCTGGTGGGCGTCAGCCGCACGTCCAAGACCCCGACCTCGATCTACCTCGCCAATCGCGGGCTGAAGACCGCGAACGTGCCCCTCGTGCCGGGGCGTCCGCTGCCGGAGAACCTCGAGAGCGTCCGCAAGGCGCTCGTCGTCGGCCTCGTGGCGTCGCCGGAGCGCATCGTGCAGATCCGGCAGAACCGGCTCCTCTCGCTCAGGGCGGAGGAGGACACGTCCTACGTCGACCGCTCGGCGGTCGCGGAGGAGATCGCGCTCTCGCGGCGCCTCTGCGCGCGCCACAACTGGCCGATGATCGACGTCACCCGCCGCTCGATCGAGGAGACCGCGGCCGCGATCGTCGACCTCTACGGCGTCCACCGCATGCGCTTCATCGCGGTGTGACCCGGGAATGGCCGTGGTCCCGCACGTGACGGCGAACCGCCGCGCCTTCGTGGCCGGGCACCCGGTGGCGCATTCGCGCTCGCCCATGATCCACGCGCATTGGCTCGAGGCGTTCGGGATCGCCGGGAGCTACGAGCGCGTCGACGTCGCGCCGGACGCGTTCCCGGACTTCCTGCGGTCCTTGAGCGAGCGCGGATACGTGGGCGGCAACGTGACCCTGCCGCACAAGGAGGCGGCGTTCCGCCTCGTCGACGAGCCGACCGAGGCTGCGCGCCGGCTCGGGGCCGTCAATACCGTCTGGCTCGGCCCCGACGGCAGGCTCGCCGGGCACAACACGGACGGTCAGGGTTTCGCCGCGAGCCTCGACGAGCAGGCGGGGCCCGGGTGGGAGCGGGACGTCGCGACGGCGCTCGTGCTGGGCGCAGGTGGCGCCGCCCGCGCCGTCGTGGCGGCGCTGCTCGATCGGGGGCTCGCCGAGATCGTGGTGGGGAACCGTACCGAGACCCGGGCGCAGGACCTCGTCGAGCTCGATCCCGGCCGGGTCCGGGCCGTCGCCTGGTCGCAGGTCGAGACCGCGCTGGGAGACGTCGGCCTCCTGGTCAACACGACGCAGCTCGGCATGACGGGCCAGCCGCCGCTCGACCTCGACCTCGCGGCGCTGCCGGACGCCGCGATCGTGGCGGACATCGTGTACGTGCCGCTTGAGACGCCGCTCCTCGCGGCCGCCCGGCGGCGCGGCCTCCGGGTGGTCGATGGACTCGGCATGCTGCTGCATCAGGCCGTGCCGGGTTTCGCCGCCTGGTTCGGGCGCATGCCCGTGGTCGACGCGACGTTGCGCGCGCTCGTCGAGGCGGATCTGGGTCGAGCGCCATGACGAAGGTGCTCGGCCTCACTGGCTCCATCGGCATGGGGAAGAGCGCCACGGCGGCGATGTTCCGCGAGCTCGGGGTGCCGGTCCACGACGCGGACCTCGCGGTCCACGCGCTCTATCGCGGCCGCGCCGTCCCGCCGATCGCCGCGCTGTTTCCGGACGCCGTGCGGGACGGCGTGGTCGACCGGACGCGCCTCGGCCCGATCGTGCTCGCCGATCCGGCCGCCCTGAGGCGGCTCGAGGCGATCGTTCATCCGATGGTGCGCGAGGAGGAGACGGCGTTCCTCGACGCCGCGCGCCGCGAGGGCGCGGCACTCGCGGTCCTCGACGTCCCGCTTCTCTACGAGACGGGCGGCGAGACCCGCTGCGACGCCGTCGCGGTCGTGAGCGCCCCGGCCGGGATCCAGGCTGAGCGGGTCCTGGCGCGGCCCGGCATGGACGCAGCGAAGTTCGCCGCCATATTGGCGAAGCAGGTGTCGGATGCGGAGAAGCGCCGGCGCGCCGATTTCGTTGTGGACACCTCGCGCGGCTTCGATGCGGCGCGCGCCCAGGTGCGCGATATCATCGACGCCATGACCGGAGACGCCATGACTGGACGGGGCGACATCACGTGACGATCCTGCGCGAGATCGTGTTCGACACCGAGACGACCGGGACCGACCACGCGTCAGGCGACCGGGTCGTGGAGATCGGCGCGCTCGAACTTCTCAACCACATCCCGACCGGCAAACACTTCCACCGCTACGTGAACCCGGAGCGCGACTGTCACCCGGACGCCTACAAGGTCCACGGCCTGTCGGACATGTTCCTGTCGCAGAAGGAGCTGTTCGCCGTCATGGCTGACGAACTCTTCGACTTCTTCGGTGACGCGAAGCTCGTCGCCCATAACGCGACCTTCGATATCGGCTTCCTCAACGCGGAGTTCCGCCGCACCGGCCACGGCGTGCTCGTCATGGAGCGCGTGGTCGACACGCTGGCGCTCGCGCGCCGCCGGCATCCCGGCGCCTCGAACAGCCTCGACGCGCTCTGCCTGCGCTACGGCATCGACAACACGAAGCGCACCAAGCACGGCGCGCTGCTCGATGCCGAGCTCCTGGCCGACGTCTATATCGAGCTGCTGGGCGGCCGGCAGGCCGGGCTCGACCTCGTGGCGCTTCCGGCCGCGACCTGGGCCGTCGGCGGCGGCCTGTCATCCGGAGAAGATGTCCGCGCACGTCCGGTGCGCTCGCGCGTCAGCGAGGCCGAGCGCGAGGCGCATGCGGCGTTCGTCGCGACGCTGGGCGCGGGCTCCGTCTGGGCCGGGTACGCGCCGAACGCTTAAGCGATGAGCCCTTCGGTCCTCGCCATCACGGCGAGGTCGCGCTGGGGGCGGGCGCCGAGATGACTGATCACCTCCGCGGCCGCGAGCGTGCCGAGCCGCGCGCAGTCGCGAGCCGCGAGGCCTCGCGCGAGGCCCGCGAGGTAGCCCGCCGCGAAGAGGTCCCCCGCCCCGGTCGTGTCGACCACGGCCGTCACGGGGAACGCCGGCACCTCGATCATCGCGTCGCGGGTCACGACGGTCGCGCCCTCGGCCGATCGGGTCACGATCCCGGTCACCCGCTCCTCACGCAGCGCCGCAAAGGCCGCCGCCTCGCCGCCGGTCTCGTACAGGCTCATCAGCTCGTGGGTGTTGGCGAAGAGGATGTCGACGCTCCCGTCGCGGATCAACTCGCGGAACTCGCCCCGGTAACGGCCGACGCAGAACGGGTCCGACAGGCTGAGCGCGACCTGGTTGCCCGCGCGGTGCGCGATCGCGACCGCCTTGCGGAACGCGTCCTTGGCGGCCGGCGGGTCCCAGAGATAGCCCTCCAGGTACACGACCTTGGCGGACGCGACCTCGTCCTCGTCGATGTCCGCGACGTCGAGGTTCTGGCAGGCCCCGAGATAGGTGTTCATGGTGCGCTCGCCGTCCGGCGTCACCAGCACGAAGCAGCGCGCCGTCGCGGGTCCGTCGATCGCGGCCGCCGTGTCGAACCGGACGCCGACGGCGCCGAGATCGTGCCGGAACAGGCGGCCGAGCTCGTCGTCCTTCACCTTGCCGACGAACCCGACCTTCGCGCCGAGCGCCGCCGCGCCGACGGCCGTGTTCGCGGCCGAGCCGCCCGACACCACGATCGCCGGCCCCATGACGCCGTAGAGCGACTCGGCGCGGGTCTCGTCGATGAGCTGCATCGCGCCCTTGTGCACGGCCTGGGCGACGAGGAAGCTCTCCTCGGTCTGGGCGAGCAGGTCCACGATCGCGTTGCCGAGGGTCAGAAGGTCGAGAGGGGGTCGTGTCATGCGGCGGGGGTCCTGAGGAGCCGGGGCTGTCGCACCCGGACCCCCGGAGGGTCAAGCACGCGGGCGGCGCAGCCTGACATAGAGCGCGCCCGCGCCGCCCTGATGAGGAGCGGCCTCGTCGAAGCCGAGCACGATGCCGCGGAGTTCCGGCAGGCTGAGCCAATGCGGCGTCATGCGGCGCAGCACGCCCCGCTCATGCAGATCGCCCTCCGGCGTGCCCGCGAGGCCGCCCTTTCCCGTGACGACGAGCACCAGCCCGTGACCCTCCCGCTGCGAGCGGGCGAGAAACCGCACGAGCGCCGCGTGGGCCCGCGCCTGGGTCAGGCCGTGGAGGTCGATGACTCCCTCGACCGCGCGGCGGCCCTTCGCGACGGCCCGCAGCGTCTTGCGGTCGAGTGGCGCGAGCGGTGGCCCGGCGGGTTTGGCGGGGACCTTGGCCGGGGCTTCGAGCGCGGGTTTCGGTGCCGGTCTGGACGATGCCTTGACGTTCTTCGGCGGTGGACTCGGCGTCTCCGGCGCGGCGACAGGCGCCGGCGGGGCATCCGGGACCGCCCGGCCCGGCAGCGCCGCGACCGAGCGCGCGACCTCCGCCCAGAGCCGCCGCTCCTCGGCGGAGAGCGTCCGGCGACGCGGGGGAGCGCGATGTGGCGGGTTCACGGTGCGAGAGCCGGCGGCGCGGCCCCGCGCGGCCAGAGCACCGTGACGCCGACCCGCTGGCGCATCAGCCCCGCGAGGCGGCCGGCCTCCGGCCCGCTGCCGACGAAGAGGTCGCCCCGGCCCGGCCCGACGATCGCCGCCCCGGTGTCCTGCGCCACCACGAGCCGGTCGAGCGGCTCCTCGCCACCCTCCGGCTTCGGCAGCGTGCCGGTGAGCCGGATCGGCAGCCCGTAACTCCAGAACCGGGCGTCGACCGCGAGGCTGCGCCCGGCTTCGAGCTGCACGCCCGCCGCCCCGACAGGCCCCGCGACCGGGTCGAGCTCGTCGGCCCGTCGGAAGAAGATGTAGGACCGGTTCTCCCGCATCAGCGCCCGGCCCTCCTCCGGGTGCCCGCGCAGCCAGTCGGAGAGCCGGTCCGCGTCCATCCGTGACGGCGCGATCCCGAGACGATCCGCGAGCAGCCGGCCGATCCCCGTATAGGGATGGCCGTTTCGGCCCGCATAGGCGACGCGCACCACCCGCCCGTCCGCGAGCCGAAGCCGGGCCGATCCCTGGACGTGGAGCACGAAGGCGTCGACCGGGTCGCGCAGATACGCGACCGGCCGCGCTGCATCGCCGAGTGCCCCGTCCTCGATCGCCGCGCGGTCGGGCCACTCCGTCGGGACAGGCTGCGGCATCGCCAGCAGCGGCGTCGGATGCGCGGGTGAAGGATCCAGCGCGCCCGTCAGCTCAGGCTCGTAGTAGCCCGTCAGCAGCCCGGGTTCGGGGAGCGTCACGGTGGTGAAGCGCGTCCCGAAGAAGCGTGACGCGGTCTGTGGTGCCAGGTCGCCGGCCGCGAGGGCTTCGCGGCAGATCTCCGACAACTCGGCCGGCGGGGCGTGGCCGGGTCGGAGGGCGGGCTCGGCCAGCACGACGGGGCAGGTCGCCCTGAAGGTGCGGAATGCCCCCGCGACCTCGTCGGCGGACAGCCCCGCCACGGCACGATCGGATGCGTCGGGACGAGCAAGGACCGGAAGGCCGCCCAGGGCCGCGAGGGCGACGAGACAGGCTTCGACCAGGGCTGTTCGCGCCCGGGCCGGCAAGGATCACTGACCCGATTCGGTCGCGACGAGCTGCCAGTTCGGATCGCGGGTGCCGAGCGCGCGCGCGAACGTCCACACATCCGTCACGTCGACGACGGTTTCGGGGTTGCCGTCGGTCACGACGCCGGCGGCGCTGCGCGTCGCGGTGATCAGCTTCGACAGGAAGCGCACCGTCACCTGTGCGACGCGGTTGCGGTTCTCGACCGCGACCAGCTCCGCCTTGTCGATCGACACGAAGGTCGTCTCGGCCTTGTCGCCGCGCTTCTCGCGATCGACGATCGCGCGCTCGAACCCGTCATAGACGTCCTTCGAGAGCAGGGTCTTCAACGTCTTGCGGTCGCCCTGCGCGAAGGCGGAGACGATCATCTCGTAGGCGGTCTTGGCGCCCTCGACGAAGGCCCGGGCGTCGAAATCGGGCTCGACCTTCGCGACCTCGTCGAGGCCGCGGGCGACCGGGGAGGCCGGCTCCGCGAGACCCGTCCAGCGATCGACGGCCGGCGCCGGCTGGGCGGAGGCCGGGCGATCCACGCCGGGGGTGGGCAGGCGCACGATGTTGTCGACGCCATTCGCCGAAGGCCGTGCCGGATCGTTCGCCTCGCGGCGCACGAACGGGTCCATCGGCTGCTGTTCCCGACCGGTCTTCTGGCCGAGCACGGAACGCAGCCGCCAGATCACGAAGACCGCGAGCGCGAGGAACACGACCGTGGTCACGTCGAAGGAATCCTGCATCATCAGCAATCTATGGACGTCGGAGGTTCGGGCCCGATCGCGTGAGGCCCGCCGCACCGCCGGACTCCAGGCAGGCATATGGGAACCCCGTTCCTAACATCCAGGGGCCGGCTCTACAAGCAAGGCCCGCCTCCCGCCCTTGTGACCCCGGAGCAGGCGTGATAGCGCCGCGCAAATCCGCCCGACAGACACCGATCAGGACGAGACATGGCCGATACCCCGGGCAGCAACGGCGCTCAGCCGGCCGACACCGCGCCCGCGCTGAACGCGCTCGCACAATACGCCAAGGACATCTCCTTCGAGAACCCGAACGCGCCGCGCTCGCTGACGCCGCAGGAATCCGGGCCGCAGATCTCGATCCAGGTGAACG
>CAXUHE010000028.1:0-25555 GCA_964250725.1 uncultured Enterovirga sp. | reverse complement strand
GTGGGCGCGGTCGTCTACCGGGCTCTGACCATCGTGCTCATGAGCCAGACCGACTACTCGAAGCTCGTGCTCGGCATCATCGTTGTGACGCTGGTCGTGGCCTTCCCGTCCGGGATCGTGGGCTCGCTGGAGCGGCTTCGCGGCTGGCGGCGCGCGCCCCGCCGAGAGCCCGACGCCAAGCCGGTCGCGGCGCTCGGGGCGGCCGAATGAGCGCGCATCTCGAGGTCGAGCGCCTGTCAAAATCCTACGGCGGCGTACAGGCGGTGAAGGACGTGTCCTTCACGCTGGAGCGCGGCCGGATCCTGGCGATGATCGGCCCGAACGGGGCCGGCAAGTCCACCTGCTTCAACATGCTGAACGGGCAGATCCCGGCCGATGCCGGGACGATCCGGATCGGCGGGCGCGACACGACGGGCTATACGCCCTCAGCCGTCTGGCGCTGCGGCGTCGGGCGCACCTTCCAGATCACCGCGACCTTCGCGTCCATGACGGTGCGCGAGAACGTCCAGGTCGCGCTCCTCTCCCATGCCGGCGCGACGCGACGCCTGTTCGGCTTCGCGGGGCGTGCTCACGGCGCGCAGGCGGACGCGCTTCTCGACCTGATCGGCATGCGCGACGCGGCCGAGCGTCCCTGCGGGGAGCTCGCCTACGGCGACCTGAAGCGGCTCGAGCTCGGCGTCGCGCTCGCGAACGAGCCCTCGCTCCTCTTCATGGACGAGCCGACCGCCGGCATGGCGCCGAACGAGCGCATCGAGCTGATGCGGCTCACGGCCGAGATCGCGCGCGAGCGGCGCATCGGCATCCTGTTCACCGAGCACGACATGGACGTCGTGTTCGAGCACGCGGACCAGGTGATGGTGCTCGCGCGGGGCGAGATCATCGCGGTCGGGACGCCCGGCGAGGTGCGGCGCGACCCCCGCGTCCAGGCGACCTATCTCGGCCAGGGCCTCCTCTACCACGACCAGGACGCCGCCCGATGAAGCTCGACGTGCAGGGCCTCAACGGCTGGTACGGGCCGGCCCACATCCTGTTCGACGTCGCGCTCCAGGTCGGGCCGGGCGAGGTCGTGGCGCTGCTCGGCCGCAACGGCGCCGGCAAGTCGACGACCTTCCGGGCGATCGTCGGGCTCCTGGCGAAGCGGCGCGGCCGCATCGTCTTCGACGGGCGCGACCTCTCCGCCGCCCCGACCCACGACGTCGTCAAGGCGGGGCTCGGCTACGTGCCGGAGGACCGGCGCATCTTCACGGACCTCACCGTCGAGGAGAACCTGGAGGTCGGCCGTCAGCGCCCCCGCGAGGGCGTGCCGGCCTGGACGCCCGAGCGGCTCTACGCTCTCTTTCCCAATCTTGGCACGATGCGCGGCCGGCCGGGCGGGCGCATGTCGGGCGGCGAGCAGCAGATGCTGACGATTGCCCGCACCCTCATGGGCAATCCCAGTCTCGTGCTCCTGGACGAGCCTTCCGAGGGACTCGCGCCGAAGATCGTGGAGGACATGGCGCACGCGATCCGCGCGCTGAAGAGCGAGGGGCTCTCCATCGTGCTCTCCGAGCAGAACCTGCACTTCGCCCGGCTCATCGCCGACAAGGCCGTGGTCCTGGAGCGAGGCCGGGTGCGCTTCGCGGGCACGATCGCGGAGCTCGACGCCTCCCCCGAGATCCGCGACGCGTATCTGGCCGTATGAGCGCGCGTCTCAAGAAGCCGGTCGAGGCCGAGATCCCGCGGCCGGCGAACTCGGCCGGTCCGCAGGATACGTCCTACCAGCTCGACCGGCAGGTCGGGTTCATCCTGCGCCAGGTCGCGCAGCGCCATGCCGTGATCTTCGCGGCCGGGATCGGGACCGACCTTACCTCCACGCAATGGGCGGCGCTCGCCAAGCTCTCCGAGACGGGGCCGCTCTCGCAGAACCGGCTCGGCCGGCGCACCGCCATGGATGCCGCCACCATCAAGGGCGTGATCGACCGGCTGACGCGCCGCGGCCTGACGGAGACCCGTCCGGACCCGAATGACGGGCGCCGGCTGATGGTGGAGCTGAGCGATGCGGGCCGCGCCCTCGTGGCCGAGATCACGCCGAATGCGTGTCGCGTCACGGACGAGACGCTGGAGCCGCTCTCGCCCGCCGAACGTGAGCGTCTCGTGACGCTGCTCCTCAAGCTGAGGTAAGGAACGCGCTCACGGGAGCGGGTGCAGATGGCAGGGCTGAAGGACAAGCGCGGCTTCATCGACAAGGACCGGCTGGACCTCTCGGAGCGCAAGGCCGTGGAATACTGGATGAAGCGCTGGGGCGTGACGCGCGACCAGATCGTCTCCGCCCACCGCAAGGCCGGCCTGATGATCAAGGACATCGCGACGGAGCTGGGCAAGAAGCGCTAGCTCCGCGCCCGGCGCGATCTCACGAAGGCTTGTCTGACGTGCGCGACGGCCTTCCTGCACGACGAGGCGCGGATCGGCACCGCGATGGTCGCGGCCGCGATCGTGGTTCGCGGCACGCTCGGGCTCGGATCATCCTCGGTGAAAGGGCAGGGGCGCGAGATGGTCGAGACCGGCTTCGCGATACTCGATCCGCAACTCGCCCGCCATCCCTATGCGGCCGGCGACAGCTTCACGATCGCGGACGAAGCCCTCTCTTAAGCCGAGCGCTGGACGCCGCAGACAGGACCAGAACGGACTCTCGTCACGAATGGGGCAATCAGGGGACGAGGTCAGAACGCCGACGTCCATAGGGCGAGCTCTGACCGAAGTGCTCGGCTGTCCGTAACCGTTGCGTAAGCGTCTCGCTGTACGGGTATGCGAGTGTTGATCTCGGCTTCTTCCGTCCATCTCCAGTTGTCGCACCTCAGCTCGACGCGCGATCCGAATGGCGGGGACGTACAGCACGACGTAGGCAATGTGGACGGGACATCATGATGTCGCCCGTCCCACCTCCTTTGCGGGACATCCGATCCGAGTCTCAGCAGGTCGTGGCCGGGGAGTTGCGGCCTCTGCTGGCGCTTTTCAAGGAGGCCTCGCGGGCCTGCGCACTGGCGACGCCGAGGGACGCGACCTCGGCCTGCCTGGAGATCGTGGCGCGCTTCACCGGGTGGCCGATCGCGCATGCCTACCGGGTTCGTGACGACGATGGCGCGATGGCCACCATGCGGACTTGGTTCGTCGCGTCCGCGACGGACCAAGTCGCCGCACGCGCGTTCATCGCGGCCAGCGAGGAAACCGTGTTCGCGCAGGGCGTTGGCCTCGTCGGGAGGGTCGCGGCCGAGGGCCGGCCCATGACGTGCCCCGACGTGACCGAGAACCCGCACTTCCTCCGGGCCGCGGCCGCACGAGCCAACGGGGTTCGGGGATGTTTCGTGATCCCCGTCGTCGTCGAGGGGCGTGTCGAGATCGTGCTGGAGTTCTTCGCGCGTGAGATCGCCCGATTGGACGACAGCCTGCTGGAGCTGTTGACCTTCGTGGCGGAGCGCATCGCCGGCACGATCGAGCATGCGCGCCACCTGCGCGTCCTCGATGCGGCGCTCTCGAACATGGCGCAGGGCCTGCTCATGCTCGATGCCGATCTGCGGATGATCGTGTGCAACAACGCCTATCGCGAGCTGTTCGGGTTGACGTCCGATCTGGCGCGGGCCGGAACCCACCTCTCCGACCTGATCCGCCTCACGGGCGCGCACGACAGCGAGCGCGCGCACGGCGTCGACGACGACACCATCTCGGATCGAAACGCCCTTTTCACCCGGAACAAGCGGTTCTCAAGCCATTTCGCCATCAGTGACGGCCGCATCATCGAGGCCGTCTACAATCCCATGCAGGGTGGGTGGGTCGCGACCTACGCGGACATCACCGCCCGTCAGGCGTTCGAGGCGCGCCTGACCCACATGGCCCGGCACGACGCCCTGACGGACCTGCCGAACCGGACGCTCTTCCACGAGCGTCTACTGGACGTGATCGGGGACGCGAGCTCGTCCCCAGGCGGTCTCGACGGTGAAGGCGCGGCGGTCCTCTGCCTCGATCTCGACCGCTTCAAGGCGGTCAACGACACGCTCGGACACGCCGTGGGCGATGCGCTGCTGCGTCAGGTCGCCGGCCGCATCTGTGACGTCATCGCGGGCGACCCGGCGACGGTCGCGCGCCTGGGAGGCGACGAGTTCGCCGTGCTGCTGCCGCGCGTGGGTCCGGAGCAGACGAGCAGCCTCGCAAAGCGCCTGATCGACGAGGTCGCGCGCACCTACGAGATCGACGGGCCGGGTCAATGTGGGCCTGAGCATCGGCATCGCGATGGCGCCGGGCGACGGCGACGATCCGGGTCAGCTCCTGCGAGCCGCCGACATGGCGCTCTATCGCGCGAAGGCCGAGGGACGCGGCACCTACCGATTCTTCGAGCCCGAGATGGACGCCCGAATGCAGGCGCGCCGCGCGCTCGAGCTCGACCTGCGCCAGGCACTGTCGAGCGGTCAATTCGAGCTGCACTACCAACCCCTTGTGGCGCTCGACACCGACCGCATCACCGCATTCGAGGCGCTGCTGCGCTGGCATCATCCGACCCGCGGCCTCGTGCCCCCGGTCGAGTTCATCCCGTTGGCCGAGGAGATCGGGCTCATCGTGCCCATCGGAGAATGGGTCCTACACGAGGCCTGCCGCGAGGCCACGACGTGGCGCGACGGTGTGCGGGTCGCCGTCAATCTCTCGCCCGTGCAGTTCCGCGGCCAGGCTCTCGTGCTCACCGTCGCGGCGGCTTTGGGCGCATCCGGGCTCGATCCGAGACGCCTCGAGCTGGAGATCACGGAGGGCGTCCTCCTGCAGAACAGCGAGACGACGCTGTTGATCCTGCACCAACTCAAGGACCTCGGCATCCGCATCGCGATGGACGATTTCGGGACCGGCTACTCGTCGCTGAGCTACCTGCGGGCGTTCCCGTTCGACAAGATCAAGATCGACCGCTCCTTCATCGCGGACATCGCGACTCGCGCCGATTCGGTAGCGATCGTGCGCGCGGTGACGAGCCTTGGGGCGAGCCTCGGGATCGAGACGACGGCGGAGGGAATCGAGACGCCCGAACAGCTGGAGCGGTTGCGCGCGGAGGGCTGCACGGAGGTGCAGGGCTATCTCATCAGCCGGCCGACGCCGGCCCGCAATCTTCCCGCCATGCTTGCGCACGACGAGGACGATGCACGCGCGAGTGCGAGCCATAGAGCGGCGTGACAGAGTCTCGGGCGAGAGGTAGCTCTCGTCCTCTGCGCGGGCTTTGGCCTGTGAGCTTGGCCTTCTTCATCGGGAGCACGCCGTCGACGAGAGCAAGCGCAACATCCCCACTTCAGGTCCGGCCGCGCAGAGCGCCAACTGCGTCTCGTCGAGCGCCATGCGCACCGCCCGGCCGGAACTCCGTCGGGTAGCTCAGCACCTCGTCCATCTGCGCCAGAGCCGCTGTTCCTCGACGAAGAGCGGGCTGAAACGACGCCCTCGCGCGAGCCAGAGCATGACCTGGAGGCCGCGCCCGGCCGGATCGATCGCGGCTGCGAGTCCCGCAGGAGCCGCGCCGACGAGGAGCTCGCAGCGTTCCGCGGCATGCAGCTCCTTGCCCGCGACAGAATGCGGATCGGGCGGATGCGGTACGGGCATGCAGGCTGCTCCGAAGAGAGAGCCGCTATCATCCCGCGCGCAGCCTGGTCGAAGGACCGTCTCACGGAGCCGGTCAAAAACGACCCGCAAGTTAAGGCCTGAAGCGCGAGGCGGCCGGCAGGCTATGAGTCCGTGTAGGCCGAACATGGCCTAGTCGGAGTGAAAAACAGCGAAATTCGCCACCGGTTCGCGGTCTGACTGCAATGCGTTCGTGGGCTCGTCCGGGTCGGACCAACCCAGGGCCATGCCGCAGACGATCGTCTCGCCTTCCGGGATGCCGAGAACGCGGCGGATGACGGCCGGGTAGTTGGCGATGGCCGCCTGAGGGCAGGTGTCGAGCCCGGCGCCGCGCGCCGCGATCATCAGGGTCTGTAGGAACATGCCGTAATCGAGCCAGCTCCCCTTTTCGAGATCGGCATCGATCGTGAAAATAAGGCCGACCGGTGCACCGAAGAAGGTGTAGTTGCGCCCGCGCTGCCTCAGCGACGCTTCGCGGTCACCGCGCGCGACGCCCGCGAGGTCATAGAGCTGCCAGCCAACCTTGCGGCGGCGGTCGAGATAGGGTGCGCGCCACTTGACCGGATAATACTCATATTCCCGCGCCTCGGCCTCGCCGCCGAAATGTGCGGCCGAGAGTTCGTCCGTGAGCCGTCTGAGAGTGCCGCCTGTCAGGACGTGCACCTTCCAAGGCTGAATATTACTGCCGCTGGGCGCGCGGCTCGCCAGCGCGAGGAGTTCCTCCAACGTGGCTGTGTCGACATGGCGGGACAGGAAACCTCGTATGCTGCGGCGCGTCTTGATCGCCTCCGCGACGGTCGGAAACCCGTGATCCTGTTCCCTCGCCATCCCGTCTCCCCTTCTGGTGCGAAATTTCGATGCCCTATTGATTCATTCCGTTAGACTGTCCTACAGTCGACAACAATAAGAGCTGACAGTCTCCGAAGAGCTGCGGCAGCGATCGAGATGAGAGGAAACGCATGGGCGATCACACGGACGGTGATCCTAAGCCGCTTTCCGGCTTCAAGATCCTGGATGTCTCGAACTTCCTGGCGGCACCCTTATGCTCGATGTTCCTCGCCGATTTCGGTGCGGAGGTGCTGAAGGTCGAGCGTCCCGGCCAGGGCGACGAGGTTCGCCACTGGGGCGAAAACAAGGACGGCGTCGGCCTGTACTACAAGGTCGTCAACCGCGGGAAGAAGTCGATCACCCTGGACCTGCGAACGCCGTTCGGCGTCGAGGTCGTGAAGCGCCTGGTCAAGGACATCGACGTCATCGTCGAGAATTACCGGACCGGCACCCTGGAGAAGTGGGGCTTGGGCTACGATGTGCTCAGCGCCATCAACCCTGGCCTGATCATGGTCCGCGTCACCGGCTGGGGCCAGACGGGACCGAACCGACATCGCCCTGGTTTCGGGACTCTCGCCGAGGCGTTCGCGGGTTTCGTGCACATCAATGGCGAGCCGGATCGTCCGCCGCTCCTTCCGGGCTTCGGGATGGCGGACGCGACGACCGGTCTGATGGCGGCCTATCTGACCTCCGTCGCGCTGCACGAGAAACGCCGGAGTGGGAAAGGCCAGGTCGTCGATCTCGCGATCTACGAGACGCTTCTCACCTTGCTCGGGCCACAGGTTGTCAATTTCGACCAGCTGGGGCTCGTTCAAGGGCGATCGGGCAGTCGCCTGCCGTTCACGGCGCCTCGCAATACCTACCGGACCCGCGACGGCTACTACGTCTCCATGGCGGGCAGCGCGCAATCGACGTTCGAGCGGATCTGCGCGGCGCTGAGGATTCCGGATCTCCTGGAAGACGAGCGTTTCGCCACCAACCGTGCCCGTCTCACTCACGCGATCGCGCTCGATGTCGAGTTGCAGGCCGCGATCGAGACGTTCGATCGCGCCGACCTCCTGGAGCGCTTCATTGCCCATCAGGCGACCGTCGCACCCGTCAACAGCGTCGCCGACATCCTGGAGGACGAGCACGTCGCGGCCCGCGGGAACATCGTGGCGCTGGACGATGCCGAACTCGGCGGGCCGTTGCGCATGCAGAACGTCGTCGGCGTCTTCTCGCGCACCCCGGGCTCGATCTCGCGGTCCGGGCCGGCGCTTGGCGAGCACAATCGCGAGGTCCTGATCGGCCGTCTCGGCTACTCGGAAGCGGATCTCGCGGCGGCCGGAATCGTGATCGACGAAGCGCTTCGCGAAGCGGCGGAGTGAGAACCGCCATGAGCGTACTCCGCACCCTTCTGTTCGCGCCGGGCGACCACGCGCGGCGCACGGAAAAGGCCCTGGGCCTGGACGCCGACGCCGTGATCCTCGATCTCGAGGATGCGTGCCCCATCGCCAAGAAAGTCGCCACCCGCGAGGTAGTCGTGGCGGCACTCGCCAAGCCGCGCGACTGCCTCGGCTACATCCGGGTCAACCCGCTCTCGACCGAATTCGGATATGGCGACATCGTGGCGGTCGTGGTGCCGGGCGTTGACGGGATCGTGGTGCCCAAGATCGAGAGCGCGGACGAACTCAAGACCGCCGACTGGCTGGTGTCACAGATCGAGCGCGAGCGAGGCTTGACGGTCGGCTCGCTCGACCTCCTGCCGATCATCGAGACCGGTAAGGGACTCGCGGCCGTGGAGGCGATCGCCCGCGCCGGCACGCGGGCGAGGCGGCTCGCCTTCGGGGCGGGCGACTTCACGCTCGACATGGATCTGGCGTGGTCGCGTGAGGAGCAGGAGTTTCAGCATTACCGCTCTGCAATGGTGCTGGCCTCGCGCGCGGCCGGCCTGGATGCGCCCATCGACACGGTGTGGGTGCGCATCGAGGACAGGGACGGTTTCGCAGCTTCCGCCGCGCGCGGTCGTGCGCTGGGCTTTGGCGGCAAGCTCTGCATCTATCCGGATCAGGTGCCGGTCGCGAACGCTGCCTACAGCCCGGCGCAAGAACAAGTCGCCTGGGCGCGTCGGGTCGTTGACGCCTTCGCGACCGCCGAAGCCACTGGTTCAGCCTCGATCCAGCTCGATGGGCAGTTCATCGACTATCCGATCGTCTACCAGGCGCGGCGCGTGCTCGCGGTCGAGAAGCGGATCGCGGAACGTCGCCGCAAGCCAAAGGCCGCGGAAGACTTGGCGGCGTGATGGTCGCGACTGGACAGCAGAACGCCATGAGTTCGGAGGATCGTCCGTGATTGGGTCGGGTCAGAGGCCGCTCGACGGCGTGCGCGTCATCGAGACGTCGAGCTTCATCGCCGGTCCGTTCGCCGCGACACAGCTCGCGGAGTTCGGGGCCGAGGTCATCAAACTCGAACTGCCCGGGATCGGAGACGCGCTTCGCCGTTTCGGCACCGTCACGGAGTGCGGCGACAGCCTGCCGTGGCTGTCGGAGTGCCGCAACAAGAAGTGCGGCACGCTCGATCTGCGCAAGCCGGAGGGCGCCGAGCTCTTCAAAGAGCTGATCAAGGACGCCGACGTGCTGGTGGAGAACTTCCAACCGGGCACGCTTGAGAAGTGGGGTGTCGGCTGGGATGTGCTCTCAACCATCAACCCACGGCTCATCATGGTCCGCATCTCCGGCTACGGGCAGACCGGACCCTACAGCGACCGGCCGGGGTTCGGGCGCATCGGCAACGCCTTCGGGGGCCTGTCCTTCCTGGCGGGCTATCCGGACCGTCCTCCGGTGACGCCCGGCTCCGCCACGATCCCCGACTACCTCGCCGGCCTGTACGGCGCGATGGGGGCGCTGTTCGCGCTCCGTGCGCGCGACATGACCGGGCGCGGCCAGGTCGTCGATATCGGGCTCTACGAATCGGTATTCCGCATTCTCGACGAACTCGCGCCGGCCTTCCACATGAACGGCTACGTGCGCCAGCGCATGGGGCCGGGCACGGTGAACGTCGTGCCGCACAGCCACTACCCGACGGGCGACGGACGCTGGATCGCCATCGCGTGCACCAACGACAAGATCTTCGCGCGGCTCGCCGACGCGATGGCGCGTCCCGATCTCGCGGAAGCTGGACGTTGGGGAACGCTCGCGGCGCGCGAACGTGACCGCGCGGCGGTCGACGCTGCCGTCGGCGGTTGGACGCAGACGCTGACCCGCGACGAGACGGTGAGGATCTGCGCCGAGTTCCAGGTGCCGTGCGGGCCCGTCTACGCCATCGACGAGATCTTCGAAGATCCGCAATATGCCGCGCGCGAGAACATCACCTTCGTGCAGGACGAGCGCGCCGGCGAGGTGGCAGTGCCGAGCCCGATGCCTCGCCTGACCGACACGCCGGCGCGGATCGACTATCTCGGTCGCGCGCTCGGCGCCGACAACGCCGAAATCTTCCAAACGATGCTCGGGTTGAGTCCAGACCGGCTCGCGGCGCTGAAGAGCGCAGGCGTGGTGTAGGGGGCGAGTGCTCGTGAGCGATGCCACGCGACGGTTCCGGGCCTTGCCGCCGCAGCGATCGCTGCCGGAAACGATCGCCGAGCGCATCGTCGAGGCGATCGGCGACGGACATCTGAAGCCCGGCGAGCGTATCGTCGAACTCAAGCTCGCGGCTGAGCTCGGCGTGAGCCGCGGGCCACTCAGGGAAGCTTTGAAGGTGCTCGAGACCCGCCAGCTCGTCGAGAACCGTCACGGGCGTGGCACGTTCGTGATCCAAGCCAGCGAAGACGATTTGCTGCAGATGGCGACGCTGCGCGCCAATCTCGAAGGGTTCGCGGCGCGGTTCGTGGCGACCAGCATGACGCCGGAACTCGACGGCACGTTGAGCGACCTGTTGGCGGCCGGCCGCGTTGCGGCTGCCGAAGGGCGCACACGCGACTGGCGGGAGCTCGACTGGCAATTTCACGAGACGGTGGTGGCCGGCGCCACCAACCCTTTCTTGCTCTCGGCATGGCGCAGCATCGGTCACCTCGTTTGGTTGTTTCTCCACACGCACCAGGTCTTCGTGCGCGCCGTCAAGGACACGCTCACCAATCACGACATCCTGTTCGCGGCCTTGCGGTCGGGCGACCCCGACAGGGCTGAGACCGCGTTCCGGCAGGTCATCCTGCAGAGTGCCTACAAGCGCTTCGGTCGCGAAGCGCCTGCTGCCACGGCCAGTACGGACGCACGTTATCCGATACCGGCCGCCATCGCGGCGACACGGCTGCCACCCTTGGTTCCCGCCTTGGACACGATCGGAAGCGCCGCATGATGGAGGGAGGAGAGACCTTGAGCCGGATCGGACGACGGATCGCCTCCGCCGGGACGCGCGCATGAACGTACCGGTTCTGGAACTCCTCGTCGGCGGCATCCTGCTCGGTGGCCTCTACGCTCTCATGGCCGGAGGACTGAACCTGATCTTCGGCGTCATGCGTGTCGTCAACTTCGCCCATGGCGAGTTCCTGGCGATCGGCGCTCTCTGCACCGTGTCGCTGGTGGCCGGCTTCTCCCTGCCGTTCTGGGCCGCGCTCGTCATCGTGCCGATCGGGGCCGGTCTCGTCGGGCTGCTTCTGCAAATGTTCGTCATCCGTCGACTGGTCGACGCGCCGCTCATCATGTCGCTGCTCGCGACCTACGCGATCTCGACCATCCTGGTGAACGGCGCGATCCTGATCTGGGGTGGCGGTTACCGCGGCCTGCCGGGCGTGCTGGCGGGCTCCGTCAACCTCGCCGGCGTGGACGTCTCGCAGTCGCGGCTCGTCGCCTTCGCGGTGGCGCTCGGCACGAGCCTCGCCGTGTGGTGGTTCCTGCGCGCGACGCGGACCGGGCGCGCCATCCGGTCCGTCGCGCAGGCGTCGGAGCTCGCGATCATATCCGGCATCTCGGTCGAGCGTGTGCGCAACATCGCCTTCGCGCTCGGCTCCGCGATGGCAGGCCTCGCGGGCGTGCTTCTCGCGCCGACCTTCGCGTCGGATGCGCAACTCGGCTCACGCTTTCTGATCAAGGCCTTCGCGGTGATCATCGTGGGCGGCATGGGCAGCTACCCGGGCGCGATCCTGGCCGCGATGCTGCTCGGCGTCATCGAGGTCTTCGGCGGCTACTGGTTCGGCCAGGTGATCGGCGCGGCGCTCCTCTACCTCATCATGCTGGGCATGCTGCTCGCCCGGCCGCGCGGGCTGCTCGGCATCGGAGTCCGGCTGTGAGAACCACCGCGCTCCTTCTCGTGCTCGCGGTCGCCCTGGCGATGGTACCGATCTACGGAAGCGAGTACGCGCTATCCTTCACGATCCAGCTGCTCGTCTTCACGGTGCTCGCCTACTCGTGGAACATCATCGGGGGCTATGCGGGCTATACGCATTTCGGCCAAGTGAGCTTCTTCGGGCTCGGCGCTTACGTGGGGGCCCTTTTGATCGGAGCCGGATGGCACTGGCTCGGGGCCGCCGCCGTCGCGGGTCTCGCGTCCACATTGCTCGCGCTACTGCTCGGCTCGGCCATGCTGCGCCTGAAAGGCTCGTTCTTCGCGATCGGCATGTTCGGTCTCGCGCGGGTCGGCGAGAATTTCGCACTCGGTTTCGACAGCATCACGCAGGGCGGCACGGGTCTCTACCTCACGCCGACCGACCTGAAGCCCATCTATGCGGTGTTAGCGGTTATCGCGCTCGGCGCCCTGTTCTTCACCTACCGGCTCGACAATTCGCGTCTTGGGCTCCAGCTGCTCTCGATCCGCGAAGACGAAACCGCGGCCGAGGCGCTGGGTGTGCGCACGACGCGTCTCAAGATCAGCGCCTTCATGCTCTCGGCCGTCGCGCCGGGCGCCGTCGGGTCGCTCTACGCGACCTATCTCTCCTTCATCGATCCCTCGACGGCCTTCGCGCCCATGACTGAACTCACGACCATAGCCATGGTGCTGCTCGGCGGTCTCGGCACGGTGCTGGGTCCGCTGGTCGGCGCCGTTCTGCTGTCGGTCATCAACGAGCTGCTGTGGTCGCGCTTCCCCGAGCTCTACCTCGGGCTCGTCGGCGCCGTCGTGCTGCTCGCCGTGCTGTTCATGCCGCGCGGCATCGTGCATTTTCTGACACGTCGCGCGCCCTCGTGGATCGCGGCGCCGCGAAGCGGATTGCGGCGCCTTGCGGCGCTGGACCGTGAGGCGCCTGTACGGAGGCTCGCATGACGGCCTCTCAGCACCATGCCTCGGCGACAGGGCGCGACGACATCCTGGTCGTCCAGGGCGTGTCCAAATGGTTCGGTGGCCGCGTCGCTTTGGATGCAGCGGACCTGCAAGTGCGGCGCGGCTCGATCACGGGCGTGATCGGCCCGAACGGTTCCGGCAAGTCCACGCTGTTCAACATCGTTGCCGGCGCGCTTCGCCCGGATGGCGGACGCATCGCCATCAATGGCCGTGACACCAGCCGGCTTGGTCCGGCGGATATCTGTCGCGAGGGCGTCGGCCGGACCTTCCAGATCAGCCGCCTCTTTTCCGAGATGACCGTGCTCGAAAACCTGGTGGCGATCGCGCACGGCAGGAGTGATGCCGCCGCGGTCGAGCGGGCCCGCGAACTCCTCGACTTTCTCGAGATCACGGCGCTCCAGGACAAGTGGGGCTCGGAGCTGTCGTACGGGCAGCGCAAGCTCGTCGAGATCGCGCGCGCCCTCATGCTCGACCCGACGCTGATGCTGCTCGACGAGCCTTTCGCCGGTATCAATCCGCGGCTGCAGAACCGCATCGTCGAACACCTCGACGCCTTACGGCAGAACGGGCTCACCCTGTTCTTCATCGACCATGAGATGCGCATCGTCCTCGAGATCTGCGACGAAATTTACGTGTTGGCCGAGGGACACGTGATCTCGCGAGGAACGCCCGATGTCATCAGGGCCGATCCGGCGGTCGCGGAAGCGTACTTCTAGGGAACCGACGCCATGCACTTTCCCGAACGCGTCAAGATCGCCGAGGTCGGGCCGCGCGACGGCCTGCAGAGCCTCGGCAAGTGGATTGAGACCGATGCCAAGGTGGCCATGATCGATCGGCTGAGCGAGGTCGGCTTCCCGACGATCGAAGTCACGGGCTTCGTCCACCCCCGGTTCATCCCGGCCTTGCGCGATGCCGAGGAGGTGTGTGCCCGTATCAGACGGAGACCCGGCACGGTGTATCGGGCGCTCGTGCCGAACGCGCGCGGCGCCGAACGGGCGCTGCCGGCGAAACTCGACGAGCTTCTGGGACTGATCACCGTCAGCGAGACATATCTCAGAAAGAACCAGAATATGACGCCCGACGAAGCGGTCGAGCAGGCGTCCGCCGCCTTCCGCATCGCCGACGGTGCCGGGCTTGGCTACGTTCAGGCGGTCGGCGTCGCGCTCTGGTGCACCTACGAGGGAATGATCCCGGACGACCGCTCGATCGCAATCGTCGGCCGGTTGCGCAACGCCGGCATCCGACGGTTCTACATCGCGGGATCGAGCGGCATGGAGGATCCCCGCCAGGTCGGCCGTGTGTTCGGCAAGCTTGCGGATGCCCATCCGGATTGCGAGTTCGGCTACCACGTCCACAACCTGTCCGGCATGGCGACCGGAAACATTCTGGCGGCGCTCGATGCCGGGGCATCGTTCATCGAAGGGGCGATCTGCGGCATCGGCGGCGGCGTGGCGCTTCCCGCCGCGATCGGCTCCGTCGGCAACTTTCCCACCGAGGACCTAGTGACCATGCTGAGTGAGATGGGCATCGACACGGGCGTCGATGCTATCGCGGTTCAGGAGGCGGCGCGCGACGTGGCGAAGATCCTCAAGATCACTCCGCGCAGCCACACGGGCGCAGGGGCGACGCGACATAACGTGATGGAGCAGTCGCGGACGAATCCGCAGACGCACGCGGCCTAACAATAGTTACGCTTCGGGAGGACTCAATGACGATAACACGACGCCGCGCAACCGCTGGGCTCATCGGAGCGGCGACGACCGGCTGGGCGGCTCGCGCCCGCGCGGCCGCCCCGATCCGCATGGGAATCGCGCTCTCACAGAGCGGAAACCTCGCCGACTCGGGCGAACTCTTCAAGCGCGGCGTCGACCTCTGGCGCGAGGACGTCAACAAGCGCGGCGGCCTGCTCGGTCGGCAGGTTGAACTCGTCGTCTACGACGATCGCAGCGATCCGGCCACGGCTGCGCGTCTTTACGAGCGGCTCATCACCAACGACAATGTCGATCTGCTGCTCTCGCCCTGGGGTTCGGCCTCCTGCGCGACCGCGAGTGCCGTTGCCGAGAAGCACAAGCGCGTGTTCCTGAATTCGGGCGGTGCTTCGGAATCGATCCACACGCGCGGCTTCAAATACGTCTTCCAGTCCGCGCCCGCGATATCGGCCTACGTGTCCGGCGTCGCGCCGATCTCCAAACAATACGGCTTCAAAACGATCGCGATCGTCACGCGCGATTATGGCGCGGCACGCGACATGACCAAAGTTCTCGAGAGGATCGCGCCCGAGAACGGGCTCAAGATCATCATGACCGAGTATTTTCCGGCCGGAACGACCGACTTTTCGTCTAATATTGCTCGCGCTCGGCAGCTCGATCCCGACATCTGGATCGGGGTCGGGTATCCGAACGAGGCGATCGAGATGATCCGCCAGCTCCGGGCCGTGAACTACCTGCCCAAGGCCTTCATTCATAACGGGCCGGCACAGGACGATTTCGTCGCCGCGACGGGCAAGGATGGCGAGTATGCGATCGCCATCTCGCTCTACGAGCCGGTCCTGAAGACCTCCGGCAATGCCGAGTTCGCGGCCGCTCACAAGGCAAAGTACAATGCGGAGCCCGGCTACTACGCGGCCTTCTCCTACCAGGGCGCGACCGTGCTGGAGCGTGCCGTGACGAAAACAGGCAGCCTCGACCAGGACAAGATTCGCGAGACCCTCACCACGTTCGAGACCGACAGCGTGATGGGTCGTCACAAGGTCGATCCCAAGACCTACGGTCAGATCGGCCTCACGGGTCTGCTCGACCAGATCCGCGGCGGGACGCGCGAGATCGTCTGGCCGGAGGACCAGAAGACGGCCAACGCCATCTTGCCGATGCCGGCCTGGGACAAGCGGTGACCCCCACGTCGATCAGAGGCGCTCAGGCCGTCGAGGGACCGCCGCTCCTCGAACTGGAGCGGATCACGACGGGTTACGGCGACGTGCCGGTGACCCGGAACGTGTCAATGCGGTTCCCGACGAAGCTGATGACGGCGATCATCGGCTCCAACGGGGCCGGCAAGTCGACCGTGATCAAGGCGGCTGCCGGCCTGCTGCCGGCCTGGTCGGGCCGGGTGCTGGCAAGCGGCATCGACGTGACGAAAGAGGCCGCCCATCTCCGTCTCGGACGCGGCATCGCCTACGTGCCGCAAGGACGCATCGTCATCCCGGAGATGAGCGTGCGGGACAACCTGGAACTCGGAGCTCACATCCTGGGCGGTCATCGATCGCGGATCAACGCCGCCATCGAGCGGCTGTTGGTGCTGTTTCCCGTACTCGGGCGACGACTGACCCAGCAGGCCGGCACCATGAGCGGTGGCGAGCAGCAGATGCTGGCGATCGCCCGCGCGCTCATCACCGACCCGACCACGATCATTCTGGACGAGCCCTCGCTCGGCCTGTCGCCCAAGCTCGTCGACATCGTGTTCGAGAAGCTGACCGAGCTCTGCGCGACCGGGCTGACGGTCGTCATGGTCGAGCAGAAGGCATCGCGGGCTCTCGCTGTCGCGCATTATGGCTATGTCATGCATTCCGGGCAGGTGGCCTACGAAGGCGAGGCCAAAGCCATGCTCGACAACGACAACGTCAAGCGACTCTTCCTCGGCGAGGTGCCTGAGGATCTGCGTCAGCTCGAAGACGTCTGATAAGAGAGCTCATGATGCGCGACGTCCCGCCGAACCGGCCTTTCCGCCTGCAGCGTTCGGAACTCGCGGTCCCGGCGACCTCCGAACGCTTCTTCGCGAAGGCGGCGGCGGGCCCGGCCGACTTCGTCTTTCTTGACCTCGAGGACGCGGTGTCGCCGGACAAGAAGGACGTGGCACGCCGCAACGCGATCGCGGCACTGAACGAGCTCGATTGGGGTGACAAGACGTTGGCGCTGCGTGTGAACGATCTTGGTACCCCTTGGGCGCATCGCGACATCATCGACGTGGTCTCGGGCGCGGAGCGGCTCGACCTCATCCTGCTTCCAAAAGCCGGCTCCGCGTTCGACGTGCAGTTTGTCGAACAGCTGCTGGCCGGCCTGGAGCGCGAACACGGCCGCGAGAAGCAGGTCGGGATCGAGGTACTGATCGAGACGGCGCGAGGCGTCGCGCATGTCGAGGAGATCGCAGCTTCCTCCGATCGGCTGGAGGGCATGATCTTCGGCGTTGGCGATTACTCGGTCGAGATGCGTACCTTCGACACCGCCTTCGGTGAACCCAGCCCAAACTACGCCGTTCTGAGCCACGGTGCCGAGCCCCGCACCCGACACTGGAACGATCAGTGGCACTTCGCGCTGGCCCGCATCGCCAATGCCTGCCGGGCTTATGGCCTGCGGCCGATCGATGGACCCTACGCGCATTTCGACGATCTCGAAGGTTTCCGGAATAGCTGCGAGCGCGCCGCAGCGCTCGGCTTCGAGGGCAAGTGGGCGATTCATCCCTCCCAGGTGGCGATCGCCAACGACGTCTTCTCGCCTTCACCCGCACAGGTGCAGATGGCCGAGGAGATCGAGGCGGCGCTGCAGCGGTCCATCACCGACGGGGCTGGCGCGGTCGGCCACAAGGGCATGCTGGTCGACATGGCGCATGCCAAGCTCGCTGACGCCCTGCTCGGACGGCACCGCGCCATCGCGGCACGTAGCGGCACAGCGAAACAAGCCGATCGCCAGGACCGTGCCGCGTGACCGGCGCGGACCCGATCCCAGCCATTCGCGAAGAAGACGCCACCGGTGAGACGGCAGATGTCTTCGCGGACCTGCGTGCAACGCTCG
The DNA here is from genome assembly GCA_964250725.1 of uncultured Enterovirga sp. Taxonomy (GTDB): domain Bacteria; phylum Pseudomonadota; class Alphaproteobacteria; order Rhizobiales; family Beijerinckiaceae; genus Enterovirga. The sequence goes on along the minus strand of CAXUHE010000028.1, from coordinate 8,075 downwards.
GCGTTCCTTTCGTCAATCTCATCTGGCGGCACTTGGCCACCATCTCGGGCGGGCTCGCGCCCACCTGGAATGCATTGAAGCCGCTTTACGTGTCGGGAGAACTGCTCGGCAGGCTGTCCAGTCTGCGTGATGCGATTGCCTTACCGGATATCGTGCCGGTTCCGGATCACGTTTGGGACTGCGCCGGACTGGGCGCCGGAGAGCGACGAGAGATCGCGACGCTGATCGACGAGTACAACAACGCGAACGGCGTCAATCTCCTGGGTCTTCTCGTCGCTGTAGAATTGTTGCGAGGGGATGCGGTCATCGGCCGGGTCGCACCGGCAGTTGCACCGACTGGCGTCCCGAGTACGACGACGACGCGGGGGCGCACCGCGCCGCACCTCCCGGGATTGTCGGAACTGTCGCCGGCCGTATTGCAGGTCGTTCGAGACCTCGACGGTTACGGCCGGCTTGGTGACAACGCGGCCACCGCGAGCCTCTACCGGCATCTCGCGCATTGGCCGGTCTTCCTGGCGATGACGCATACAGCGCTCGGCCCGGATCATCGCTCCGGAGCGTTCGGGAACGCACAGGAACGCGTGCTCGCGGTGGGCCGGACATACGCCGCCGAACTCGCAGCTACGCTGCCACCCGGATCGCGTCTGCCGCAGGGAGAGACGCGACAGCGTGTGTTGACGTCGCTCGATGAATTCACACGATTGATGATCGGCCGTATGATCGTCATGGGCCATGCCATGAAAAGCCTGGTTGCCGACGATTCAGGACATCATCTTTCGCGGGCTGCTTCATAGATCTCTCTCTCGATCTCCATGTCACACGTCGCATTAGCTTCCTCTGAACATGCGTGTTCACGCCTCACAATGATTGTCTTTCAACGTGCTTGAGACATGAAGTGAACGCGTCATGTTGCGACACCGTCAGACCGGGCATGAGGTGGAGACGTGCCCGGCAGCCTTTGGAGACACCCGCCCCGGGAAGGGCCGGTGTCGCGACATGATCCTGGCCGCCAATGCCGAATTCACAGGGCCAACCGAATGAACACCGATCGTCCGCGCCGCTCGGTCCTCTATATGCCGGGCTCGAACTCTCGTGCGCTGGTGAAGGCGAAGGCGCTTCCGGTTGACGCGATCATTCTCGACCTTGAGGATTCAGTCGCACCGTCCGCGAAGGAGGCAGCACGCAGCCAAGTCTGTGACGTCGTCAAAGCCGGCGGGTTCGGGTTTCGCGAGGTCGTGATCCGCATCAACGCCCTGAACACGCAGTGGGGACATGACGATCTCGTCGCGGCGGCCGCCGCGGGCCCGGATGCCGTGCTGATTCCCAAGGTGATGGATCGCGACACCGTCGCGGCGGCGAGTAGCGTTCTCGCGACAGAGCGCGCGCCGGATGCCATGCGGATCTGGGCGATGATCGAGACGCCGCTCTCGATCCTGCGTATCGAGGCGATCGCCGCGGAGGCGACTCAGGATTCCTCGCGACTCTCCTGTTTGGTACTCGGCACCAACGATCTCGCCAAAGAGACGCGCGCCCGAATGGTGCCTGGACGTCGCACGATGCTACCCTGGCTGGCAATCGCGCTCGCAGGTGCCCGCGCTTTCGGCCTGGATGCAATCGACGGCGTCTATAATGATCTCGTCGACATCGACGGGTTCCGGGCCGAATGTGAGCAGGGACGCGATCTCGGGTTCGACGGAAAGACCCTGATCCATCCGAGCCAGATCGAGATCGCGAATGAGGTTTTCGCGCCGGCGGCCGAAGAGGTCGAGACGGCCCGCGCTATCCTCGCGGCGTTCGCTCGTCCCGAGAACAGTGATATCGGCGTGATCTCGCTCAACGGGCGCATGGTCGAGCGGCTCCATGCCGAGATGGCATGTCGAACGGTCAGGCTATCGGATGCGATCGCCGCGAACGGGGCAGTCCACCCGATTGAGTGATAACGAGGTTCGAGGATCCCCGACCAACGTACAAGCCCAACGGTGGCGCGTACGCCGCCTCGTCGCTGCCACCAACCGTCGATCGGGGCGGGACGCTAGCGGGCGAGACCGTTGAACACGGATTACCGAAAGGTCAGCGACCATGTCCGATGCTGAAAGCGCGGTCACCGGCGCGCAAGCATCCGGTAGCGACGGCGCACGGTATTGGCGACTGAATCTCGCCGTCAGCATGTTCGGGTCGTTCACGACGATCGTCGCGATGACCCTGCTGCTGCCTTTTCTCCCGCTCTATGTCGAGCAGCTCGGGGAGACCGATCCGGCCGGGATCATACAATGGTCCGGCATCGCCTACGGGGCCACCTTCTTCGCCGCTGCCACCGTCGCTCCGCTGTGGGGTCGTCTCGGAGATCGCTACGGCCGCAAGCTCATGCTGATCCGCGCAAGCCTCGGCATGGCGGTCGCCATGTCGCTCATCGGGGTGGCCCAGACCGTCTGGCAACTGGTGGCGCTGCGGCTGCTGGCGGGTTTCCTCGGCGGCTACTCCTCGGGATCGATGCTGCTGGTCGCGACCCAGACACCGAGGGATCGTTCAGGCTGGGCTCTCGGATGTCTCGCCTCCGGCATCATGGCTGGCAACTTGGCGGGCCCGCTTATCGGCGGAACGTTGCCGCCTTTGATCGGCATTCGCGCAACGTTCTTCGCCGCCGGAGCAGTCATTTTTGTCGCGTTCCTGGCAACCGCCGTCCTCGTCAAGGAAGATGCAAGGCCACCCATGAGCGCGCGCCACGATGCCTCTAGCGGCTGGTCCGATGTCCCGGACAAGGGGCCGCTGATCGTCATGCTGTGCACGGGCATGCTGCTCCTCTTTGCCAACATGTCGATCGAGCCGATTCTGACAGTCTACGTGTCGCAGTTCGTCGAGCCGGGACAGATTACCTTCGTGTCCGGGCTCGTCATGTCGGCTGGCGCACTAGGGAGCATCCTGTCCGCGTCGCGTCTTGGAAAACTAGCCGACCGCGTCGGTCATTGGTCGGTGGTCGTCGGCTGCCTGTCCGCCTCGGCGGTTCTTCTGATCCCGCAAGCCTTCGTCACCGCTGCCTGGCAGCTCATCGCCCTTCGCTTCGCGATGGGACTGGCCCTCGGCGGTCTCCTGCCCTGTATCGCGGCGGTCATCCGCCACTCCGTGCCGGAGCATGCCGTCGGACGCATGCTCGGGTACTCCGTGTCCGCCCAGTTCGTCGGTCAGGTCGCCGGACCTGTGGCGGGTGGCTTCGTCGGCGGACATCTCGGCATGCGCGCAGTTTTTCTCGGTACGTCGCTGCTGATCGCACTGGGCGCGGCTGGGAACAGGTTGGCCAAGTCACACATAAGTGCCCCGCGAAAGCAGACTGGCTGACGGACGCGATTTGAATCGCATGTCATCAACGAGACCTTGCTGCCTGATCGCCCCTGTTCATAATCTTTCAGCGGATCTCGTCCCAGAACGCGCAGTCGTGAGCGGCCGTGAACGCCGCCACCGGTATCGCGGCGCTCAGTTCACCGGCCTGGCCGGGCGGGACCGCCGCGCTCATGAAGCGCGTCGCGACACCCGAGATGAGGAACAGGAGCAGGAGCCGCCACGGGTTGATCGCGAGCAGGAGCGGCTCGAGCGCGGGCACGGCATGGCGGCTCTTCGCGTGGTAGGGCCAGGGTACGTAGAGCAGGCCCACATGATAGAGGATCAGCGGCCCGAAGGCCGCGATGCGCAGCCAGTCAAGGTCGAGCCGTCGTCCGGGACGGGCGATCTCCTTGCCGACGCTCACGTGACAGCCCGATAGCGTCGCCGGAACGTCACCGCCCAGCCCGCGAGGTAGCCGATCGAGGCGCCCGAGACGGCGTGGCCGGCCAGCGCGAGCAGGGGTCGATCCTCCGGGCGAAGCGCGGTCGCGACAGCGAGCCCGTACTGCAGCGTGAACAGAACGAGGTTGCGCGTGAGCGGGACCGCGCTCCCGGCGCGAGTGACAAGATGATGGTGGCGATCGACGCCGAGCAGCACGGGACCCGTGACGAGGCCGACCGGCACGAGGAGCACCGCGCCGGCCGCCCAAGCCAGGACCGGTCGGAGATCGACCGCGGGCTCGCGCACGATCGGGAAGAGGCCGTTCGCGGCGAAGATCGCCGGCACGACCAGCATGCGCAGGACGGATTGCTCGCGCGGCCGGAGCGAGAGCGCGCCCTGCCAGACGAGGTAGCCGAGGAGCGCCCAGACGGTGACGGGCGTGTGGGTCAGCATGGCGAGGATGAACGACATGGGCGCGTCCGGCGCGGAGCGGGAGACTTCTGGCAAAAGCCGAAGCGTGCGGGCAGGGCGTCTTTCGCGAACGGCGTGCGGAATGCGCGGACGGCTGCTAAAATCGGCTCACGACGCGTGAACGGACGGCGCCATGTCGAGCCTCTCGATCCGGAACCGGCAACGGGACCTGCTGGCGGGCTTGAGCGGCCCGCCCGCCGCGAGGCGAGTCGCGCTCGCCGCACTGACGATCTGCACCCTCGCGATCGCGGGTCCGGGCGGCGCCTGGCGGCTACCCGGCCTCGACAGACTGGCCGAGATCACGTCCTGCACGCTCGGCTGGGAGGTCTGCGCCCCGCTGATCATCCTCGGCGTCCGGCGTCGCATGGGCGAGGCGCGCTTCGCGGCCTCGCCCATGCCGTTCGCCCTCGCCGTCCTCCTCGCCTCCGTCCCGGCGACCGCCTGCATGGTGGTGGCGTTCCGGCTCGCCGGCGACACCGTCCCGTTCTTGCCTGTCCTCTACGGTCAATCCCTCCTGCTCGGCCTCGTGATCGCCTTCGCGCGGCGCGGGCTGTTCGGCGGTTCGGGTACCACCGTGTCGTGGGCGGATGACGGCCGGGCACCCGCGCCCGAGATCGACACGGGCACGCTCTTCCTGCGCCGCCACGCGCCGCAGCTCGCGGACGGGCGCCTCCTCGCGCTCGAGGCCGAGGACCATTACCTGCGTGTCCACACGGACGGGGGCTCGACGCTGATCCTGATGCGGCTGCGCGACGCCGCCGAGGCGCTCGGACCATCGGCCGGTTGGCAGCCGCACCGCTCGTTCTGGCTGGCGGCCGGCGCGGAGGCCCGGCCGCAGCGGCACGGCCAGTCCTGGCGCCTCGTCCTCCCGACCGGCCTCACGGTGCCGGTCAGCCGGCAGAACCTCACCGCGATGAGGGACGCGGGTTACCGGCCGCGAAGCGGGTAGGGCCGGTGCCCGCTCGACCTTGCCCTGCTGCCGCCGGGCGTGTGCGCGGTCTGGTCGGACGTCCCGAGCGGCGGAGACGACTTGGAAACACTCGCCTTCATGGTGGCGAACTGGTCCGTGATCCTGGCTCGCACACTGGAGCACGTGTCGCTCGTCCGCGCCTCGATCGCCATCGCGATCTGCACGGCCGTTCCGACCGGCATCGCGATCACGCCGAACCCCCGCGCCGCGAACGCCGTGCTCTACGCGGCCTCCATCATGATCACGGTCCCGTCGATCGCGCTGTTCGGCCTGCTCATCCCGGTCCTGTCGCTGATCGGCCAGGGCATCGGCTACCTGCCGGCCCTGATCGCCCTCGTGCTGTACGCGCAGCTGCCGATCATCCGGAACACCTACGCGGCGATCACCAATGTCGATCCCGCCCTGCAAGAGGCCGCGCGCGGCATGGGCTGCGTGGCCGGCGATGCAAAGCTGCTCGCGCGCGACGACTGACGATAGGGGCGCCGCTCAGCCGAAGCGCGCGACCGAGAACGGCTTGAGATCCACCCCGCTCGCCCCCGTCGTCATCGCCTCGGCTACCGCTTCCCCGATGCCGGCGGAGTGCTTGAAGCCGTGTCCCGAGCAGGCCGAGACGACGAACACCCTGTCCTTCTCGGGGTGACGGTCGATGATGAAGCCGCGATCGGGCGTGATCGTGTAGAGGCAGACCGCCGCGTCGGCCGCGTCCGGCATCGCTCCGGCGAGGCGTCCCGCGACGTGCCGGCGATACATGTCGGCCGATTCCGCCTGGCTGACGGTGCGGTCGATCGCGTCGGGGGTGCTGCCTGGAGAGTTGCACTCGTTCGCGACCTTGATCCGGTCCTCACCCGGGAGCGGGGGGAACCCGTAGAAATAGTCGTGGTCGCCTGTCCCGTGCATCCAGATGAAGATGGGCGCATCGGGCCCGTAGGCCTCACGATCGGACAACCCGAACCAGTGCAGTTTCTGCCGGTTCACCTTCAGCAAGCGGTCGAAAGGCGAGCCCAGCAGGAGCGCGGCCCAGCCGCCAGCGGAGACCACCACCTGATCGGCGAGGACCGAGCCTCCAGCCGTCTCCAGCACGACGCCTGCGTCGGATTGCTCCAACGCGTGCACCTCCGTGCCGGTCCTGATCTCGGCCCCGAGCTCGGCGGCGCGGCGAAGCTGGGCCGCGATGCAGCGCTCCGGCGCCACATACCCGCCGCCCGGCTCGTAATAGGCCGTCTCCGTGCCCGTGAGCCCCAGGAATTGCGGGAAACGCCGAGCCACCTCGGCCCCGCCGATGACCTCGTGCGGGATGCCGAAACGATCGGCCGCCCGGATGGATCGCCCGACGAAGTTCGCCATGCCGAGATGCGAGGCCTGACCTTCCGGCTGCATCAGGAGAGCGCCGCAGGCGGTGAACAGCGTGTCGCCGGTCTCGGCCTCCAGTTCCCGCCAGATCCGGTGGGAGTTCGATACCAGCGGCACGTAGGCCTCGCCCTCCCCGACCGCCTGGCGGGTGATTCGGGTCTCGCCGTGGCTCGAGCCCGATCGGTGGGGCGGAGCGTACTGATCGAGACCTACTGCCCGAACGCCGCGTTTCGCGAGCTGGTAGAGCGCGGCGCTGCCCATGGCGCCGAGCCCGACGACTGCGACTTCGACCCGCTCCATCACATCATTCATGCTTGCCGCGACATGGTATGCCCGAGCGGATCGCCGGTGGCATGATGACGCTCAGTCATAACATGAGCTGCCATCCGATTATCCTCAACTGCTGCGACCCGTTCTGGAGCAACTTTGGGCTCACGCAGAGTGGCTTCACGACCGGACTAGACCACTTTCCGACGCAACCCACCCTGGGGGCGAAGCCCGCATCGGCCAGAAGAACGTCTCGTGCGCCCGTGGGCGAAGCGGGGAACGCGGCCCCGCCAGCCCGCCGACCAGCGCTACGAGAGCGCCAACCTGTTCGGCAGGGCTCACGGACCGGGATGCGACCGGTGCCGAACCGCGCGGCGAGATCGTCCTGCCGGAGCTGCTCGCCAGCCGCGAAGGCGCCGTCGAAGATCGCCTGCCGGAGCCCTGCCCGAACCATCTCCGGCGCGGACACCCTCTCGACCGTCGCGAGCGGCACGACGCGGTCGCCGGTCGAGCCGCTGAGGTCGAGGGCGAAGACCTCGCAACACGCCCCGGCTCGACGATGCGGCCAGCTCCGCCATGAGAGCCGCATCGTCGTAGCGCGCCAGGCTCAGGGATCGCGCGTAGGCGGGCACCTGTCCGCCTTCTCCGAGACAATCAGCTGCGCCTCGTAATGGTATCGACCTGGACGGACGTGTATATCGACGCGGCTTTCGGCGACGAGGTCCGCGCGCGGCTGGAGGGCCATGCCGGGACCTACGGCACGCTGGTCGAGACGATCTCAGGCCGCCGCATCGGCGAGATCCGCCAGGACATCACCGCGACCGGCGTGCCGGATCGCGTCGCCGACGCGTTGAAGGCCGAGGCCGGGAGCCCGGCGCTCGCGATCCGCCGACAATACATCCTCAGCCCGAACTCGATGGCCGAGGTGTCGCTCAGCATCCACCCGGCGGATCGCTACAGCTATGCGAGCCGCCTGAGGCGGCAGACGTGAGAGTGCCAGGAAGTCAGATGCCCTGGCCGCCGGAGACCTCGATCCGCTGCGCGTTGACCCAGCGATTGTCGGCGGTCAGCAGGGTCGCGATCATCGGACCGATATCGTCCGGCAGGCCGACACGGCCGAGCGCGGTCATGTCTGCGAACAGCTTGTTGATGTCCGGGTTGTCCCGGACGGCGCCGCCGCCGAAATCCGTCTCGATCGCGCCCGGTGCCACCGTGTTGACCGCGATCCCGCGGGCGCCCAGCTCCTTCGCCATGTAGCGCG
>CAXUHE010000027.1:16974-25607 GCA_964250725.1 uncultured Enterovirga sp. | reverse complement strand
GTGCCGCTGATGCAGGCGGCGCGCTTCCTCGTCGAGACGGACGAGATGAAGCCGAAGCCGCGCTCGGTGCTGCGCGGCCTCATGGCGAGCTTCGAGCGCTGGCGCGGCCTCATGGACCGCACGGCCCACCACGACCTCGCGGCGCAGATCCTGGAGGAATCCGGCTACACGGACATGTGGCAGAAGGAGAAGTCGGCCGACGCCGCCGGACGGCTCGAGAACCTGAAGGAGCTCGTGCGCTCCATGGAGGAGTTCCCGGACCTCGCGAGCTTTCTCGAGCACATCTCCCTCGTCATGGAGGCGAGCGACACGGAGGGGCAGGAGCGCGTCAGCCTCATGACGCTCCACGCCGCGAAGGGGCTCGAATTCGAGACCGTGTTCCTGCCCGGCTGGGAGGAGGGGCTGTTCCCCTCGCAGCGCGCGCTCGACGAGAGCGGCCGCGCGGGGCTGGAGGAGGAGCGCCGCCTCGCGCATGTCGGGCTGACCCGCGCGAAGCTGCGCGCGAAGCTGTACTTCGCCACGAACCGGCGCGTCCACGGCATGTGGAACACCACCATGCCGTCGCGCTTCATCGACGAACTGCCCGAGGAGCATGTGGAGGTGACGGAGGCGCCGGCCGCCTACTCGGCCCGCACGGGCTCGCGCTTCGAGCATATGACACCGTTCGGCTCCTCCTACGACACGCCGGGCTGGCAGCGTGCGCAGACGCGGCAGAGGACGGCCGGCGAAGCCTTCGCGGAGGCCTCCGCCTATGGGCGCGGCTTCGGCACCTCGTCGCGCGGCCGCAAGGGTCCGCAGCTGATCGAGGGCGAGATCCTGGCGAAGTCGACCGGCGCGGCCTCGCCCCACGCGACGGGCGACCGGGTGCTGCACATGAAGTTCGGCCCCGGTACGGTCGCGTCGGTGGACGGGAACAAGCTCACGGTCGATTTCGACAAGGCGGGACGCAAGATGGTGCTGGAGAGTTTCGTGGAAGCGCAGAGCGCCTCGTAGATCGTTCGGCTTTGCTCTCGGCTTCGCCGCAAGTCATCTGCGATCCTTCCTGATAGTCTCCAAGGCTGGCGCTCATGCATCGTCTCGCTTGTCATTTCACCGACCAGCTCATCGACCTCGGCATGGCCGAGGACAGGGCATTCGCCGGGGTCCTTACGCCGAAGGCAGAGATCGGGCAGAAGCGCGAAGGCGTGAATGCAGCGTTTCTGGAGGACGCCGAGGATCACTACGTCAAGCACCAGGATTTCGATTACTGGAAGACGCTGTTCGCGGGAGCGTTTCGGAAGATGGGATTACGGATGCCTCACTCATCGTCGAGTATGGATGCGGATTCGGGAACGGAACACTTCCCCTGCTCGAGCTTCTACCGAAATCGTCGATCATAGCCAGTGACATAAGTCCGAATCTGCTCGCGATCGCCAAACGGCTTGTCGACGCACGTGGACTGGACGAGCAATACCTGCTCGTCGCGATGGATGCGCAGAAGCCTATATCCGCGACGGCATAGCCGACCTCGCCGTCGGCTCCGCGATACGTCATCATTTGTCTGATCCGAGATTGTTCGTCAAAGCGGCAACTCGCATGCTGAAACACAAAGGTTGCGCCATCTTCTTCGAGCCCTTTGAACTTGGCTACTCCTTGATACGAATGCTATGCCTGGACATCGTTGCCGAAGCGACGAGATGAGACGAGCGACGCGATCGAGTGGTTGCCTCACTTGGCAGAGGCGTTGGACCTGCAGATCAAGCGCGACAGTAAGTCTGGATGGCGTGACCTCGATGACAAATGGGTGTTTCCCCGCTGGACGTTGCAGCAGATCGCTGACGAATGTGGGGCCGAGTTGATCGCCTACGCTCTCGAAGGGGGTGGACCTGGGAAGTTCAGGGGGCAGTTTACGTATATGCTGACCAACTTCCGAAATCTCGAACTGTCCTCCCTACCAGAGTGGGCACGGGCTCTGATCGATCGACTGGATCAGGACATCTTCTCGCCGGCATCGATGCACGACATCATGATCGGCGGGGCCGTGATCTTTCGAAAGCGTTGAAGAACGTAGGTTTGGGTTCAGGATCACGGCCGATTGGCCCTGATGGGGCGGACATGGAGGGTATGTCGACGTTGCTCAAGCGAAGCCGGAGATCCGGCCTGGAGGACCGTTCCAGCATCGATGAGATCGGCGAGACGGATCGGCCGCGATCAGCCGAGTGATGCGGCGCTCGCGATATGTCGGCTGGAGATTGCGGACGCGCGGCGCTGGACGAGGCTGGCGGGCTACGTCCCGTTCCATCCTGGTCAATGGCACCGCCACTCACCGGCGCCTGTCCATGTGCCATCCACGGCGGATCGCCCCTGGGCCGGCTGTCGACGTACATGGAGGCTGAACGTGTCAGGTTCTGACCAGGGGGCACCCGCCCTCGTTCATCGGGCGCCAAGCCTGGTCGGGGCCGAGCGTCGAGACCAACTTGTAGAGGTCCCACTCCCCTCGGCTCTCCTCGGGCCGCTTCACCTCGAAGAGGTGCACGTCGCTGACGACCCGACCGTCCGGGCGGACGCGCCCACCGACCAGCACGTCGTCGTCGATCGGCAACTGCTTCATGCGTTCGACCGTCGCGCGACCTGACGCCTTGGCGACCGCTGGGCCGAGATCCGCCGCGGCCTTGAGGTAGTGCAGCACGGCCGAGTATGCGCCCGCCTGTCCCATGTTCGGAGGTTTCCCACCCATCGCATCGATCACCCGGCGGGTGAAGCCTCGGGTGCGGTCGCTGAAATCCCAGTAGAACGACTCCGTCAGCCGCGTGCCTTTGGCGGTCGGAAGTCCGAGCGACTTGATGTCCTGGATGTAGATGATGAGGGCCGCGACGGTCTGACGGCTCCCGGTCAGGCCGAATTCGGCCGCCTGCTTGAGGCAGTTGAGGAGGTCGTTGCCGGCGAGCGCCAGGGCCACGACCTTTGCGCCCGATTGCTGCGCGCGAAGCAGCGCTGAGCCGAAATCGGTCGTGCCCAGCGGCACCGCCACCTCCCCCACGACACGCCCGCCCTTCGCCTCCACGATCGCCGCCGCATCGTCCCGCAACGCCTTGCCGAACACGTAGTCGGCCCGCACGAAGAACCAGCTGTCGCCGCCGGACGCGTAGAGCGCGGTCCCCACGCTGCGCGCCAGCATGGCGGTGTCGAAGGTCCAGTGCGTCATGTTCGCCGTGCATTCTTTCCCCGACAGCGTCGCCGATCCGACGTTGTTCGCGAGCATGACGCGGCCCTGATGGTCGAGGCGCTCGTCGACCTCCCAGCGCAGATCGCGCGGGATCAGCGGGTTCTGCACGCCCGTGAGGCCGTACATGCGCTGCCGGTCGCGGCGGCCGAGTTCCAGGATGTCGCGGAACCCGCGCGTGGTGACGAGCGCGCAGCGCGCGCCCTTGCGCTCGATCACCGCGTTCGTCGCTATGGTCGTGCCGTGTACGATGAGGTCGATGTCGTCCGGCCGCACGCCGGCCGCCGCGAGCGCGTCCACGAGGCCACGCGAGGGATCGTCGGGCGTGGACGGAACCTTGAGCACGCGGTCGACGCCGAGCCCGTCGCGCGAGAAGAACAGGTCCGTGAAGGTCCCGCCGACATCGATCCCCACGATGCCGCCCGTCCGCTGACCGTCCATCGTCAGATCACCTTGTCCCGCCGCAGGGCCGCGACGGCATCCGGATCGCGCCCCGCATGGTCGGCAAGGATGCGATCCGCGTCGGCGCCGAGGCGGTGGCTGGGGTCCAGCGGGCGCAGCTCGCTGCCGTGGAAGCGCAGCGGCGAGTGCGGGACCACGATGCGCCCGAGATCGGGATGATCCTGCCATTGCAGCGATCCGCGCGCGTGCATGTGAGGGTCGGCCACGACCTCGGCGAGATCGCGCACCGGCGCGCACGGCACGCGGTGACGCTGCAGGAGTTCGAACAGGTCCTGCTTGTCGAAATCCTGCGTCCAGGCCGACACGACCCGGTCGATCTCGTCAACATGCGCGACGCGGTCCTTGAGGGAGGCGAAGCGCGGGTCCTCCGCGAGGTCGGCCCGCTCCATCGCGGCAAGGAGCGAGCGCCAATGCGTATCGCCGACGCAGATGATCGCGATGTAGCCGTCCCGCGTCGGGTAGACGTTGTAGGGCGCCTCCGCGAGGCCGCCGTGCCGGTTGCCGGTGCGCGTCGGCACGTCCCCGCCCGTGCCGAAGTGGAGGCCGAGGCTGGAGGAGAGCGAGGGATAGACCGCGTCCAGCATCGCGACCTCGACCTGCCGGCCGATGCCCGTCCGCTCGCGTTCGTAGAGCGCGGTCACGATCGCGCCGTAGAGATGCGTGCCGGCGAAGAAATCGCACAGAGCCGGCCCCGCCTTGACCGGCGGCCGGTCGGGGAAGCCCGTGATGCTCATGACGCCCGCCATCGCCTGCACGGTCAGGTCCATGGCCGGATAGTCGCGGTAGGGTCCGGTCGAGCCGAAGCCGGAGCTCTGGGCATAGATCAGGCGCGGGTTGATCGCCTGGAGAGCCGCCGCCCCGAGGCCTAGCCGCTCCATGACGCCCGGCGCGAAATTCTCCACCAGGATGTCGGCTTCGCGCACGAGGTCGCGCAGGACCTCCTTGCCGGCCTCGCTCTTCAGATCGAGCTGGAGGCTCTGCTTGCAGCCGTTCAGCATCGCGAACGGGAGGGCCGCGCCGCCCACGACGCCGCGCCGGCGCAGCGACTCGCCGCCCGGCGGCTCGATCTTGATGACGGTCGCGCCCGCGGTCGCGAGCAGGAACGTCGCGTAGGGCCCGTTATAGATCTGGCTGAGGTCGACGACGGTCACCCCGTCGAGCGGCAATGTCTGGCTGGTCAAGCTCTGGCTCATCCTGCGCGTCAGGCCGCTTCGCGCTGGGCGCGCCGGAACGCCGCCCAATCGTGGACGGGCCACATGTCCTGGTCCTCGCCGTGCCCCGCCTGTCCGTTGATCGTCCAGGCGATGAGGCCGTTCGAGTCGATGAAGCTGTGGCGGTTGATGATGATGCCGGAGAGCCGCCTCCCGACCGCCTCCAGCGTGCGGCCGCGCTCGTCCCGGCCCTCGATCGTGATGCGCGTGACCCAGTTCTCGGCAGGGTCGCGCTCCACGTGTCGGCGCCCGGACACGAGGTCCGCCGCCTCGCCGTCGCGGATCATGAACCCGTAGGCGATCTCCTCGACGTCGCCGCTCCACTTCGTGGTGCACAGGAAGGCATCGCGCTCGCTGGCGATGCCGGTCACGTAGGCGCTCTTCTTCGGCCGATGCTCCGGCCGCGGCCCCCAGGAGCGGTCGCGCGCCGCGAGACAGTCGATCGGCACCACCCGGTCGCCCAGGCTCACCTCGCCCGTGACGCGCCCGAACTGGTCGAAATGGGACGCCCCCCCGAACGGCGAGCCGGCCTTGCGCAACGGGCGCGGCGGCATGACGCCCTGGAAGCGCAGACGAAGCCGGCAGGTCTCGCCGTCCTCGACGCCGAGATCGTAGGCCATGGTGGGCTCGACCGCCTTGATCGAGACGCCGGTCGGGAGCTTGATATCGGAGAGGTCCTGGTCGCGCGGCAGGCGGAGCGCCGTGTAGTTCGCGTTGTAGAGCACCTCCCAGGGCAGGTGCGCCGTGTCGTCCCAGATCCATGCACCGCCCGCCACCGTGCCGATGTTCGGCCGCGCCATGGTGTAGAGCCAGCCGCCGAGCTTCTCCTGAGGATTGCAGAAGGAGAACCAGCTCGTCTCCGTCATCCACCAACGGTCGCCCATCTCGGTGAAGTGGAAGTCGTCGTCCCGGGCGGTGAACGTGCTCATCGGTCGTCCTCGAGCGGGAGCGCGGGCGGAAGCGCGGGCGGAAGCGCGGGGTAGTGCCGGCCCGCGATGCCGCCGGATGCCCCCGAGGCGAGTTGCGCGTCGCGGGCGGCCTGACCCGCGAAGAAGCCCAGCGCCTCGGCGAAGCCGACGTCCCCGTCCCGCAGGACGCCCGCGAGCGCGTCGCGCTGATGGGCCAGGCCGGCCCCGGCCGAACCGTGCATGAGGCGCGACAGCGCCTCCCGCTCGGCCATCTCCGCGAGGGCGCCGACCCGGTCCCAGGCCTCCAGGTACTTGACCACCTTGGCGGCGTTCTTCGCCTTGGCGATGACCTGACCGTCCGTCGAGCGCGCCACCACGACGTCGCGCAGGTCGTCGAGCACCCGGGCGTAGAGCGCCTCGCGCTCCGTCGGTGCGGCCTCGATCGGGGCCGGCCACGCGACGGAGACGCCGCTCGCCTCCGACAGTGATTCGACCAGGAGCCGGCGATTGAGCGCGCGCGACACGATGGCGTGGGCAGGCTCGCCCGTGACGTTGCGGTGGCGGATCACGACCACGCGGGTCGAGACCAGCACGCGGTGGTAGAGGATGCGCGCGCGGTCGACGGGGGATCCGGCCGCGATCTCGTAGTCCCGGATGCTGCGCGCGAAATCGGGCACGGGCTCCATGACGCAGCGCATCGAGAACCACGCGAGGTCCTCCATCGGGTCGCCGAGATGGGCCAGCTCCCAATCGATCAGCGCGGTGAGGCGTCCGCCCTCGAACAGGAAATTGCCCGGGCCTGCGTCGCCATGCACGAGCACCACCTCGCCGTCCGGGTCGGGCAGGTTGTCGTCGAGCCACCGGAAGGCGAGGTCGATAAGCGCGTCCGGACTCCGGACCTCGTCGTACATCGCGCGCCAGATCGCGAGTTCGGCGCGGACGTGGTCGGCGATCCGTCGGCCCTGCCCGCCGCCGTCGAGCGTCAGGCCCGCGGCCGGCGCGGCGTGCAGGTGCGCCAGATCCGTCATGAGCTCGCGCACGATGCCCTGCTTGGCGTCCGCATCCTTCAGCCGGCGGAACTCCGCGATGCCGTGGGCACGGTCGGTCAGGATCGCCTGGATGTGGGGGTGCTGGGCGAGCAGGCGGGGCGCCCTGATGTGGAGGCCCGCGATCGCCCGATAGACCTGCGCCTCGCGATGGATCGTGTAGGGCTCGACGCCCGCGGGGCGCGGCGGCCCGTAGCGGAGGAAGACCTCGACGGTCGCGCCGTCCGGACCCTCGACGTCGATCGCCCAGGAGCGCGCACGGTTGCCACCCGACGTCTGCGTGCTCGACCTGATCGGCCCGCGGCAGACCTCCTCGACCCAGGCGAAGAGACGCTCCTCGTCGGTCGCGGGGCGCACGGGCATGCCGCTGATGTCGCGGTCCGATCGCCGATCGCGTGAGGCCACGCCGACACCCATCCTCGTCCTCCCGCACGGTCGACCGACCGCATCCGAGCCGGTTGATCCGGCCTTGTCGTGCGTTCGACACCGGGGAACCCGACGTTCGACGCTTCATCTCCAAATTAAACAGCTAGCGTATCATCGGCAAGCGAATTATATCGGACGCCGTCGTACCGGGTGGCCCAGATCCGGACGACCAAAACACGAACGGCGCAAGGCGCCGACCTATACGTGCCGTTCAAGGGAGGACGCGCAGTGCCGGGTTTGTATTTCGACGAGCTCACGGTCGGGCAGACGTTCCGGCATCCGATTCGGCGCACCATCACCGAATCCGACAACGTCTGGTTCAGCGCTCTGACGCATAATCCGGCGCTCCTCCACCTCGACGAGGAATATTGCCGGACCGAGACCGAGTTCGGCCAGCGCATCGTCAACAGTGCCTTCACGCTGGGCCTCATGGTGGGCATCTCCGTCGGCGACACGACGCTCGGCACGGCGGTCGCCAACCTCGGCTGGGACGAGGTCCGGTTCCCGAAGCCGATCTTCCACGGCGACACGATCCGGGTCGAGAGCGAGGTGATCGAGTTGCGGCCCTCGAAGTCGCGTCCGACCGCCGGCATCGTGACCTTCATGCATCGCGCCTTCAACCAGCGAAACGAGCTCGTGGCGCATTGCAAGCGCTCGGGCCTGCAACTCAAGCGGCCGGCCGCGTGATGCCGGACATGATGGTGCTGCGCTCGTTCCTGTTCGTTCCGGGCGACAGCGAGAAGAAGCTTGGCCGTGGCCAGGCCTCCGGGGCCGACGCGCTGATCCTCGACCTCGAGGACTCGGTCGCGCCTGCCCGCAAGGCGCTGGCGCGCGGGATGGTGGCTGAGTACCTCTCGGCGCACCCGGCCGGAGCGGATCCCGAGGGGGGGCCTCAGAACTGGGTGCGGATCAACCCGCTCGACGAGGGCGGCGTCCCCGACCTCGCGGGGATCGTGCGGACGGGCCTCGCGGGCATCATGGTGCCGAAGATCGACGGTCCGGCGGACGTGGTCCGGCTCGGCCACTGCCTCGACGTGCTCGAGGCGCGCGAAGGGCTCGAGCCCGGCCGCATCCGCATCTTGCCGGTCGCGACCGAGACCGCGCGCTCGCCGTTCTCGATCGGCCGCTTCGGCGACCAGACGCTGCCCCGCCTCTACGGCCTCACCTGGGGGGCGGAGGACCTCTCGACCGCGCTCGGCGCCTCGACGAACCGCGACGAGAGCGGCGCCTTCGCGTTCACCTTCCGGATGGTGCGCTCGCTCTGCCTCATGGCCGCCAAGGCGGCGGGTGTCGAGGCGATCGAGACCCTCTACGCCGATTTCCGCGATGCCGACGGGCTGGCGGCGAGCTCCGCGGCCGCCGCGCGCGAGGGATTCAC